>JBBDYI010000389.1:0-1521 GCA_040901705.1 Pirellulales bacterium | reverse complement strand
ACCTATACGCCGGTCGACGGCGCGTTGACGATCGAGAACCGCCGCCACAACGGTCTCAATCAGATTGCCAAGATTTCGGTCGTGGGCGAAACTCCGCCCACGCCGACGATCGAGTTTTATCCAGGCCGGCAAACGGGTGAGCTGACGCAAAACGAGTTTCAGGAATGCTCTGACATCGCCGCCAGCCGGCGGAACAAGGGCGTGTTGTGGATCATCGTTGACCAAGCGCCCACCAGTCCGTTTGCCGGCGAAGCAGTGCATCTGTTCGCCATCGATCCGCAGGGCCGGCTGTTGCAGACGTGTACGCTCAAGGACGCGGCCGGCAGCGACATTCTGGCGATCGACCTCGAATGCATGGAAATCGGTCCCGGACCGGACCCGGCGCGGCAGTATCTGTACATCGGCGACACGGGCACGAACCACACGGCGCGGACCCCGACGAGCAACCCGACGAAGCTGTACCGGTTGCCGGAGCCGGAAGTGACGGGCACGGTCGATGCGCCGACGACATCGACAGTAACGGCCGAAGTGCTCGTCTATCGCTATGCGGACCTCGATCCCGCCCCGAACGTCGAAACGCTGCTGGTCGATCCTACCTCCGGAATGCAATACCTTGGCACGAAGGGAGCCGACGAGGTCGTTTTATACCAGATCGCGCCGAGCGACTGGGGGGCGAGCGGGCTGGTGACCGCGACTGAGGCGGTAACGATCATTACGGACAACATGGGCGGCCACCCCAATCTCGACCTGGCCACCGGCGGCAGCGTTTCGCCCGACGGGACGCTGATCGCCATTCGCAACATCGTGCGGGCGTATGCCTGGCAGCGGCCGCCGGGCACGGCGTTCGTCGACGCGTTCAACGACGTCGGCAATCCGCCGATCGAAATTCCCGTGCCGGGCACGGCCGGCGGGGAGCCGAAAGGCGAGGGCTTGGCCTTCGACGAGCGGGGCGGGTACTTCACCAGTTCGGAGTACAACCCGTCGGTGCCAGAGACCGGGCCGATCTTCTACTACCAACGCCGCGGCGAGGCGCTGTCCTACGACCCGTCGGGCAATCTGTTGTTCGACGGCCAGCGGGCCTATGAATGGGACGCGCTCAACCGGCTCATCAACGTCTACCGCCTGCCGGCCAGCGGCATCGACCTCGTGCCGATCGCGGCATACGACTACGACGCCTTCGGCCGCCGCGTGCGGAAGGTCGTCAGCAACGGCGGCCTGAACAACAACGTGCCGAACGTCGAGTTGGACTTCGTCTACAGCGGCTGGCGATGCGTCGAAGAGCGCGACATGACCGGCGACGCCAACACGCCGTACCGGCAGTACGTGTGGGGTATTTATCTCGACGAGTTGTTGCAATTGAAGGTGCTGGCGTCCGCCGGCATCAATGGCTTCCCGGACGACGAGGAGCTTTACCCGCTGCAAGACCTGCTCTACCGCACGACCGGCTTGGCGACCGCATCGGACGGCCAGGTCCGCGAAGCCTACGACACCGACGCCTACGGCAACACGCTGATCTTCCGC
>JBBDYI010000388.1:0-10224 GCA_040901705.1 Pirellulales bacterium | reverse complement strand
GCCCACTACCGTCAATAGACCCGATTTTCCACCCACAATCGAGACGCTCACACACTATCGGGTATCGGCTGGCATTGGCGATTGACGCCTGTGGCGGGCCTTCGTACCATCAAGGCTTGACTGGCGGTCGTCGTGACGCGCCTTTTGTGCGGCGCAATCTTGGCGATTCGTTTTTTGACAATGCGGCGATCGTTCACTTCGGCTGACCCCACGGGCCGCCGGCATTCATCAAAGTGGGAGGTTCTGGCTATGCCTTTGTTCGAAGTTGAGACGGACAGTCACATCATCATCACCTGGGCAGCGGACGACGATGCCGCCGCGGCGGTTGTCAACGACGCCTATCCGAGCGAAAAGGTGCTCCGCCTGACGCGCCGCCCGCGCGACACTTGGGTGATTTCCAAGGGCGCGCTGGGTATTTCGGGCAGCCTCGATCCGTGCGGTACGGCCCGCGATTGTTTGGACAAGGCCCAAGGCGACAAGCTGCACGCGATTCGCCTGTATATGAGCCAGACTGGCTCCGACCTGGAACGTTCGCGCAAGGTGATCGAATCGAACATGGTCATGGGTTGGTAGCGGCGACGATTCGCCCATCTGCTATCGTGGCGAATGAAAAATGGTGAATTGTGAATCGTGAATGGCCGCCGATTCGCGGCATTCGGCATTCGCGATTCTCGGTTTTTCACTCGCCATTTTCGTTTGGTTTTCCGAAACGGCCGAACTCAACTGAGAGGTTGTGAATGAATGTAGGGTGCTCTGTGAGCACCACAAAGCGTTGTGCCAAGGTGCTCACAGAGCACCCTACAGGTTGCGGTTGGACTTGTTCATGTTCGATTCTTTCACAACCTCTGAGTCTCGGCGAAGTCGCCCGATGGGTCGCAACCATGCATAAGCTCGACGTCTTATCCGCGGAAGAATCGCCCATCAAAGGACGATTGAACGTCGAGAGCGCCGTTCGCGAGCGGTACGCCGCCGCGGCCAACAACGCGGAGCCGGCGTTGTGCTGCCCGATCGACTACGACGCGCGATATCTTGAGATTCTACCAGCCGAAATCATCGAACGCGATTACGGCTGCGGCGATCCGTCGCGGTATGTGCGTGAGGGCGAAACGGTGCTCGACCTGGGCAGCGGCGGCGGCAAGATCTGCTACATCGCGGCACAGATCGTCGGCCCCAAAGGACGCGTCGTTGGAGTGGACCGCAACGACGACATGCTCGCGCTGGCCCGGCGATACCAAGACGAAGTCGGCAAGCGAATTGGGTATCGCAATACGGAATTCCGCAAGGGGAGCATTCAAGACTTGGCGCTCGACCTGGAAGCTTTCGAAGCGTACCTCGCCGAGCATCCGATCCACGCGGCCAACGACTGGCTGCGGGCCGAGGCTTTCGCCGACGAACTGCGGCACGCCTCGCCAATGATCGCCGACGAATCGATCGACGTCGTGATATCCAATTGCGTGCTGAACCTCGTTCGCGAGGCCGATCGCCGCCAGTTATTCGAGGAAGTGTATCGCGTGCTCCGCGTCGGCGGCCGAGCCGCGATCAGCGACATCGTTTGCGACGAGCCGGTGCCGGAACATCTCAAACACGACCACGAGTTGTGGAGCGGCTGCATCAGCGGCGCGTTCGTCGAGAGCGAGTTTCTCTCCGCCTTCGAGGCCGCCGGCTTTCACGGTCTGCGGATCGTCGACCGCCAGGCCCAGCCGTGGGCCGTCATCGAGGGCATCGAGTTTCGCAGCCTGACCGTCGAGGCGTTCAAGGGCGAGCAAGGCGAGTGCCTCGACGGCCATCACGCGGTCATCTATCGCGGTCCGTGGAAAGCGGTGCTCGACGACGACGGGCAGACGCTGCACCGCGGCGAACGGATGGCGGTTTGCGCTCGGTCGTTCGAGCGATTCTCTCAGCCGCCATACGCCGACGAAGTCTTTTCGATTCCGCCCAGCGAGCCGGTCGCGTCCGAAGACATGCAGGCGATGGACTGTCGCGGCGAGCAGACTCGCGACCCGCGCGTCACTAAGGGGATGCAGCCGCACGAAGATCGTCTGCCGGGATCAGCCTGCTGCGACGGCGATTCGTGCTGTTCGTAGATTTGCGTTGCCGGATCCGGACAATGGTTTTCCGGCTCGGCGCTGTGTCGTTGCGTTGCGTGTATCTCATTCCGCCGATTTCATTGTGTCGGAGCAGATTTGAGTTAGACTCGATTGAGAGGGATTACCGGCAATCTTACGTTCCACTTGAATTCGCGCCATGTCCGTTATTACGCGCCGACCTGGTTCTGCTCGCGACGACGCGCGCGGCGAGCGTAGCTCGTTGCGGCCGCGCGGATCGGATTCGGTCAGGCTGCGAAACTGGCCGCCGCGCGACGATCCACGATCCGCCCTGATGATATCGGCGATCGTGGCGTTGCTGGCCGTGCTGACCGCGATCGAGACCCACAATCCGGTCGCGCTCGTGGTGGCGGCGCTGACTCTGGCGTCGTGGCGGACGTTTCTTCCCGTTACGTTCGTGTTCGATGCATCGGGCATCGAACAGCGCGTGCTGTTCTTGCGGAGGCGAATTGCGTGGGCGGCCGTGGCCCGTTGTGAATTGTGGCCTGACGGCGTGCGTTTGCTCCGGTCCGCAGCCGCTCACCCACTGGAAGCACTGCGCGGCCTGTTCGTACCGTGGCATGGCGAGCGGGAAACGATCGTAGCGCTGCTTTCCCGCCGTGCTCTTCGAGCCCGGCTCGTCGACGGTTCCGGGCGGGTGCTGATCCCGTCAACCATCAGCCAGCCGTCGCTGGAAACTCCGAGCAATCGCGACGAAATTGCCGCGACCGACGGCGGCCAAATCGCGCCGAGCGTTGAATCGTGAATGGAGTTGCGACCGGTTGCAGCGCGGGACGGCGTCAACCGATCGACGTTCTGCCGCGACCATGACCGTTCGGCGACTACGGCTGATCGCGGGCGATGCGCGCCGGAAGCGGAAACTCGAGCGTGAACTGAGTGCCGTGCCCCGGTTTGCTTTGGACGCTGATCGTGCCGTCGTGGCCCTCGACGATCCGCCGGGTCGTGGGAAGCCCCAGGCCCGATCCGCTGGCCTTGGTCGAGTAGAACGGCTCGAAGATGTGCAGCAGCGTCTCGTCGTCGATGCCGCCGCCGGTGTCGATCAGGTCGAGGGCGACGGTATTGGGCGTTTCGCGGGTGCGGACCCAAAGCTGACCGCCGTCGGGCATGGCCTGTTGCGCGTTGAGCAACAAGTTGAGGATCGCCGCCTGGATTTTCTGCCGGTCGAGCATCACGCTCGGCAGATCGTTGGCCAGATGCCGGATGACTTCGACGTCGGCTTCCTCCATTTGGGGCGCAACGAAATCGATCACGTCGGCCACCACGTCGTTGAGGCTGCTCGGCCGGAGTTCGAGCTTCACCGCGCGGGCGAAGTTCAGGAAGTCGTCGAGCAGGTTTTGCAGCCGCTTACACTGCGAGCGGACCGTGCCGACTTTCGTCAGCGCCCGGCGTTCGCGCGGCGTGTTCCCGTCGGCCAAGTCCTCCGCCAACAGGTCCATATTCATCAGAATCACGGACAGCGGGTTCTTGATTTCATGGGCCAGCGAACCGGCCAGACGAGCGATTTCCACGCTCTGGTCGATCAAACGCTGATCGGCGGGGGTGGGCGAAGCGTTATACACGGCAAGCACCAAAAAAATCGGACCGCGTCGAACTGAGCCGACGCGGTCCGCGACTTGGAATTAGTCATTTGAGCCGAGGCGCGGTCAATCGACAGCGTGATCGGCTCAGCGCCAACGGCATTAGCGATCGCGGCCGCGGCCGGCTCGTTCGCGTCCGCCACGATCTCCGCCGCCTCGTCCACCGCGTCGGTCGCCTCGGTCGCCGTTGGATCGACCGCCGTCGTCGTAGTTCTCGACCGGACCGCCGGCGTGCGGCTCCATCTTGATTTCCTCGCCCAACTCTTCCATCGCCAGCCGGCGGCTGAGCTTGACGCGGTCTTGCTCGTCGACGGCGATGACCTTGACCTTCATCTGGTCGCCGACCCGGCAGACGTCGATCACGCGCTCGACGAAGCCGTCGGACAGTTCGCTGATGTGGCAGAGGCCGTCTTTGCCGGGCAGGATTTCGACGAACACGCCGAAGTCCTTCACGCTGGTGACGCGGCCGTCGTAAATGCGGCCGATCTGCACCGACGCCGTGACCAACTCGACGCGACCGAGGGCCTCGCGGGCACTCTCGGCGTTCGTGCTGGCGATGGTGACGGTGCCGTCGTCCTCGACTTCGATGACCGTGCCGGTTTGTTCCTGGATACCGCGGATATTCTTTCCGCCGGGACCAATCAACATGCCGATCTTTTCGGGGTCGATCTTGGTCCGCAGCAGGCGCGGCGCCGTCGGCGAAATGTCTTCTTTCGGCCGCGAAATGCGCGTGAGCATCTTGCGGAGGATGTTGATGCGGGCCTCGCGGGCCTGTTGCAACGCGGCGACGATGATCTCGTGCGAGATGCCGTCGATTTTCAGGTCGAGTTGGATGCCCGTGACGCCGTTTTGCGTGCCGGCGACTTTGAAGTCCATGTCGCCGAAGTGGTCTTCGTCGCCGATGATGTCGGTGAGCAAGGTCCACTTGTCGGCTTGCTTGACCAGTCCGATGGAGATTCCGGCCACCGGATTGGTGATCGGCACGCCAGCGGCCATCAGGCCAAGCGTTGCTCCGCACACGCTGGCCATCGAACTCGATCCGTTCGATTCCAGAATGTCGGAAATGATGCGGATCGTATAGGGAAAATCATCCGGCGCGGGCAGCACCGACTTGACGCTCCGCTCGGCGAGCGCTCCGTGGCCGATTTCGCGGCGGCCAGGCCCGCGGATCGGCCGGCACTCGCCCACCGAGAACGGCGGGAAGTTGTAGTCGAGCATGAACTTCTTCGAGTATTCGTCCATCAGGCCGTCGACCCGCTGTTCGTCGCGAACCGTGCCGAGCGTGACCGTGATGAGCGCCTGCGTTTCGCCGCGCTGAAACACGGCCGAACCGTGAACGCAGGGGAGCACGTCGACGTCGCACTCGATGTTGCGAAGATCGTTCGTGCCGCGGCCATCGGGACGCGTGCCGGCGAGGATCAGGTCGCGGACGACGCGCTGTTCGAGATCGTGCCAGGCCGAGCCGAACGCGGCGGGGGTGACCGCACCGCCGGCGGCCGCATCCGGAATCGTCGCGGCCAGGGCCTTCGCCTTGACGGCGTCGACCGCGGTGGCGCGTTCCTGCTTGCCGGACGTCAGCTTGGCGGACTTGTATTCGTCGTAATACGCCGCGGCAAGCTGATCCAGCAGGCCCGACGACGGTGGCGTTTCATACTGCTTCGGCGTGACGCCGGCCTTTTGCACCAGTTCGTCCTGCAAATCGCACAACTCGCGAATGTAATCGTGAGCTTTGGCGACCGCCGCGACCATGTCGGCCTCTGGCATTTCGCGGGCAAAACCCTCGATCATCAGCACCGATTCGCGGCTGCCGGAGACGATCAAGTCGAGGTCGCTTTCTTCGAGCTGATCTTGCGACGGAAAGACGATCAATTTGCCGTCCACGCGGCCCATACGGACGGAGGCGATCGGACCGCGGAAGGGTAGCCCGGCCAGGCCCATCGTGCAGCCAGCGCCGGTCATCGCCAGCACGTCGCCGTCGTGCTGCTTGTCGCTGGCCATGACAAAGGCCTGAATCTGAATCTCGTCCTTATACCAATCGGGAAACAGCGGACGAATGGGACGGTCCATCAGCCGCGAGGTGAGCGTTTCCTTCATCGTCGGACGGCCTTCACGCTTGATGAAACCGCCGGGAAACTTGCCGGCCGCAGCGGTCCGCTCGCGGTAGTCGCACATCAAGGGGAAGAAATCGATTCCGACGCGCGGCGGCCCGGAAGCGGCGGCCACGAGGACGACCGTCTGGCCGTATTGAACGAGGCAACTGCCGGCCGCTTGCTTGGCGAGCACGCCGGTCTCGATGGACAGTACCTGGTCGCCGATTTGTTTTTCAACTCTGACTTTCAATGGATTTTCCTCTCACTTTGGCTGTGTGTTCCCGCATACGGAAATCGTGAAGCGCGGCGATCGCGCTGGGCTCGTTGCGGGCGACGCGGCCGTCAGTACGAACCGCGTGCGCAATCGCCTTCGCCGGGGAAAGAGAATGTATCTCGCCGAAGCGAAATACGCCCTGCGAACACCGCAAACTCTCGGCCGAGGCCGTGGCAGGAACCTGGCGGTTAAGGATGAGTCGGAACTACTCGTGCGGCGCGCCGCACGCGAAAACTCCTACTTACGTAGCTCGAGACGGCGGAGCATTTCGAGGTACTGCTCTGGATTGATCCGTTTGAGATAATCCAATAGCCGACGTCGCCGACTGACCATCATCAACATCCCGCGACGGCTGGTGTAATCCTTCCGGTGCGTGCGCAGGTGTTCGGTCAACGAGTTGATCTTGTTAGTCAACACCGCGATCTGGACCTCCGGCGAGCCGTTATCGCTTTCACGGCGCTGAAAGGTCTTGATGACTTCCTGTTTCCGCTCTTTGGTAATCGACATCTGCAGCCGCACTTCCTCACGACGGTGGACCGGGTGCGTTCGGTGGCTCTTTCCCAAAGCTAACGACCCAATCACCAGACTCTGGGAACTCCTACACAAACTGTTACGACACAAAAACCTAAACAATACGCAAGTCATCAGTTTAGCGATCCGCCAGCCGTTTGCAACGGTGGTCACTCGCATTTTGCGCGGCCAGGGCCAGGCAACCCGAAACGGTCGTTCGCCGGCCGCGGAACGGTCGAGAGCCGTTTTCTCTAAGATATTCGCCAAAAAAGGCTTGCGACGACGCTGGGACGACGAATCAGAGACGGGGCGATTCGCGGCCTGACGGGCTGAGGAAGGCGAATCCTTTCGCCGAAGAAACGGTTTGCGGCTCCGTAGGCGAAAGGATTCGCATCACACGGCCGCGATTACCACGGCCGGGATCCGCCCAGACGATGCTTTACGCTTCTCGAAAGCCGAACTACAGCGGCCGGCCGGGCATTTGGCGGCGGTGCCGTGGCGTGTCTTGCGGTGGGAGCGAGTCGTCGCTGTCGTCGCCGTCGCCATCGCAGATCCAGGCCATCCGCTCTTCTTCGCTGGCGTAGTAGCGGAGATACGTTTCCTCGTCGCCGGCGCAGTCCCAATGCAGGAAGTGGTCCGGCAGGTCGAGCCGCTTCTCTGGCGACGGGAGAATGTCACGGAGGATCAGCGTGTAAAGTTCACGATCGCTGAGGTGATCGGTGAAATCGAGGACGATCCGCTTGGCGTACAGCTTGTGGATTGCATCCCACAGCCGATGCCGCAATTGCTCCTCGCCCAAGGCGTCGGGATGCGGCAGGCAGAGCGGCGGATCGAACCATTCGGCGATCGGCGTCATGGCCGCCCGTTCCCAGGCCAGCATCGACGAGAGAAACTGGTTTTCGACTTCCGTCGGCAATCGGCGCAGGTTCATGCAGTCGATCGACTCGTCTTGATACGGTTCGATCTCGTCCCGCAAGCGGGCGTTCAGCAAGAGCTGGTCGACTTCTTCAGGCAATGGATGGCGAGCGGCATGCATGGGTCGGATTCACCTGGACTAGATCATTCGCGGGTCGCTCTACGGCGTTGTGTTCACACCCCCATAATCTTCGACTGTACCAACAAATGCACGCTCTTCAAGCATGTGGCACGCACGAATCGTCGGCGATTTTCACAGTCGGGCGGAACGACCGTTACGACCCGCCGCGGTTAGCGATTTGCCGGCTTCGGCGCGGGCCATCGAGTCTCGCCGCGGACAAGACAGGGATTCTGGGTAGCTTTGCGATGCGGCGCAGCGATCTCATGTCGGGACTCGTCGATCGTGCCCGCAGCGTGCGGTCACGCTTGGCGGCGTCGCCGACCTGGGAAGAATCAATGCTGGGCGGCCACGTCCGCGACGGCTTCTTCGAGCGATTCGAGATGTCCCTTGGCCGCCCCGAGCGCTTCCTGAGCCAACGGATCGCCGCCGAGGTCGACCACGCAATCCTCGATCGCCGCGACGTCGTTGCGCTGGGACTCGACCAACTCCGTGAGCAGGTAGTCGACCGACAAATCGTGCAAATCAGTATAGACCATCGGGAACTCGCCCGTGTCGATATCCGCCCCGGCCGACAGCAGTTCGTCGGAAATCTTCTCGACCGTCCGCTTCTGGTCTTCGACGATCAACTCCAGCGTTTCCAGGGCCTTCTCGTGCCCTCGGGGAACCCACGGCCGCGCGCTCGACAGATACATCGGCAGCGAACGATAGTGGATTTGCAACAGGCGGTTGAGCGCCGCAATTCGGTCGATCTTCGGCATCGGTGCGTTCTCCTTTTCGGCGCGGCTACAACAATTGTCGCACGGCCGATTCGGCCACGTCGATCACATAGGAAAACAACACGCCCAGGAGCACCACCGGCGTCGTTACCGCCAAGGCATACCACATCGCCGGCGATAGCACCGAAAACGACACCGGCGAGCGAGATTCCGGCTCCGCGTCGATGCACATCACCTTCACCACGCGGAGATAATAGAACAAGCTCAGCCCGGTGTTCAGGCCGGCGACCACGAGCAACAACCACGCTTGCGATTTTGCCAGCGACACGAACACGACGAATTTTCCGGCGAATCCGGCCAGCGGCGGCAGTCCGACCAGGCTCAGCAGGATAATGACGAAGCACACGACCATCGTCGGGCAGGAGCGGATCAAGCCGGAATAGTCGGCAATTTCCTCGGAGAGCAGCTTGTTGCGGAGGAAGGCCACGATGGCGAACGCGCCGAGATTCATGAACAAGTACATCACCGCGTAGACCAGCAGTGATCCGATCGCCTCAACCGCGGTAGCATGTTGACCAGCATCGCCCAACAGCGCCACGGCCGCCGCGACGGGCATCATCATGTATCCGGCGTGGGCGATCGTCGAATAGGCAAACATCCGTTTGATGTTGGTCTGGGCGTAAGCCGCCAGATTGCCGAACGTGCAAGTGATAATAGCCACCAGCGCGATCAACTGGCTGACAAAACTGCGGACCGGCGACAGATTGTCCGCGGCAACGGACATGGTTGCCTCTGGAGTCGCTTTCTCAGCCGCGAGAGTTACCGATGCTTCCGTCACGGAAAGAGCCGCCGTCGAAGTCGCCGCCGGTTGCATGGGCATCGCTTCTGCTTCCGGTAGATGAGTCACGCCGACGGCGACGCGAACCAGCAACGCCAGTGCCGCCGCTTTCGACGCCACGGAGAGAAAGGCGTTGATCTCCGCCGTCGCGCCCTCGAAGACGTCCGGGCACCAGAAGTGAAACGGCACGGCCGACAATTTGAACGCCAGACCGACCATCACCATCAGGCCACCGAGGGCCAGGGCCATCACTTCGCCGCCGCCCGCGGTCCAAGGCATTTCGGCCAACCGCTGGGCCATCGTCGGCAAATGGACGGTTCCCAAAACGCCGGCGACGAGGCTGATGCCGTAGAGCATCACGCCGGCGGCGCCCGCCCCGAAGACGGCGTATTTCAAAGCCGCTTCGCTGCCGCGGCGGCGTCCCTTGAGCATGCCGGCCAGGGCATACGACGGCACGCTGGCCATTTCGACGCCCAAGAACACGATCAGCAGGTGATTCGCCGACGCCATCAGACACATGCCGAGCGTCGCGCCGAGGATCAGCGGGAACACGTCGCTGGACGCATCGCGGTCGGGCACGCCGGTGATCCGCATCAACACCAGCAGCAACAGCGCGAACGCCAGCAGGAACAGTCGGAAGAAGACCGTCACGTTGTCGTAGACCAACAGGCCGTCGAAGAACTCGATGCGGCCGAAGTACGGCGCGGCCGCCAGGCCTTCGCTGAACTGACGGATCATCGACGCCTGGGCGACATTCGCTCCGAGAACCCCGATAACGCAGGTCGCAAAAGGGCTGATCCACCCATGCAGACCGAACAGCCGCACGAGCAGCACCGCGACGATGGTGGCGCACAGCCAGATTTCGGGCTGAAACATCCACACGCTATGCGCGGTGTGCTTCGTCAGGTCGGCGATAACTTGGGAAAGGTCCACGGTCGAAAATCTCACTGGCTCTTGGCCAAAGCTGTACTACGAACGCCCAGAGTGTTTCAATTCTGAGAAGATATCGAATGCTTGATTGAAACACGGAGACACGGAGACACGGAGACACGGAGACACGGAGACACGGAGACACGGA
>JBBDYI010000387.1:0-10317 GCA_040901705.1 Pirellulales bacterium | reverse complement strand
TCAACTCCAGCACGGTGCTGTTCGTGCCGGACCACGTCATGCGGTCGAGCGTGATGGTGCTGTTGGTGCTGCGGATCGATTCGCCCGCGCCGTCCGAGGACCGCATGTCGACGTAGGTCATCTGGTTGGCCAGCGTCGTGCTGGCGAAGGCGACGCCGTTCCAGGTTCCCGTGTTGCCCGGCGCGAGGCCCATGTAGATGTGCGACAGATCGGTGCCATTGGCAACCAGCCGGCCATTGACGGTCAGGCTCGTGCCCGGATCGAAATAGACGCTCGTGCCGGGCTGGATGGTGAGCGTCACTCCGGCGGGCACGGTAAGGTTGCCGGTGACGCGAAATGGGCCGGTGGCGGCGGACCAGGTCGTGTTGGCGGCAAGGGTGCCGGCATAGTTCGTCGTCGAACCATCGTCGTACCAGATGTCGATCGTGCGGCGTTCGATTTCGACGTCGCCCTCGCCGAGGGCTTGGACGAGCACACGGTTTATGCCGGGTTGCAGCGGGACGGTGACGCCGGCGCTGGGGATCGGGGCCAGCAGCGACAGGTCGAAGGATATGTCGGTGCTCGTGCCGTTCTGTTGATGAATCTCCGCCGCAATGAGGTTCGTTCCGACGGCCAACAAACTGACCGGGATGTTTACCACATCGAAGATTGTGCCGCCGTCGTCTTGGGCGTTGGACGCACCAACGTTGAACGCCGCGCCAGCCGCCAGATTGTCGCGGGCGATTTCCGTGCCGTTGAGATAGACGGCAATGCCGTCGTCGCGGCGGAACCGCAACGTGAGCGACGAATACTGGCTGGGGTCCGGTACATCAAACGTGTGGCGGAAGTAGGTGGTGATGAACTTGTTGTTTGCGTCGGGACCGAAAGAGACCACCGTCGCCTCGCCGCCGTCGCCGTAGCCAAGTTCCGCGGGGCCCGAGGCCCAGGCGTCGTCGTCGAAGATGGTCGTCCGCCAATCCGTTCCCTGGTTCGAGCCGTTGTCCAAGTATCGCCACGTCGCGCCGAAGCCAATGAGCGTGTCGGTGTTGGCCGTTCCGCCGGTGGTCGACCATGTGCGGCTGAACGCGTCCCAATTCATCTCCGTGCCGCCGACGAGAATTTTTCGCGTTGCGGCCACGTCGGCGACGCCGTTGAACGCGACCGCGGCTGGATTGATCGTTTGCGGATAGCCGCTGACCGTCGGCAGATTCGACGTCACCGTCAAGGCGGTCGGCAATAGCGACAGCACGTACGCCCGCCGTTGGTCGGCGAACGTTTTGAGGCGATTGATCGTGTCGTTGTTGATCCAACCGCCCAACAAATTGTCGATCAGCGCATCGAGTTGCGGCTTCGAGAACACGTTCTCGATCAGATCGCGCAAATGTCCGTAGTACATCCCGACGATCTTTGCGTCGTGGAAGAACGCGTTGAAGAGCGGAAGCGTGTCGCCCGTAAAGCTGCCGTCGATCGGCTGAAAGATCGTCGCCGTCGGGTTCGTTCCCGTGTCGCCCTGGTTGAAGATCGTGTCCAAGTCGTGCGGCACGAGCAGGAATCGCGGGTCGACCACTCCCCGATAGACATCGTAGTCGTCGTCGGCGCCGTTCGAGATGCTCGTCTCGCGGCTGTTCATCAGCACCATCAGGGCAAAGTACCGCGCCCACTGATCGACGTCGATAATCGCGTTGAGTCGATCGAAATAGCTGACGCCCGAGGCGGGATCGACTTGATTGAGCACGCGGAGCATCTCGTTCAAATCGCTCCAGTCGTTCTCTGATTCGTTGGTTTTCTTTTCCCAGCCGTCGTTGAGATAGTCCTGAGGGTCGCTGGCCGGATTGTAATAGGGCGCCGTCAGGCTGCCGAGGTATTGCATATTGTTGTCCGGCCGCCGCTTCGTATAGACGTTGCCCTGACTATCGTCCGGCAAATGATCTTTTGCCCAATCGTCGTCGATCACTTCGATGTGAACGTAGGAGCCGGTTTGTGGGTTATCGCCAGGAGGCGTGGTAAGGTCGTTCGTGGCACGGTTTACGCTGTTAATGCGCACTTGCACGGGCGTTGCCGTAAATCCCGGCAGTCCGGCAAGGTGGAACAACGCGGCTCCGAGCGTTTGCAGCCGCGTGTACTGCGTGTTGAGGTTGAACGACGTCTTGCCGCTCCACGGGCGGTCGTGCGGCACATTCACGCGCAAGCCCGGCGGCGTGCGATCGCGGCTCGACGCACCGCGGACCCGCACGCCGACGTTGTACCGCACCGAAGCGTCGCTGCCGCGCAGCGCGATGAACGTCGCATTCATCTGGGCGTTGCTGTTACGGTTGATGTTCTGGAACTCGTTGGCTTCCTGCGTCGTCATCACGATTCGGTAGATCGGCTGCTCGCCGGTGTAGACCTCGTCGTCGACCTGATACAGCAACCGCGGGAAGGTTTGCGAGCCAGTATCTCCCGCCATCGGGTACGTCCGCGAGTTGCCGCCAATATCCTGCGAGCGAACGAAGAACTCGACAACGGCATCCGGCGCTTGCGGTTGGACGATTGCGCCGAACACTCCGTCCCCCGCGTCGCCGTCGCCGTGCAATCCGTCGTCGAACATCACGACTTGCGTGAACGGACCGGGACTGGCGTTGGCCACGCGATAAAACAGCGACGCCGACACTCCCGACGCAAGCTCGTCGCGCAACTGGGCGGTGATCGTGACCGGCTGGGTCGACCGCGGCACAGCCGGCGAGTGCATCACGTCCGTTATCATCGGCGCGACGTCCACCACCGCGACGGAATTCGCCGCGCCGGGCGTTCCGCCATTCGCCGCGCTGGAACTCCAATTCTGCGCCTGATTGTTGGACATGGCGTGATTGATCGCCTCAAGCGTTCGTCCGCCGCCGTCGTGCAAGGCCTGCCAGTCCCAGCCGCGGCTGCCGTTGTCGAGCGGACCGGCCACGCGAGTGGCCCAATCACCCTGGTCGGAATACTGAACGCGGTCGATTCGCTGGCCGGCCGCGTCGGAAAGGTCGAGCGTTTCGCCGCTGTTGCTCAGCGAGCCGGTCCAGCCGCCGATCACCGTGCCGCCGAATCCGGGGTGGGTGGACAGGAACGTCGCCACGTTGGCCGCAATGACGAGATACTGCCGACCGCCCAAGACCGTCTGCGGTCCCGCGGGGAAGGTAAACGAAACACCGTTGGTGAATTGCCAACCGGCCAGATTCACGTTCGAGTTGCCGGTGTTGTATAGCTCGACCCATTCCTCCGCGTCGTTCTCCGACGGCGGGTGGTACATGATCTCGTTGATCGCGATCAACTGCGAAGCCGGCACGATGTTCAACGTTACCGTGGCGGCCGTCGAGTAGAGCTCGCCGTCGAAGGCGCGATACACGAACGTATCGGCGCCGACGTAATCCGTCTCTGGCGTGTAGGTGAACGAACCGTCCGCGGCCAATGCAAGCGTGCCGTGCATTACGTCCACGAGCAGGTCGGCCGTGGCCGCCGGACCGTCGACGTCGGTATCGTTCGCCAGGACGCCGATGCCGGCGGCGACCACCGCGACGTCGTTGACAAATAGCGAGTAAGCGTCGTCGACCGCCAGCGGCGCATCGTTCACCGGCGTGACGGTGATGGTCACCGTGGCGACGTTGGAAAACTGGTCGCCGTCGTTGGCGCGATACGTGAACGTGTCCTGCCCGTTGAAGTTGACGTTCGGCGTGTAGACGAACGAGCCGTTACTGACCAGCGACAGGACGCCGTTTGTCGGACCAGAGACGATCGACGCGGTGAGCGGATCGAGATCTCCGTCCGTATCGTTGATCAGCACGCCTTGCCCGACCGCGACCGCCAGCGTTCCTTCCTCGGCGATCTGGTAGGCGTCGGCGTTGGCGACGGGCGTGCTATCGACGGTGATCGAGACCGTGGCGACGTTCGACGCATCGTCGTTGTCCGACGCGCGGTACGTGAAGCTGTCCATGCCGCGAAATGTCGGATTCGGCGTGTACGTGAACGAGCCGTCGGGGCTGAGCGACAACGAGCCGTTGGTCGGACCCGCGACGAGCGCGGCGGAAAGTCCTTCTTGGTCGAGGTCCAAGTCGTTCACCAGGACGCCGAGGCCGACCACGACGTTCAACTGCCCGCCGAATTCGGCGAAGTAGTGTTCGCCGACGGCGACTGGGATGTCGTTGGCGCCGGCCACGGTCACGGTCACGGTGGCGACGCCGGAGTAGTCCGTGCCGTCGAACACGCGATAGGTGAACGTGTCGATGCCAAAGAAGTTCGGGTTTGGCGTGTAGGTAAATGCACCGTCGGGCGCCAAAGTGACACTGCCGTTGGCCGGTTGGGCGACCAGTTGGGCGACGAGCGGGTCCATTTCCGGATCGGAGTCGTTGGCCAGCACGCCGGCGGCGGCAAGAACGGTTTGCGGCGCGTCTTCCGTCGCCGAGTAGGCGTCGTTCGTCGCCACGGCCGGTTCGTTGGGGCCGGGAATGATCGTGATCGTCACCGTGGCCAGGTTGCTGTTTAAGAAACCATCGTTGGCGCGATAGGTGAACGAATCGGTGCCGTGATAATTCGCATTCGGCGTGTAGGTGAACGTGCCGTCGCCGTTGAGCGTGAGCGAACCGTGTTGCACGTTGTCGACGAGTTGCGCCGAAAGCAATGCGCCTTCGAGATCGACGTCGTTGGCCAGCACGCCCAGGTCGGATGCCTCGGTGGCGATCAGCCGCAGGTCGAAGCTCAAGTCGCTACTACCTGGGTCGGCCTGATGGACTTCGACGGCGATGACGTTCGTTCCCTCGACGAGCAGCGAGTGGTCGACGGCGAAAGTGAAAAACTGCGATTCGTCGAAGTTGGGGATCGCGCCGAAGGCTGTCGTATTGAACGCCGCGCCGGCGGCCAGATTATCGCGGGCGATTTCGACGCCGTTGAGGTACACCGCCGCGCCGTCGTCGCGCATCAGATCCAGGGTCAGCGACGTGACCGAACTGACGTTGGTCACCTCGAACGCGCGGCGGAAGTAAGTGGTGATGTATTTATTGCCGGCGTCGCCGCCGAAGCCCACGACCGTCGCCTCGGGACGGCCCTCGGCATCGTCGCCGTAGCCAAGTTCGGCCGGGCCTTGCGCCCATGTGCCATCGTTGTACGCCGGTGCGCGCCACGCCGTGCCTTGGTCCGAACCGTTGTCGAGGTATTTCCATACGGCGCCTGCAAGGATCAACGCCACGTCGTTGCTTTCTTCGACCGTGAGGATGATTTCGACGTTGTCGAGCGCCCAGGACTCGTTGGCGCCGCCGGACCAGCCGCCGCCGCTGGTGAACCAGGAGACGGTCAGGGTCGAGGCCGAATGGGCGATGCCCTTGAACCGCGGCTCAAGGTACATGTCGTAGGCGGCTTCGACAAAAGTGCCGGAACTGGTGTCGAAACCCAGTTGCTGCCCGTCGACCAGCCGCACGCCCGACGGGGAACTGTAGGACTGGTCCTGCGAGTTCGCCGTGTCGAATGTTTCGGAAAAGATCGACGCGCCGTCGACGGTGACGTTGAAGAAGTCGGGCGAGTCGCCGCCGGTGCTGCCGTTCCAGGAGTCGATGAGCGCCAGCAGGAAGTTGATGTCGACGGCGGTGTGCGCGGGCAGGTTGGTGAGCGTGAGCGTGACCGGCGCGGCGGGATTCCCGGTGGCCGTGCTGCGGAGGAAGTTGCCCGAAAACGTGTTCGTGCCGGTGCCGACGTCGCCGAAGCCTTGCACGCCCGTCGCCGCGCCCGAACCGGTGAACTGGCCCGGCACGCCGGTGTCGAAGTTGGTATAGAAAACCTGCTGCGGCGGAATCGCGCCGCTCTTGGTGATTACGAGCGTGAAGTTCTCTTCGATCTGATAGGCGTCGTCGTTGGCGGTAGGCGCGGTGTTGACCGCCGTGACGTTGATCGACACGGTGACGATGCCGCTTTGCAATTGACCGTCGCTGGCGCGATAAGTGAACGAATCGCCGCCGACGAAGCCGGCGTTGGGCGTGTACGTGAACGAACCGTCGGCGTTGAACACGAGCGTGCCGTTGGCGACGTTGGTGACGAGCGCGGCCGTCAGCGAGGGGCTGTCGACATCGCTGTCGTTGGCCAGCACGCCCTGTTCGACCGGCACGACGAGCGTCTGGCCGCTCGCCGTGGCATACGACTCCGACAGGGCGGTCGGCGCGTCGTTGACGGCCGTGACGTTTAAAATCACGGTCGTGAGGTCGCCAGGCGCTGTGCCGTCGAAGGGGCGGTACGTGAAGAAATCGATGCCGTTGAAATTCGGATTCGGCGTATAGACGAACGTGCCATTGGAGTTGAACAACAATACGCCATTGGCCGGGTCGGAGGCCTTTACGGCCGTGAGCGTATCGCCGTCGGCGTCGGTGTCGTTGGCCAACACGCCCACCGCCCCGGTGCCGCCGCCGACCACGACATCGTCGAAGAACGCCTCCGTCCACTCGTTAGTGGCGGCTCCATTTCCGCCGGACTGGTTGTTGTAAGCGCCGACGATGATCGTGTGATTGCCGGCGGCGAGGGGGATGCTGAACGTGGCGATTTGCCAGCCGGTGTCGCCATCGGGGCCGCCATTTCCGTCGCCGACGAGTCGCACCAGGGACGTGCCGGCGGCGGAGCCGTAGCGGACGCCGTCGACGGTCAACACGGCTTCGCCATAGTCGGTGTTCTCATACCCGGAGCCGGTTATGAGGCGGTAGCGGACGCTGACATCGACGGTCGCGGAGGCGGGCATCGCAAAGGTCCGCACCCAACCACCCGACTTTGCCCCGCCGCCGAAATTGGCGTGATCGAGTCGCACCCGCAAGCCGCCGCCCGTGTTGCCGCCGGTTGGTTCGAACGTGCCGAGCGCGCGATTGGCATTGTTCGTGCCAAACGTGTCGTCGGCATACGCAAATCCCTCGGTGCTTCCGCCGGCGGCGCCGATCGTCATCTCGAGGTCGAATCCGATGTCGCTGCTGCCGTTATCGCCTTGATGAACTTCGACGGCGACCGTGTTGTTGCCGGTGACGAGCACGCCGGCGGGAATTGTGAACGGCACGTTGGAGTAGTTCGTCTCTGTGTCGGTGTTGAGCGCGAACGACCGCGTGGTGATCGCGCCCGTTGGCATGTTCAGCCGCGACACTTCCGTGCCGTTGATGTAAATTACGCAACCGTCGTCGCAGAGCAGTTGCAGCGAGCCGGTGGTGTTCGCCGCCTGGGCACCGGTGAGCGAAATCGTCCGGCGGAATAGATACGTAGTGACCAGGTTGTCCTGTCCGTTGGGGGCGTCGTCGATGCCGTCGAGCACGTCCGGTGCGCCGGGAAAAGCGTTGATGCCGCCGGCCTGAAGCGGGGTCGGTCCGACGCCCCAGGGGCCGATCGTCGACGTACCGGCGTCAAATAGCTGCGAATTCCACGCGCGACTTGCCCCGTCGGTGGGATACGATTGATCGAGGCCGAATTCGTTTTGTATCTTGTCGAGAAAGTTCCAGGTGGCGCCGGTCGTAATCACCGGCGGATTCGTATTATTGAAAGTCGCCTCGAACAGTGTCGGCAAACTGCTGACGGCCACGTCCTCTTGCAGGTTGTACACGTCGTTCACGCCGACCGGGGCGGCCAGCACCAGCCGCTGCTCCAGCGATTCGAGGCCGAAGGAACGGCGACGGCGGCGAACACTATTTTGGGAGGGGCGTCTGGCGGGTAGTTTGCGCATCGGGTAACTCAATCGACTCGCGAAAAGTCCAAAACAAAATAACGACAGAAGGCGGCGCGATTAGCAACGCGCCTGCCGCGTGTGGTGGGAGGCAGCGCGCCAACGGCAGAGGTCGGCGCGCAAGGCATGCTCTGCATCTAACCTGCTAAGCAATCGTTTGTTTCTCGTGTACCCACGATGACGCGGCGATTTGCGAAAAAAAATCCTCGTCACTTTGCAATTCGTCACTTTGCAAAAGCGCAGTAGCCACCGCAGGACGAACCGCCACCCCGCTCCCACGAAGGGGTTTTGCGCAACGCGGCACTCGAGGTCGACGCAGCCGCCGACCCCCATCATCGATTGTTTCTCCGATCAAAGATTCGAGCAAGTAAATCGTGATGGTTTTGCGAGGATTTACCCTGCGGTCGAAGGGGATGGTCCACGCCGAACCACGATCGTGACCGCCGGCTTCGCCCGGCGCGTTGTGGCGGCGCACCGCTTGTGAGCGCAAGGTCGGCCGTAGAAAATGGCAGCTTCGTGGAATACGCGTCGGCCGCCATATTGCCAAGTCCCCATGCCGCACAGCCCAGACATCCGCCGCCAGGCGATTCAGCGGCTCGAAGCCCTGGGGCGAGCCGGCGTATCGGTAGTTCCACGTTATCGCGGAAAGCCTATCGGCGTGCCGGCTGGCACGGCGACGCGACATTCCGGCGAGCCGCAAACCCAATCCTCCGGCGCGGCCCTCGATGTGGCCGAATTAACGCCTCGAGCCGCGGCGGCGGTTCGCACTACCGAAGAAAGCGACCTCATGCCGCGCGCCAAATCGCACACGGAAGCGCCTACGCCGAAGAAAGCTTCCGGCGACGCCGACCGCGCTGACGGGTCGCGCGTCGTGGAGGGGGATACGCTCGATATCTTGCGCGGCGAAGTGGCCGGCTGCACCCGCTGCCGCGAATTGGCATCGACGCGGACGCAAACCGTCTTTGGCGTCGGCAACCCGCGGGCTAGGCTTTGCTTTCTTGGCGAAGCGCCGGGGGCCGACGAGGACCGCAAGGGCGAGCCGTTCGTCGGCCGCGCCGGGCAGTTGCTCGACAAGATCATCGAAGCCTGCACGCTGCGGCGCGAGGACGTCTATATCCTCAACATCCTCAAGTGCCGCCCGCCGGGCAATCGCAATCCGGCCCCTGACGAAGCGGCGAACTGCCGAGGATTTCTCGACCGGCAATTGGCGCTGATTCGACCGGAGTTCCTGTGTTGCCTGGGTGCGGTCGCCGCGCGGAACCTGCTCGCCAGCGAAGAATCGATCGGCAAAATGCGGGGCCGGGTGTTCGACTATCATGGAATCCAGGTCGTTTGCACGTACCACCCGGCGTATCTGCTGCGCAATCCGAGCGCGAAGCGCGATACTTGGGAGGATATGCAAATGTTGATGAAATTGATGGGCATTGAATTGCCGGGTCGCGGTTAAGGAACTGGCCAGTATCCCGCGATCTGGTGGGCCTCACTTCGTTCGACCCGCCCTATGAAATGCCCGCGCCGCGCAGGCGAACACACCACGAGATTGACTGCCATGAATCGCACCACCGTAATATCCGTACCTCGCCGGCGCTTTCTCGCCAACGTTACGGGCGCGCTGGCCGCCGCGCCCTTGACGATGGCCGCGGCCGCTCATGCAGCGGGTGAAGTCACCGCGCCGCAAACGGCCGCGCTTCCCAAGAGTGGTGAGTTTCCCGTCCGCGTGATTTCCTCCGCCAACGGGCTGGCCGCGACGCGGACCGCTTATGATACGATTCTCAAGGGCGGCGACACGCTCGACGCCTGCATCGCCGGCGTGAATCTCGTCGAAGACGATCCCAACGACACGTCGGTCGGTTACGGCGGCTTGCCAAACGAGGATGGCGTCGTGGAGTTGGATGCGGCGGTGATGCACGGCCCGACGCATCTGGCCGGGGCGGTCGCGGCATTGCAGAAGATCAAGAACCCGTCGAAAGTCGCGAAGCTGGTGATGGAGCAGACCGATCACGTGCTGTTGGTTGGGGAAGGGGCGCTCAAGTTCGCCCGCGCACATGGCTTCAAGGAAGAAGAGTTGCTCACCGAGAAAGCGCGAAAGATTTGGCTCTACTGGCGGCAGTCGCGCGACAAAGACGACGACTGGATCGAACCGCCGGATGAGATTCTCGATCCCGAAGTGAAGAAGTTCTTCAAACGTCCGACGGGCACGATTCACTGCGCCGGGATGAACGCGGCGGGCGATATCTCTTGCACGACGACGACCAGCGGATTGGCTTTCAAACTGGCTGGCCGGGTTGGCGATTCGCCGATCATCGGCGCAGGACTATACGTCGACAACGCGATTGGCTCCTGCGGCAGCACGGGCCGGGGCGAGGCGAACTTGCAGAATCTTTCGTGCTCGACGGCCGTCGAATTGATGCGCGGCGGCCGCTCGCCACAGGACGCCGGCATGGAAATGCTCCGCCGCATCGCCGCCAACACGGCCGAACGCTTGCGCGACAAGGAGGGCCGGCCCAACTTCGATCTGACGTTCTATCTGCTCGCCAAAAACGGCGATTACGTCGCAGTGTCGATGTGGGGACCGGCGAAGTTCGCGATTACCGACGCCAAAGGCACGCGGCACGAAGATTGTGAGAGTTTGTATCAGCGGGCGGCGAAAT
>JBBDYI010000386.1:6270-10379 GCA_040901705.1 Pirellulales bacterium | reverse complement strand
TGGGAAGCGTTCTGGAAAGACCACCCAAATTAACCCACAATCATGACGCCCACACGCGGTATCGCACGTGAGAGTCTTTCGATCATCGGCGAGAAAACGAGTCACGCATGAGTGTTCTCGCATTCGGGGGGGATGCTGCCCTTACGGAAACCGACGACGGGAGAACACTCCGTAATTTGTCCCGAATTTACTCTGCGCTGGAAAAACACCACGGTGGTTCTTCGTGGCGGCCAATGGCCGCTCCAAGCCGCCGCGCTGGGAGCGTCGGCATCAATCGACGAACAACATTTCGTTCGACGCCAGCAAGACTTGCGCGTATTGCGACCACGCCTGCGCTTCGTCCTCGCCGAGCGACGCAATGAATTGGCCGCCGAGGCTCCGTTCCGCATCGCTGGCCGCTCGACCGTAGAGCAGCTGATATGCGAGGTCAATCCGATGCGCCGTGGTGGTCGTCGCGCCGTCCGCACCGTTTTTGTCGGCCGGCAATTCGGCGATGAGCCGCTGCGCCAGCCGGTCGCCCGTCGCCACCATCAGCGGGCCGTTCATCACGAATAGCTTTTGCAGCGGCGTGGTCGTCGTCGTGCGGTGCTCGCTGTGAACGTTGGGATCTGGATAATCGAACAGCGCCAACATCTTGTTGAGTTCCAGGCGGCTCGCGCCGGCGTAGATCGTCCGCCGCCGTTCGTCGGGCTTGTCCGGTTCGATCGACGGACCGCCGATGCGATTTTCCAGCACGCCGGCCGCCGCCAGCAGAGCATCGCGCCAAGCTTCGATCGAAAGCCGCCGACGGTTCATCCGCGACAGCGTCACGTTCGCCGGGTCGCGCGCTAGGGCCGCCTCGCTGGCATGGCTCGCCTGTTGATACGTGGCCGACGTGAACAATTCGCGGTGCAGCGACTTGAGCGACCAGCCGCCAGCCACGAACCGCGACGAGAGGTCGTCGAGCAATTCACGGTGCGTCGGCTGCTCGCCGCGGATGCCGAAATTGCTCGGCGTGGCGACCAGTGGCTGGCCGAAGCTGCTGGCCCAAACGCGATTGACGATCACCCGCGTGGTGAGCGGATTCGCCGGATCGACGATCGAGCGGGCCAGATCGAGCCGCCCGCTGCCGTGCTCGAACGGCCGCGGTTCGCCGGGCGAAAGGACGTGCAGGAAGCGTCGCTTCACGATCGGCCCCTTGGACTTCACGTCGCCGCGAATGAACACGTTCAAGTCGTGCAGGTTTTCGTCGCGGACGATGTGCATCGCCTGCTCGGCCTTCTTCGCCTGACCGTTCTTGTTCTTTTCCGCCTTGTCGTCGAGCGGGCGGTTGAACATCTGCGTGCTGGCGAATACGCCGGCCAGCGCGTAGTAGTCTTCCGTCTCGATCGGGTCGAACTTGTGATCGTGACAGCGTGCGCAAGCGACCGTCAGTCCGACGAGCGTTCGCATCACCGTGTCGACGCGGTCGTCCCACTCCTCGGCCATGACTTCGAGCGAGCCGCGGTCGTAATACTTCGGTCCCAGGCCGAGAAAGCCGAGCGCAACGTCGTCGGACTCGTCCTCCGGTGTGGCCTGATCGGCCGCAAGCTGCAACGTGACGAACCGATCGTAGGGCATGTCGGCGTTCAGCGCGGCGATTACCCAATTGCGATACAGATACGCATTCGGATAGCACAGCGAACGGTCGTCGCCGACGATATGCGCCTGATCCTCGCCGTAGCGGGCCAGATCGAGCCACAACCGCGACCACCGCTCGCCGTACCGAGGCGACGCGAGCAGCCGATCGACCAGTCGCTCTTCGGCGTCGGGCGATTCGTCCGCCAGAAACGCCTCGACCTCGTCCGGCGTCGGCGGCAGGCCGATCGCGTCGAACGACACGCGGCGAATCAGCGTGCGGCGATCGGCCGCTACGGCCGGCAAGAGGTTTTCTTCCGCCAGACGCGCGCGGATGAATCCATCGAGGCGGCGACTGGCGGCGGCAAAGCCCGCGCTGTTCGCAATCGCGGGCAAATCGTGCTCGACCGCCGGTTGGAACGCCCAATGTTTGCGGGCGGCGTCCCAATCGATGCCGTCGCCGGCGTCGGCAACGTCAGATTTTACGTCGACGGACGGCTCCGGCGCGCGGGGAGCGGACGTGCGGGGGTCGATGGCGCCGTCGCGAATCCATTTTTCGAGATCGGCGACGATCTGCGGCGCGAGCTTGCCGTCGGGCGGCATCTCGAAGCTTTCATAGCGAACCGCATCGAGCAGCAAACTCGCCGCCGGATCGCCCGGCACGACCGCTTTGCCGGAGTCTCCGCCCCGGCGAATCGCGTCGCGCGAATCGAGCCGCAACCCGCCCTTGATCGCCTTAGCGTCGGCGGAATGACATTTGTAACAGCGTTCGACCAGCACCGGCCGAATCTTCGACTCGAAGAATTCGACGCCCGCGGTCGGTGTGGAGTCCGCGGCGGCATTCGAAGCGTCGCCGGAAGAATCGGCCGGTGCATCGGCGGCCGCGACGATCGGCGCCAACGCCGCCAGCGCGACGATCAGCGCTAGACGCGAAACAAAACGGCGAGCTACGAGACGCGGCACCATGCGTTCCCCGTCGTCATGAGGCAGGCACGCCGCTCGGCGGCGTGTGGCATTGGGGGGAGGGAGGGCAGGTCTCGATGATAGCAAATCGCGAAGGCGAATGCACGCACAAAAGCGGCGGGCGAACTGCGATTGCCGGCGTTAGTTCGCGAAGTAGACGAAAAAAGCCGCCGGGCGGATCGTGCAATCCGTCCGGCGGCTGGGCATATCGTCGGCTCGTTGACTCGTCGAGTTGTCGAGTCGCAAGCAATGTGGCGACCGAGTTCTTTCTCCGCTCGAGCGGATTACTTGTCCGGGTCGCCGCTTTCAGCGTCCGAGCGCGCCTTGACCAGAGAATCCAAGGCCTTTTGGAGATCTTCCAGGCGTTTGTTCACTTCATCCAATTGGTGCTGGATATCGGGCGAAGCCGGAATGGCTTGAGGAGCGACGGCCGGAGGCAGCACCGGCGAGGAAGGCGCCGGTCGGTACGGCGTGACGATCATCGGCGGAGGATTCAGCGTTCGCGGCAACATGCGCACGCGGGCGTCCGTCCGCCGAGTGCCCCGGCCGAGCATCCGCTCGACGTGCGGCCGCACGTCCGCCGGCAGCTTGTCAAGCTCCTTCTCCGTCACGTCCCACTTGATGTGCCCCTTCTTGACACTGATCTCCGCCGGCTTGTCGCCCGACTTGCTGATCGAGATGCTCACGTCCTTGGGCAAGTTGTCGACTTCGCTCGCCTGTATCTCGCGCTCGACGATCACGCCCGGATGAAACAGTTCCACGTGGACCGGCCCTTCGTTGAGATCGAGGCCTTTCGGAATCCAATACTGCAATACGTCTTCCTGATCCGCGCCGGGCGTCAATTGGATCGAGAAGCTATTTTCGCTCGGCCGCTTGGCGGGCGTAACGTGGATCTCCAGTTGCTTGCCGCCGCGCATCAGCGTCAAGGCGAGTTCCTTTTCTCCTTTGCTTTCCTGCACTTGCTTGTTGAACGCCTCGACGTCCGAAACGGCGTCGTCGCCGACCTTCAACAGCAAATCGTGCTTGGCGAATCCCGCCTTGACCGCCGGCGTATCGGGAAACAACTCCGCGATCACAAGTCCTTGATTCTCGGCCACGCCAAGCTGGCTGCGAAGCGCGCCCGACGGTGGCTCCAACTGCATGCCGATCCAATAGCCAGCGTCGGCCGGCGGCGCAACGCGAATGTTGAAATGTCGTTCTTGATTTATGTCGCCTTCTTCGGCCGGCGCGGCCTTGTCGTCGCCGCCGTCCAAAACCAGGTCGACCGCCGCCCCGACGGGGGCATCGGCCTCCACGATTCGCGCTTCGATCGTCCTGTCTTGCGCCTGAGCCGCCGCGCCGACTCCCAGCACGGCAACGGCCAGCGCGAGGCCGGCGATCAAGTTCTTGAAATGCACCACGCTCATGAAGAGACTCCTGGCAAGGGGGAAGAAACAAAATGACTCGATGACAACGCGAACGCTTACCACCAACACGCCGCGCCCCGCGCGTGTCGAGCGCTCATTGCAAAATCGGAATCTGTAGGAGGCGAATCCTTTCGCCGACAATAC
>JBBDYI010000386.1:0-6260 GCA_040901705.1 Pirellulales bacterium | reverse complement strand
CCGTCGGCGAAAGGATTCGCCTCCCACAGTCTTGGAATCGCCAATTGGGTTGCCTACTGATACGCCTTCGTGCCGACATACTTCACGTCGACCTGTTCGACCGGAACGATGATCCGCCGGCCGTCGCCGAGGTCGATCGGCCACAGCCGCCGTTGCTGTTTGACCTCGTGTCCGCGGCTTCGCAGCGCATGGATGACTTCCGCCGGCACGGCCGATTCGGTCGAGGTAAGCATTTGCTGGCCGCCGTTGGCGACGTCGTAAATCGGCAATTGCACCGGCGTTCCGCCGTGCGTCGGCAACGTGAACATCCCCAGCGGAGCGTCCTCCTGTGCGACGGCTTTCGTAATATCGGCCGTCGAATCCCCGACCGTCGCACCGCCGACCGACGGCACAATGTCCGCCTCGACGATGTTCGTAGCGCCGGTAGCGCCAACGTCGTGCCCAGCCGTCCGCCCATGCCACGCGCGGCCGACGCCGAACCCAATTCCAACGCAGATCAACAGACTGGCGGCCAGCGACAACACCCGCGACCACGGGTAGGGTGCCGCACGCCCCGATGTTTCGCGATGCCCAGTGACCGATGTAACGGCCGACTCGCCTTTCAGCCGCGACGCCGCAACCACGCCGCGCAACTCCGCGCCCAGCGCTTGCGATTCGACGAAGGCCAGCGCCAAACGCCGCCAGCCGTCCGTTTCGTCGTCCAGCCGCGCGAACAATTCGCCCTCCGCCTGGCGATCCAATTCGCCGTCGACCATTCGGTCCAGCGTCGCGGCGTCGACGATCGGCAAATGCTCGGACATCGGAACTTCCCCCTTAAGTCTGCGATTCGACCACATCCAACGCGGCGAGTTGGCGGCGAAATTGGGCCCGCGCTCGATGCAGCCGCGACTCGACCGCGCTGTGACTGGCGCCCACGTGGACGGCGATTTCGAGATAACTCCAACCTTCGGTATATTTGAGCAACAGGATTTCCGCGTCCCTGCGCGACAACCGCTCCATCGCCGTGCGCACGAGTTGCCGCCGTTCCTCGGCCAGCAGCCAGCCGAGTGGGTCGTGGCCGCGATGATCCTCCTCGGTCGGTCGATATCGCTCGCCGTAGCGCTGCTCGCGACGCCGTTTGCGGCCCATCCGCCGGCGGTACAACAGCGACTGCCTCACCGCCAACTTGTACAGCCACGGCGCGACCTTCGTCCGGTCGGCCAGCGGTGCTCGCTGTCGAACCGCCCCCAACGCCACCTCCTGCATCACCTCGTCGACCGCTTGGGCTTCGCCAGTGCGGGCAAGAATAATCGTCCGCAGCCAGCGATCGTGTTTGGCGAGCGCAGCAGCCCACTGGACCGGCGGAGTGCCGCCGGCCCCCTCGGCATCGAGGCGGGGGTTCGCTCGTGTCATGGCTCCACGGATAGTTTCCAGTCGGCCGGGAATCTTGCCCGAAAAACTTCGCACCGCGAAAACAAGCGAGAATTTCGAGAATATATCGAGAGAGCGCGTAGCCAGGCCAGCACGGCGTCCGCTGGCCGAACTAATGTTTGTTTTAGGCCGGCATTTTTCGCTCGCCGTCACGGACTGCTGTCGCGAAGCTTCGATTCGAGTTCGGCACGCAACCGTTCGCTCACCGCATGCACGCTCCAAATGCCGGTATCGCGGTCCCCGACATTCGCACTCGCGTCACCGTCCGCCCGCGCCGCCCGCGCCGCAAACTCGTCCGCCTCGGCGACCTTCCCCATCGCCAGAGCAACCAGGGCCGCCAAACGCTGCGCATCGGCTTCGACGGGCGAATACCGGCGATTCTCGTCGCTTGCCTCGAATGCCGCCACCGCCTGCGCCAATTGTCCGGCCGCCTCGTCAAACTTGCCGTCGCGATAGAGGGCCGCGCCAAGGACGGCATGACGACGGCCGATCGTGCCAGGAGATTTCGCCGCATCGCCGGCCAGCGCTTGCCGCGCGATCTCGACGGCCTCCCCTCTTTTCATGTCCGTCTCTGGCGTGAAAACGATCGACCAAACGCACCGCGACGCTTCGTCCGCGCCCATGCGCGCCGTCACAAGCAACCTATGACAAGTCTCGCGATATCCGGTCGAGTCGCCGCTCACGACTTGCGCGATGGCCAACTCATTGAGCGCGTCGACGTCGTTGCCATCGACTTCCAGAGCCGCGGAGTAATCCGCAACCGCTTCCGCCCACCGCCGCGCCTCCGCATAAGCACGCGATCGATTCACCAGCACGATCGGATCGCCCGGCACAATCTCCAACGACGCCGAGAAGTCGGCGATCGCGCGGTCGAACTGGCCCAACTCCGTAAGCGCCAGGCCGCGGCTGTTGTAGGCCGTTTCGTAGTCGCCGCGCAATTCGATCGCCCGGCCGTAGTCGTCCACCGCCTCCGGCAATCGTCCCATATCGCGCAGCACCGAGCCGCGGTGACGAAAATACGAAGCGTCGCGGGGCCAGAGATCGATCGCCTGCGAAAAATCGTCGAGGGCCTTTTCGTATTGCTTCAGTTCGCGATAGGCAGCCCCGCGTCGATCGTACGTTTCGTGATCGTCGGGATTTGCCTCGAGCGCGGCGGTGAACTCGGCGACCGCGGCTTCCCATTCCCGCGACGCGGCGTGCGATCGGCCCAGCAACACGCGAACCCGCGGGTTGCGCGCGTCGGCTTCCCGCGCTTCGGCGAGCGCCGCACCAGCCCGCTGGCGATCGCCCTGCCGCGACGCATTGACCGCCGCCTCGCACAGCGAGCGGGCAAGTTCCTCGCGATAGCCGGGCACGCCGGCGTACTCCGCGACCAGCGCGCGTTGCAGCGCGATCGCCTCGTCGAGCGTGGCGTTGGAATCGTCCAAGAACTTTTGATCGCGAAGCGTGACGGCAAGGTTGAGCAACGAGCGAGCCAATTCCTGTCGATAGATCGGCTGTGAGGGAAAGTCGGTCGCCAACTGTCGTTGCAGCCGAACCGCCGACGCGAACTCCTCCGCCGATTTCTCCGCGTCGCCCATGTCGCCGTGCAACACGCCGAGATTGTTGTAGCTGAACGCCAGTTCCTTGCGGTGCCACGGTTGTTCGGGAGACTCTTCGGTCAGCGTCTGTCGTAGCTTGCGGCCGGCCTCGTATTCTCGCTCGGCGTCGGCAAACCGCTTGCGGCGGCGCATCAAAAAACCCATGTTGTTGTGGCCATGCGCGGCGGACTCGCGGTCGCCCGGATCGTCGCTTTGTTCCAGCGGCGGCAACCACTGCATGACGCGGTCCAGCGTCGCCTCAGCGGCGTCGATGCGATTCAAGTCGATCTGGATAACGGAAAGATTGTTCGCGGTATTGATGAGGTTTTGCAATCGCGCGAGATCGTCGGGATCGGCGCGGGAGAGCGGCGTCTGGATTTCGATCGCTCGCTGGAGCAATCCCTTGGCCTCGTCGAGTTGGCCGACGTCGCGGCGCTGTGCCGAGGCGTGGTAACACGACAAGGCCAACTCCTCGAGCGCCTCGCCGGAGGATTCGCTTTCTCCGCCATCGCCCTCCGCCGCAAGCTCTTCGAGCACGTCGATCGCCCGATCGAACGCGGCCCGCGATTGCTCGTGTTGGCCCAGGTCGCGATTGATGACGCCGAGCAGATAGCTGACGCGGCCCAATTCGAGCCGGGCGGCTGGGTCGTCGGCGTTGTCGGCGACGAACGACTCGCAGAACTCCAGGGCGTCTTCGAGAATCTCGCGCCGCGTCGGTCCAAGTTGCGGCACGTGCGCCAGTCGGTCGCTGCCGACGCGACTGAGCATCCGTCGCACGGCCTCGATTGCTTGCGTCAAGCTGCGGTGCGACTTCTGCTGCGCCTCTTGCGCCACGATCATCCCGCGCGTGGCCCCAACGATTCCCGCGGCGAGCGAAACAACAAGCACGACTGCCGCGGCAACGGCGAGGCGGTTGCGGCCGACGAATTTTCTCGCGCGGTATGCAATGCTGTCGCGTCGCGCACTGACGGGCAAACCGGCCAGATGCCGCCGCAGGTCTTCCGACAACTGTTCGACCGTGGCGTAGCGGCGCTCCGGCTCCTTGCGCAGTGCCATCAGGATGATGTTGTCCAGATCGCCCGACAACTGGCGGCGAAGCCGGCTAGGAACCGTACGCCGCGCCGCGCCGATGGCCTGGGGATCCACAACGTCCGACACCAACGTCGTCGATGAGCCTGCGTCATCGCGATCGGTCACGTGCGGTCGCGTGTCGCGCAGCACGGCCGTGCTCGGCGCTTCCGGCTCCTGCTCGCACACGGCCCGCTGAAGGTCGAGCGGCGTCCGCGTCGAGAAATTGTACGGACGTCGCCCCGCGAGCAACTCGTAGAGCACCACGCCGAGCGAATAGACGTCGCTCGCCGTCGATACCGGTTCGCCGCGAAACTGCTCCGGACTGGCGTAGTCGGGCGTCAGCGCGATGTGCTCCGTAACCGCTCGCGTCGCATCGTTCTCGGCAATGCCGTCGCCGACGATCTTGGCGATCCCGAAATCGATCAGCTTCGGCGTCCCCTGCTCGTCGACGAGAATATTGCCCGGCTTGATATCGCGATGCACGACCGTGTGCTGGTGGGCGAACTGTACCGCCGCGCAAACTTGGCGAAACAGTTCGACTCGTTGCCGCGTCGTCAGTTGCCGGGCATCGCAGTAGCGATCGATCCGCTCGCCGGCGATGTACTCCATGACGAAGTACGGCCGACCGTCGTCGCACGTGCCGGCGTCGTGCAGCGAAGCGATGTTCGAGTGCTCGGCCAACGCCGCGAGGATTTGCAGTTCATCGCGAAATCGACGCGCGAATTGCTCAGTGTGCAGCCCGCGATGGATGATCTTGATCGCCACGTGCTGGCGGAAATCCTCGGCCCGCGTGGCGAGCAGCACGCTGCCCATGCCGCCTTCGCCGATTTGCCGCTCGACGATGTAGCGGCCGATTTGCGTTCCGCGCCGATGGTCGCCGCCCTGCGCATCGCTCGCGCCGGCGACGGCCGACGGTGCTGGATCCAAGAATCCGCCCGACGCCATCGTCCGATCGGCGGCCAGCAGTCGCTCGACTTCGCCGCGCAACTCGGCATCGTCGCCGCAAAGGTCGGCCGCGGCGGCGGCGCGTTCGGCCTCGGGGCGGTCGAGCACCGCGAAAAACACTTGCTCGACGCGCTGCCAGCGGCGTGGATCCATTTCGCGACGGACTGCAAAGGAACGATGGAGTGACAATTCGAGAAGGACAGGGTCGGCGGGAATGCTCCGATGTTACCTGCGAGATCGGCGCGGCAAAACCTTACAAAAAAAAGAACGGCCCGCGATCGCAATTACTCTGTCAACTGCGTTTTCAGCCACGCCCTCGCCAGCCGCCAGTCCTTTTCCACCGTCGACAGCGACACGCCGAGTGCGCCGGCGATCTCGGCCATGTCGAATCCGCCAAAGAATCGCATCGTGACCACTTCGCTTTGCCGCTGGTTCAGTTCGCCCAAGCGGACGATCGCCTCGTCGAGGGCCACGAGGTCGACGCGGCCCGTTTGTTCGACCGCGTCGACGACCCAGTCGAGCGGCACGCGTTGATGGTCGCCGCCGCGGCGAATCGCCGCCCTTGCGCGGGCATGATCGACGAGAATTCGCCGCATCGCCCGCGTCATTGCCGCGAACAGGTAGCCCCGGCCTTTCACCGCGCCGATGGCGTCGCCGTCGAACAGGCGCATCGCCGCCTCGTGGACCAGCGCCGTGGGTTGCAGCGTATGCTCGGGCCGCTCGTGGCGCATGAGGCCGCCGGCGATCGAGCGAAGTTCGGCGTAAACCAAGCCAAGCAAATCGTCGCGGGCGCAGGAATCCCCCTCCTCGATGCGCGCGAGCAGCGCGGTCACTTCGCCCGACGGCGACGGCGTGGATGGCTGTTCGGTCATCGAATCGATCGGTCCTGTACAGTCCCAGTGCGGGGAAGCCAACGACGAGAACGTCGAGCCGTCAATCTCGCTCGCGCTGGTGCTTGGCGCCGCGGTCCCCTCCATTGTCACATGCGGTATCTCTTAGCGAGCGGCTAGATTTGCGCAACTAACTGCGGAAACTTGCAGAATCGCCGCGCGATCCCCCATCATCTCCATTATAGTGATCTGCACAGTACCGTGGGCGTCTGCTTCGGCTGCGTCATTTTCAGCCAATTCTGTCTCATGCCGCCCTTCGAAGCGGGCGGCGACATCACCGCGATTCGCCGGTCGCCATTGAACGTGGGCGTCTAAGAGCCTATCCCAAAACCCCTGCCGCTCGGAAGGCGATCCAGGCGGCGAC
>JBBDYI010000385.1:0-10513 GCA_040901705.1 Pirellulales bacterium | reverse complement strand
TGTTTCGAATTCACTTGCCGGACCGTTTTGGTTGCGGCCAATGGCCGCGCTAGGACCTCCGTGACCTCTGTGGTGAAACGAAACGATTGGAGAGTCTTGGTTGTGGGCGACCGCCTCGCCGCGTTAAGATGGGCGAAATCCTAGCTCGCTCACGAGCAGGCGACTTCGAGTACATACGTCCCAATTCCCACAACCGGAGCCACTCGCCATGAAACTGTCTCGCCGCTGGCTGTTGCAGATCGCCGCCACCGTTGTCGTTTTCCCCGCGATCTTCACCGCGCCCCTTCGCGCTGCCGAGGGCGAAAAGGAGCATTCCGCCGTCAAGCCGGTTCCCCGCGACGGGCAAGGTTGGCAGGAGCGGCACGCGACGATCAACGACCGGCTGAAGGCGACTGATACGCAGCTCGTGTTCATCGGCGACTCGATCACGCAAGGCTGGGAAGGCGGCGGCAAGAACGTGTGGGCGAAGTTCTACGGGCCGCGGAAGACCGTCAACATGGGCATCGGCGGCGACCGCACGCAGCACGTGTTGTGGCGGCTCGATCACGGCAACTTCGATCTGGTCAAGCCGAAGCTGGCCGTGGTGATGATCGGCACGAACAACTCGAACGGCAACGACAACACGGCCGAAGAAATCGGCGACGGCATCGTGGCCATCGTCAAGCGACTGCGCGAAAAGCAGCCGCAGATGAAAGTGCTGATCCTGGCGACGTTCCCCCGCGGCGAAAAGCCAAGCCCGCAGCGCGAGAAGAACGCCAAGTCGAGCGAGATCGCCAGCAAATTGGCCGACGGCGAAATGATCCACTATCTGGACATCGGCCCGAAGTTCCTCGAAGCCGACGGCACGCTCACCCGCGAGATGATGCCGGACTTGCTGCACCTCAACGAAAAGAGCTACACGATTTGGGCGGAGTCGATCGAGCCGAAGGTGAAGGAGTTGATGGGGGAGTGAGTGGCGGTTGCGCATCGCGATGAAGTATTCTGCCGAAGACATTCCGGAAGAGTTTGCGTACCTGCGTGAAGCGGTCGTGCGGTTCGGGCACTTGTCGCACCACGAAGTGATCCTCGATTTCTTGGAGAGCAAAACCGACGATGACCTAGCCTTGCTACGCGACGTCGGCGAGAAGATGCTCGCCAACGAGCACGAGCGGCGCATCATTCAGTGGCTGCGGCGGCTCGAAAAACTTTCGGGTGCGGTGTCGGCGACGCTATCGCTGATGAGCGAACTGGGCATTCCGCCGCCGCTCGATTATGCAGCAATGCCGGTCGAGGCGGCGAAGGAGAAGTTGAGGCAGGAATGGGATCGTGCCGAGCCGTATGAGTATTGCTGGCTCTCGGAGCAGACCCGCCAGTTTTTCGAGTTTGCCGAGGGTCGGAGTTTCGTCGTCGACGCGATTGCCAAAGCGCGGCGGAAGGATAAGCGGGACGCGGTATTGGCGCTGTACAGTTTTCCGGCCCCAGAGAACGTGTCGCTCGTCGAGGAATACTGGCGTAGCGAGCGACCGCAGCGCCGTCCACAATCGGAGTGGGGCACGCTGGCGGCGATCTCACTTGTCGATTGGCCGAAACTATGCGATTGGCTCGCCGTGGATGGCGCGTTGCGCGACGTTGCAATCGACGCTTTGCAAGTCTATTGCTTCGACCGATACGTGCCAACGTGTTTGACTCGGCCAAAGCTGCCCGGATTTCCCGGCGAACGTGAATTTGCGGCGTATCTGAGGCAAATTCTGCCGCACGTCGAAGGCGAACGTCAACGCAAATGGATCGAACGATTGATCGAGAATGCGGGTCTAATCAAAGCAGGTTGAGACAGAAGCGAGTTCGGATTGTCGAACCGTTTGATCGCGCGACCGGGCGGAGCCATGCGGCATGATGGCTTCAATTCTGATCGTGGCGTTTCTCAAAACTTCCCCGCCACGAACCCAAAATAACTCACATCGAGCGTGGCGAACGCAATCGGCTTTTTCCAGTCGGGAATCGTATGGATGCGGTTCCACGAGTAAACGTCGAACGGATAGACCAACGCCTTGTTGTTGAACGTGTTGACGACGATGCTCGAATTGAGACCGACCCAGTGGTTCGACGTATTGAGGACGCCGGTCGAGGCCACATCTTCGGGCTTGGCGCTGAGCAGCCGCGAGTTGATGAGCAGGATCACGCGCCAGTCGCGTTCGTAGAGGTCGGCCGCTTCGCTGAAGTTCTGGAAGCCACCGCCGCCGACGCCGTTGGCGGCTTTATTGATCACGCGCGTGTAGCCGGCGGCCTTGAATTCGCGTTCGACGTCGCTCGGGAAATTCCAGGCCTTGATGCGAAACACGCCTTCGTCGGCCGAATAGTTGAAGACGTCGTTGAAGGCCTCACGGATCGAGGCCAGCACGATCCAATCGGCGTGGTTGAAATCGTCGTTGTTCGAAAGCTTTGCCGGCGGCGAGTCGCGGAGCTCCTTCGACGGCGTGATCGTCTTGCCGCCGTATTTGCCGTGGCCGACGAGCTTGCCCTTGCCCTTCTCGAACAGGTCGACGGCCAGCGTGACGAATTCGACCGGATGATCGAAGGCCCAAACGCGGACGAACGTGGCGATGCCGCACAGCCAGGTGCTGCCTTGGTCGAACGAGTTGGGCTCGTTCAGCCGCTTGACCAGGCCCTTGGCGATCTTCTGCCGCTCGAGCAGCTTGAACATCCCGCCGCCGGGCCGTTTGCCGAACGCCTCGGCCAGCGCGATCGCCCGATCGACCGCGGGCGTGTTCCGCGTCCCCAGGCCACTCTTCTTGCCCAGCTCGTCGGCGTCGGTAAACCAGTCGGTATCGTATTTCGAGGGCGCGGCCATGTGGATAGCTCCTGTTTCGCGGACGCGGTTGGGGCGCGCGAAGTGAACGCGGCGAGGCCCGACGGCGTCGAATGGGAAGTTCGCGGGCAACGCGAGCCGACTCGCGGCTGATCCCGTGATTGTAGAATGCACCGCTAGGATTATCGCGGTTTGGGTGGGCATGGTTTACCGGATTCTGAAAGAAATTGCCGCCAGAGGTCAGGGGGCAGTGGACAGTGGGCGGCGGGCAGTGGGCAAATGGCGGCGTTCGGTCCTCAGGGGCGATTGTCAATCTTTTCTTGGCGGGGGAGAATCATCGGGGACTTTCGGGCGTCGTCTGTCGTACTGGCCTTGGTTATTTGGGCTTTTGAATTGCGTTTGATCCAATGACGCTTCGTGCCGATTCTACGCGCTACGATTTGGGCGACGGCGATGCCGCTTGGGAGGCGTTGGCCGAGCGGTTAGAGGCGTTTTCCGAGGCCTGGGACCGGGGCGGGCCGCCGAGTATCGCCGAGTTCTTGCCCGACGGACCGGCCGGCTTGCGGCGGATGGCGGTGGTCGAGCTTGTGAAGTACGACCTGGAACGGCGCTGGCAGAGCGGCGACCGGCGGCGGGTCGATGCGTATGTTGCAGAGTTGCCGGAGTTGGCCGAGGGCGAAGGTCCGCCGGCCGATCTGCTGTATGAGGAGTTTCATTGCCGCCGTCAGGCCGGCGAAACCGTATCGGCGGAGGACTACTTCGGCCGCTATCCGCAACAGGCCGCTGCGCTGCGGCGGATGCTCGGCGTCGACCGACCCGACGACACGAAGCCGTTTTACGACGTGGTGCGGGTCGAGGAACTGGAAGTTGGCACGAAGCTCGACGACTTCGATTTGCTCGCTCGGCTGGGCCGCGGGGCATTCGCCACGGTGTTTCTCGCCCGGCAACGGTCGATGCAGCGGATGGTGGCGTTGAAAGTCTCTGCCGATCATGGCCAGGAACCGCAGACGTTGGCCCAACTCGATCATCCGCATATCGTTCGCGTGTTCGATCAGCGAATACTTCCCGACCGGGCGCTACGGCTGCTGTACATGCAATACGTCAGCGGCGGAACGCTGCACGGGGCGATGGACCGGGCGCGGAATCTGCCGAGCGCGGAGCGGACGGGCAAAACGATCCTCGAATCGGTCGATCTGGCCCTGTCGCGGCGGGGCGACGCCGTGCCGATCGGCTCGCAGTTGCGGCAGCGGCTGGCCCATTCGGCATGGCCGCACGCGGTCTGTTTGATCGGCATGCAACTCGCCGAAGCGCTCTCCTATGCCCATAGCCGCGGCGTGCTGCACCGCGACATCAAGCCGGCCAACGTATTGCTGACCGCCGAAGGGGCCGCGCAGCTCGTCGACTTCAATATCAGCTTTTGTGCGGAACTCGATGGGGCCGCGCCGGCCGCGTATTTCGGCGGTAGCCTCGCGTACATGTCGCCGGAGCAACTCGAAGCATGCCACGTCGGCCATCCGCGAAGCGCCGATTCGCTCGACGGACGCAGTGACGTCTATTCGCTCGCCGTGATGCTGTGGGAAATGCTTGCTGGCGAGCGGCCGCTGACCGACGAACAATTGAGCGACGGCTGGACCGCCACGCTCGACCGGATGATCGTGCGGCGGCGTGCCGGTCTCGACGCCGACGCGATCGAGCGCTTGCACACCGTCGCGCCGCGGTCGATGGCCGAATTGCTCGTCGAGTGCCTGTCGCCGAATTCCGACGATCGGCCCGCCACGGCAGCGCAAATGGCACGGCGGCTGTGGTGTTGCCTTCGCCCGCAGACCGAGCGGCTGTTGACGCCGTCGCAAGCTTTTCCGGCGCGGTTCGCCCTCCGCTGGCCGATCGCCGCGTTGCTGCTCTGCGCGCTCGTTCCCAACAGCTTGGCGGCGGTATTCAACTACGTCTACAACCGCGGGCACATCGTCGAACATTTCCGCGACGCGCAGCACGTGTTCTGGAACACGCAAACCGCCGTCAACGGCACGGCGTTTCCCATCGGCGTCGCGTGGATGGTGATCCTGGCGTGGCCGCTCTCGCGCTCTCTGCGCGACGTTCGCCGCGGCGTGCGGCCGACGCCGGAAGCGGCCGCGGCGCTGCGCGAGAGGGCGCTCAGCCTGGGACGAGTCACCGCGGTTGTCGGCATCGCGCTGTGGTCGGTGGCCGGTGTGGTTTATCCCGTTGCGATACGCCTCGGCGGTGCTGATCTGGTGTGGCACGATTTTCTGCACTTCATTGCTTCGCTGGCGCTGGGCGGTCTGATCGCGGCGACCTACCCGTTTTTCGCGATCACTTGGCTCGCCGCGCGGGCATTTTATCCGGCGTTGCTCCGCGTCGGCCAGGAAAACCCGGCCGATCCGGACGGCGCGATCGAAGCGGGTCGGCTGGTCGAATGCGAGCGACTTACGTGGCGATATCTGGTTCTGGCGGCGTCGTTGCCAATGTTCGGCGTCACGCTGATGGTGACGCTTGGCGGCGCGACCGGCGACCGGATGCTGCTGGCGGTGCTCAGCGTCAGCAGTCTGGCCGGTTTCGCTCTGATTTACCTGCTCGCCCGCGCGGTGCAGTGCGATCTTGCGGCGCTGGCGGAGATTGCCTCGGGACCAAAGGCGTGACAACCAGTTAGGTGGATACTTGCGGAAAATTGTCCCCCACTTGCTTGACAGGGGGTTGCAGCCGGGTTATCTTGAGATCAAGTTCTCGGCGTACTTTGCGCCGGGCGTATTGAAATAATCAAACTGAATTACCGAAAAGCCGGCCGTTTCCCGCAGTTTTTAACGGCCGCACTCTCTGAAACCCCGTCAAGGCAGCTAGTGACAACCAGGCGAGAGCCGACGCCACCCTTCCGCAAGATTTCTTTCTGCGGTGGCGTTTCCTGGTAGCGCACGGCCTTGGCCCAATGCTAGCAAGCGGTTCTCGCCGCATCTTTCGCCCTTCGTTTCCATCGCCGGATCCGTTCTGAGTTCGCGGTTTGCGCGCTCGGCGGCTAGGTGGCGTCCGCGCGCGTTTCGCGCAGGCCGCCGCTGACTTCGTCGAACGAGCTTTCCAGCCGCTGCGCTCAGGCTGCGCGCTCGCGTCGTTCCGGCAGGTGCATGAAGCACGCCATGTCCGCATACCGAACCGAACCGAATCGAACGAATCAACCTCACGACATCAACCCGCGAGTACACCACCCATGAAAAAAACGCTCATTGCCCTCGCCGTGCTGGCAGTAGCCCTGATTAGCTCGCCGTCCTTTGCGGCGACGATCCTGATCGACGATTTCCGCGATGCGAACCATTTCCCCTTGGCCGAAAGCCAACAGGGTTGGGGCATCCCGCTGTTCACACAGGTGAATCCGTTCATCATGGAGCACACGCAGCAGGTCGGAACGATCCTCGGCAGCGAACGCGACGTCGAAATCCGCGTCACCACCACGCCCAAGGGCGTCGCGGCCTTCGGCGTCATCGGCGACGTCGACGAAGAAGATTCGGGCACGGAGGGCGAATTCGATTTCGGATCGTCGTCGACCGCCCGCGTCATGGCGACCCTCGAATACGACGGGCTGGACGCCGGTGAAGTGGCGGCCGGTTCGCTGACAAACGCCCTGGGCTTGGGCGGCGTCGACTTCACCGCCGGCGGCAACAACATGTTCCTGTTGATGTTTCGCACCGTCGACCCAGCGCCGAACAAGACGGGCATCGGTTTGCGAATCGAAGTCACCAGCGCCGGCGGATCGGCCACGTGGACCGGTACGGTGCCGGAGTCGGCCGACCCCTTCGACTTCACCGTGCCGTTCGCTGCGTTCGACGCGCAAGCGCCGCTGTCGGCCGCCACGAGCATTCGCTTCATCTTCAACGGAAACGGCACGCCCGATACGGCCGTCGACTTCAACCTCAAGAGCATCGCGGCCGTGCCGGAACCGGCGTCGCTGGCAATGGCATGCATGGGCATCGTCGTGGTGGGTGGGGCCGCCTGGCGTCGCCGGCGGAAATAACGGAATTCGCACGACAGACAATCGCACGCGGCATGCGGGCCGCGAAGTGGTTCGGTACGCAAACTGCCTCGGTTGAACCGGGGCAGTTTGTTTTTTTATTGGGCCATCGTATCCATCGGGGGAACTGATGCAAAACAATCCATTCGCACCGCAAAAAACACGAGCAATGTCAAATAATTCCCCCTCCAGAGGTATTCGTCGCCCAAATCCGTCGCACCTCCTATCTCGATTCTCCAATCCACCACTTCCTACCACAAACACTGGCCCAATTTCCAGCAAAAAAATCCCCAACCATTTAGCCCCCGGTGAATACACCGGGGGCAATCGACGCTCGATCCTCGCAAATCCCCCGACGAAACAAAGCCACCCGTCGCATCGATCTCGCCCCCATTGCCACGCCGCACGCCTCCGCACAACTTGCCCAAAAGTGGTGCCCGGCGCAGCAGCGGTTCTGACGTTACTGCTCTTTTCAATGGAAATTGCCGCATCTACGAAAGATGAGCAATGCGAAGAATCACGACGTCAGCAACTGTGGTTAAGATGCCACCGCCGAAATCGAAGGCCAGGCATCGTCACCGATGTCGTCATGTGGGTCATGCGGACGGAGTCGCGAGGCTGTCGATAAGCGTTTGTACCTTGTCGCGAATCAAATCGCGAACGGCCCGGAATTCTTCGTCGCTCAGATGTTTCGGGTCGGGGATGTTCCATTCCTCGCGGCGCTGCGTCTTCACCGCCGGACAGGCATCGCCACAGCCCATCGTGACGGCGACGTCGATCGGCTGGCCATTGAATTCGTCGAGCGACTTGGAATCGTGCGTCGCGAGGTCGTAGCCCAGCTCGGCCATGAACTGGATGGCCCGCGGATTGACTTGCCCGGAGGGGCGCGAGCCGGCGCTGAAGGCTTCGACGGCGCCGCGGCCGAGCATCGTGGCGAACGCTTGCGCCATTTGACTGCGATTGGCGTTTTCGACGCAAACGAAGAGTAACTTCGGCTTCGATTTGGATTCGGTCGTTGGTGAATTCATTGCTGTTCTCTCCGCATAGCGCAGTTCGCCAATAGCAGCTCGGGAATAATTGCCTGGATCGATCGTGTCGCGATCCGCACGCATCGTATCACGTGTGCCTCGCCGCGCGCATGGCGCTGGCGACGGCAATCCGCTAGACTACGAACTGCGGCGTTGAACTGCGGCGTTCGATCGTAGGTGGCTTCGACAACGACGTAACGGGATAGCAACAGGTTTACCGCCATGCCGCGCGTGTTTTTGCAACCGCAACTTCGCGATCTGACGGACGGCGCGGCTGAGGTCGTCGCCGAGGGAAAAACACTGCGGCAGGTGATCGCCTCGCTCGATCGGGCGCATCCGGGGCTGGCGGCGCGGCTGGTGCAGAACGACCAGCTTGCGGCGGGCATCGCGGTTTCGATCGACGGCGTCATCACGGCCCGCGGTTTGCTCGCCCAAGTTCGCGACCACAGCGAAATCCACTTTTTGCCGGCGATCGGCGGAGGTTGAGCCGCGTCGCGCGGGCGGCGGCCGTCCGTGGGGATGAGCGGACGCCGGCCGACCTTTACGCCGCCGATGTTTTTTGCGACGATTCCACCGTCGGCCAGGTCGCCAAGAACGCGACGCTCGCCGTACCGATTTTCAAACCGTCCTCCGTTTTCTTCCGCCGCCGCGTGATCTATGGCCAAACGCAGTGCGTACCAAGAGCGCATCATCAAGAACTACTACCAGAACGCGGAAGCCATTTCGCTGCAGAAGCTCAGCGAGTTGGTGACCGACCTGTATCTGTCCGAAGGCAAGAAACGGACCGTGCTTTGGGAGCGGATCGCGGCGGCCCTCGAAAAGCTTAAGGTGCCGCCGTCGCGGATCGAACATCTCGTCAAGCAGGACAATCCGGCGCTGGTCGCCAAACTGGTTACGGAGTTGATGGGCAAGCCGTAGCCATCCCACGCGCCAACGCACTCGCCGCCGCGAATTCGGCCGACGCCAGCCGCGCCATGAGCGACACGATTCTCGAATCCAACGCCGTCGCCGACGACTACTTTCAGCAATCGCGGCGGCCGCTGGCGAGTTTGTTGTTCGTGCTGCCGCTGTTGGCCGTGTACGAGTTGGGCGTGGCGATTCTCGGCCCGCAGGCGATTATCAACGGGGCCGACGTGTGGCTGCGGCAGTTGCTCTTGGCCGTCGGCGTCGGTTCATCGCTGGCGCTGCCGGCGCTGATCGTCGTTATTCTGCTGGCCTGGCATCACACGACCGCCCAGCCGTGGCGCGTGCGATCTTCGGTGCTCGGCGGGATGGCGATCGAATGTGCGGTGTTGGCGGTCGTGCTGCTCTCGTGCGTTCAGATTCAGGTCTGGTCGTTCGATAAGCTCGAATTGCCGCTGGCGCGGGTCGTCGGCGGCGATGTCAACGTCGATGTCAACGCCAACGCATCGGGAAGCGCGATTGTCGCGTCGAGTTCGCTGCGAACTTCTTTCGCCCATTTTGTCAGCTATTTCGGCGCCGGCGTATACGAGGAAACATTGTTCCGGTTGATGTTGCTGCCGCTGTGCATGGCGGCGCTTCGCGGGGCGAAGTTTACGCCGCGCACCGCCGTTGTAATCGCCGTGATCGTCACGAGCCTGTTGTTTTCCGCCGCGCACCACGTCGGGGCATCCGGCGAGCCGCTCGATCCCTTTCCGCTGTTTCGCTTCACGTTTCGATTCGCCGCCGGCGTGCTGTTTTGCGCGGTCTTTCTGTTTCGCGGTTTTGGAATCGCCGTCGGCGCACACGCGGTTTACGACGTGCTGGCCGGATGGTGGTGATCGACGTCGCGCCAAGTTTCATACTGGCGCGGTGATGGCGACAAAGTCAAGTCCTAATATCGGGCACCGAAATTGCAGTCGCCGAAATCGCCTTTGTCGCCGTCGCGACACAATCTATAATCGACTGCGGCAGCGCGGCCCGTCGCCGCGAATACGGTAGGATGATGCTTCTTACAAACTCCGTCGCAAACCGAGCCGACCTTCGATTCCGCTTGTCGCGTCGGCAAGAATTCCAGGAAACACCCTCGTGCTCTCCGTTCGCCCGAAAATCGCCGAGTTGGTGTTCCACCTATTCAACCGGTCGTTGCATCCCGAGTTGTTCGAGGTCTATCAGTCCCGCAAGTTCTCGCGTAGCGGCTTCGAAGCCGAGATTGCCATCACCAGCGCGGGCCACGTCATCAAGTGGCGGCACCAGGGCATTACGCTGACCGAAGTGGCGGCGGCGGCCCATCATCCGCTGCCGGAAAAGCGCCGCCTGTTCGGCCATCCGCTCAAAGGACAGCGCCGAGAGCGCGTCGAATGCCGCGGCGGCGTCACCTACGAGAGCGACTTTCAGCTTGAACGGGTCGAGCCGGTTCAATTCTGGAGCTACCAGCACGACCTGGCTTGGGAATCGAGCGCCAACGGCATGTTGCACCGTTTCGACGCCAGCGGCCGCATCGCGCTAGGGGCGTTGTCGTTCATCCACGTCGAGACGCGCCTCCGCAGCCTCACGATCAAGGCGTTCCACACCTTCCCCGACGATCACGCCGTCGTGCGAACGATCTCGCGGTTTCAATTGCCGTAAGATTTCAACGGCGGTACGCGGTATTGTTGAGCGCCGAAACTCTCTCGGCGCATACGATGGCGGAGCGTAAGGCGAGCGGTAGGAGGTGATTTACCCGTGGATTGAGCTTGCCGGCGAACG
>JBBDYI010000384.1:0-10585 GCA_040901705.1 Pirellulales bacterium | reverse complement strand
ACTTCGCCGGACGGAGCATCGTGCCGTTGCGGTACGAGGCCGACGGATCGGCGGGCGACGGCACGGGGGCCGGCGGGGTCGGGGCGGCGTCGCCAGAGGCGGCGCCGGCGCCTTCGCCACCACCACAACCACAAGACGATTCGCAGCCACAGCTATTGCAGCTGTTGCGGCATCCGCACTTGTTGCTGAAGATGGCGTCGAGCAAGCCCCGGCGGCAGCACTTCTTGCAGGGGTCGCAGCACGAGTTGCACGGATCGCAGGCCGGCTTGCAGCACTTCGCAGCGCAGCAAGACGGAGCCGCTTCGCATCCGCATCCACCGCCGCCACCACAAGAATCACACTTGTTGCAGCAGCTCGACTTGCGTTCCAGCAACCCGCGAAGGCCGCCGAACAGGTCGCAGCAGCCGTCGTTGCAGCACGAGTTGCACGGATCGCAACACTTCGGTTCGCAGCACGCCGGTTTGCAGGCGGGCTTGCAGCACTTCGGGGCGCAGCACTTCGGCTGGCAGGAGTTACAACATCCGCAACCATCGCCGCCCAGCATGCGGTCCAAGAGTTCGAAGCTGAACCCTTGGGTACACAGGCCGGCGCTGACGATCATCGCACCAATCATCATGTGCCATTTCATCGAGCCACGTCTCCTCATGAGGAAGGAACCGTTTACGTTCGCGCACCGCGATGGGCCGAACCAAGTCGCACAACCGGGGCCAATCTGTGGAAGGAAGCCAGGGACGGTCGCCTCGCACGCCGCGTGTCCGGGGGGGACGACGGCGATACGAGCTTTTGCTTCTGCGTGGGTGTGCTTTCTTGGCGGGCTTGGTCGCGGGAGCAGGCCGAACGTGGAAGGTTCGTACGGTCCGTCGCGACGACGCCGGTCGAGCCAGTCCTTGGCTCGCTTGTGTTAATGCCGAACGTCGCCGCAGCCTTGACCACTTAGGGGAATTCGCGCCGCCCGATTCACGTCTTGCTTTCAAGCGGCACGAGTGGTATCGGCCGCCGCGGATTTCCCGCTTGAACGCGCCCAACCCTTCTAAGCCAATTGGTTTACAACACCGATAGCGTTGACTTTGCCGAGTGTAACGAACGTGGCGCAGGGCCGGTGCCTGACGGCCGCAATCGCATGCCGCTAACGCAATCTTTACCGATCGCGAGCGAGTCTGCCGGCGAAGCGCCACGCCATTTGTGGCAAACTGTAACAGTCAGCGAAAGAATGCGCATCCGAGCACATGCGCTAGCCAGTAAGCATCAAACCGCGAATCCGTTCCATAGCCAACACTCCAGGCACTGCCCAAAGCCTAAAGCCTCAAACAAACACTTCCTCGACGATCCGCCCACCCTCAGTCGTCGTCGCCGTTTCGTCCAGCCCGTTGTGCAGATACGTCAGCGCCTCGTGGTCCATACCCATCAGGTGCAGCACCGTGGCGTGCAAATCGTGGACGTGAACGCGGTTTTCGATCGCGTGCAGGCCGACTTCATCCGTGCGGCCGATCGTGCGGCCGCCCTTGGCCCCGCCGCCGGCGAGCAACATCGTGAAGCCGTACGGGTTGTGATCCCGGCCGTTCCCTTTTTCGCTCATCGGCGTGCGGCCGAATTCCCCGCCCCAGATGACCAGCGTTTCGTCGAGCATGCCGCGGCGTTTGAGATCGGCCAGCAGCGCCGCCACCGGTTGATCGCTCGCCCGGCACAGCCCGCTATGATTTCCTTCGAGATTCGAGTGCGCATCCCACTTACTGCCGGAGCCGCAGTAGATTTGCACGAACCGCACACCCCGCTCAACGAGCCGCCGCGCCAGCAAACAGCTTCGCCCCATCTCAGCGGTCGCCTTGTTGTCCATTCCGTAAAGCTGGCGCGTCTCGGCCGTTTCTTGGGCAAGGTCCACCGCCTCGGGCGCGGCCGCTTGCATCCGATATGCCAGTTCGTAGCTGGCGATCCGCGCTTCGAGCTCGTCGGCGTCGCGTCCGGCCGCGTGCTGGCGATTCAATTCGGCGAGCAGATCGAGCTTCCGACGCTGCTGTTCTTGCGAAACGCCCTTGGGCGTCGTCAGATGCAAAATCGGCGCCCCGTCGCTCCGCAGCCGCGTGCCTTGATACGTCGCCGGCATGAAGCCCGCACCCCAGTTTCTCGGCCCGCCCGGCGGTTCGTCGGGTTTGTCGAGCAACACCGCAAACGCCGGCAAATCCTGGTTCTCGCTCCCCAAGCCATACGTCACCCAAGCGCCGAGGCTCGGCCGGCCGGCGAGGATCGAACCGGTGTTCATCTGGCACACCGAACCGACGTGATTCAACCCGTTCGCCCAACACGAGCGGATCATGCACAGATCGTCGGCATGAGCCGCCATGTTCGGCAGCCAGTCGGACATCCAGATACCACTGTCGCCGTGCTGCTTCCATTTGCGTTGGCAACCGAGAATCGGATTGTCCGACACGCCCATCGGCGTAAACGCCCGCTCGATCCCGGCCGGCAGCGGCTGCCCGGCGATCTTGTTCAGCAGCGGCTTGGGATCGAACAAGTCGATGTGGCTCGGCCCGCCATCGATGAAGATCCAAATGACGGCCTTGGCGGTGGCGTCGTAGTGTGGCTCTTTGGGCGCAAGCGGCGAAACAGCGGCGACGCCACCGTCGGCGCGCGCCTTGCGTGCTCCAAGCAGATAAGACAGTGCCAGCGCTCCACACCCGCCGCCGGCGCGAGCAAGAAACTCGCGGCGAGAACGCGCCGCCACGCGATGGGCAATTCGTCGCATGACCAAAATCCTCTCGATCGCGGGCCAACCAAGGCTAAGACACTCTCAAATGGGCCAATCTACAGGCTAAAGCGGCCACGAACACATGTCAACGCGAATGGCGTTCCCCTGGCCGCGCAACGGCGCAGCTACGACTGCGACACGAACGCGGTCCTCGCCAGCACGAACGTTGGTCCTATCAACGCCCTGACGCCGACGAGTGAATCGCGCGAACCAAGTGGCAAACATCACCATACCGCATAGCAACAAAACGTCCGGCGATGGCTCGGGAACGGCCGTGGCCCACGGAGAGAATGGCTTCGAGCGTTTCGACGCCCAACTCTGGAACGCCAGAGTCGGCGTCGACCTTGACAAACACGTTGCCGTTTTCGTCGAACAACACCAAGGCCGCGTCGGCCCCGCTGCCGCTCGTCGCGGGAGTCAGGTCGAACCGAATTGGGTTGTCGAACGCAATGCCGTCGACGGTGAACTTATAGAGCCGGCTTGCCGGACCGAAAACGCTGGCGGCGATCGATTGCGAGCCGGCCTGGGGGGCGAAGATCGCCTGCTCGGCCAGTGCTGGATTGATCTGGTCGGGGATTATTGCTGAAAACCCACTAATAAGAACCAACCGGTCTTCGAGCTTTTCGGCTCGGTCGGAAATCACGGACATCGGCTTTTGGGGCCGCCGCGAAACTCGTCGTTCGAAATGGGGCCACTTGGCGAGATTGGGGAGAATCGTCCGCATGAGGAATCACCGAGGTTGTGTAGATGGCTCGCGGATTTGCAACGGATCGGGTGAAATCGCCCATACTCGTGGCAACCGCATTGCTGTCGACCGGCAAGTACGCAACTCGCCTTTCGCGGACCCGTCCGCGCGTACGAATCGGCTGCCGCAATCTGCAAAGCTGCAAATCGCTCGTCGACCCGCGCAATGGAAACGACCGAAAAAAAAGAATCGTCCCGGCAAACGGCCAAGAAAGCGGCTGAGCCAGAATCTGCCGGCCCTACTTCGGTGCAAACGCCAATGTGAGCCGCGTGTTGCCCGTGGCGTGAAAGAATTCGACCTTCAAGGCATGCTTACCCTCGGTCAGGCGCAGGGGTGCCGCGAATCGCTCGACCGTTTTCCGAATTTTCCAGTCCCCCAGGACAAGCTGACCGTCGACGTACAAACGCGCGCCGCCAGCGGCCCACAGAGCGACATCATATTCGCCGCCAAACGATTCGATTTCCGATTCGGCGACGAGTGCGAAATGCTCCGCGGGGACGCCCGTCGCCGTCGCCGTCGGCGTCGAGATCGGCGTCGCTGATTTTCATTGTCACCACGATCGGTCTGAAACCCTCGCCTTCAGGCGAATCCTTTGGGTTTTGCGGTTGGCGGGCTGCGTTCGGAGCATGGAAAGTTATTGCACGGCGTCGACCGGGAATGTTACGGACGAGGAAGTCATGGAGTAAATCAGGCGACATCAATTTGCCGACCCGCAGGACGGCGGCGACCATTTCCGTGACGCCGGCGCAATCGCGTTGGACTGCTGCGCCTGTTGCACGGCGCGGCCCGCGGCGAGCACGATCTGCCGCAATTGCTCGCCGCTCATTTCGAGTTGCGCGGTGCGTCGCAGATTCGCGGCCGCGCCGTCGAAGTTCGTCGCGTCGTGCGGAGGGGGAAAAAGCGGCTTCCGCCGCGATGACTTTCTGCTGCACGGCCGCCTCGTAGGCCAGCCGCATGAACTCTTTTCCCACGTCGCGAACTTGCTCCTCCGTATCCGCGATCAACCGCCCCGGCCGGGCCGCGTTCATCGTCGCCATCACTTGCTCGGCCAACACGTCGACCTGACCATGCAAAAAAGACTTCAACTTCTCCGGCGAAACCTTGGGCAATTCCTACATGACGACAACTCCTGAAACCAAAGAGTAAAACAACACCCCACCCGTTTTACCCATTCCCCACAGATCGCGCCAGTCATAATTGCCGGCCCCCTCTTTCCTCATGCGGCACGCGACATCCTCGCCGGCTTTGCAAAAAACGCTTGCACACCCCGCCCCGACCGTGTACCAAGATAGTCAAACCGTCGGGCATCGCTCGCCCGTCGCCGGTGCGTCGCGCCATCGCGTCGCCGTGTTCCTCGCCGTTTCGCAAGGAGATTGTCATGCGGTTCTCGATTCTCTCTGCCCGCCGCGTGCTCGCCGTAGCACTCGCCGCCGCCGTCGCCATGTCCTTCGCCGCGCCCACCCGCGCCGCCGACGAGGATTACTGGGGCCTCGAACCCGGCAAGGTCGAACTCAAATCGGTCGGCCCGATGGCCTTCGGACCCGAAGGCGTGCTGTTCGTCTCCGACACCACCGCCGCCACCGTCTACGCCATCGGCACCGACGACACCAAGGGCGAGCCGGCCAAGGTCAGCCTCAACATCGCCGACCTCAACGCCAAGCTGGCCGAAGCCCTCCAGGCCAAGCCCGACCAAATTCGCGTCGCCGATATGGTCGCCAACCCGGACAGCGGCAACGTCTACTTCGGCCTCACCGCCGGATCGGACAACAAGCCCGCCTTGGTCCGCCTCACCGCCGCCGGCAAGCTCGAACCGCTCGCGCTGGCCAACGTCAAGCACTCCAAGATCACCTTCACCGACGCACCCGAAAGCAAGCCCGGCGGCCGTGGCAATCCCCGCGACAGCAGCATCACCGACCTGGCCTACCTCGACGGCCGCCTGATCGTCTCCGGCCTCACCTCGGCCAAGTCGCCCGCCGCGGTCCGCGAAATGGACTTCCCATTCACCGATAAATCGTTCGCCGTCAACTTCGAGTACTATCACGGTGCCCACGGCCGCACGGAAGACTACGCCCCGGCCCGCACGTTCATCCCGTTCATCATCGACGGCAAGCCGGAACTGCTGGCCGGATTCACCTGCACGCCGCTGGTCCGCTTCCCGCTCGACGCCGTCCGCAAAGGCGAAAAGATCACCGGCACCACGGTCGCCGAACTCGGCAACCGCAACCAGCCGCTCGACATGATCGCCTACAAGAAAGCCGGCAAAGGCTACCTGCTCATGTCCAACAGCGCCCGCGGCGTAATGAAGATATCGACCGAGGGCATCGAAAAGCAAGAAGCCATCAATGCCCCCGTCAAAGGCGGCGGCACCGCCGGGCAAGAATTCGAAACGATCAAAGACTGGCAAGGCGTCACGCAACTCGACAAGCTAAACGACACCCACGCCATCGTGCTAATCAAGACCGGCGAAGCAGCGTTCGATCTCAAAACGATGGAACTGCCGTAACGATCGCGACGCCGCGAGGGCAACGAGAATAAACAGAAACGGGCGGCAATGGTGGCTCGTCTACTATCGCCGCCCGTTTTGCGTTGGCCTCATGCTAATGTGCGCAGCGGATACAACGCATCACCCTAGGACGCGATATGGAGTTTTCCCGAGGCAGAGACTCGTTCTCGCCGGAGCAAATGCAGCTTTTTGTCGCCGGACTCAGCGGACTCGCTCCGGACGAAGTGCGAAAAGCAAAGACGCTTTACATCCGCAATGCGATTGCGGAATACCGGGCGATGGAAGAAACCCTGCGGGCGTTCGGCTGCGCTCAGATCGTGTTTGCCTTAATTCCGGTTTTCTGGCCGATACTCTATTTGCAACGCCGCACGATGAATGCCGGCCGCGAATTGATGAAACAACGCATCCGCAACGCGCTCGACGTATGGAAGGACGACCTCGCCGGCGAGTCGTTCGATTTTTCGATGTACTGACGGCAGCGGCATGGCGTGTGCGATTGTCACAGCGTGCAACCGTTGGCCAAGAATCGACTAACCCTCAAAGCGGAGGAGGAGGGATTCGAACCCCCGTTACCTTTCGATAAACCTGTTTTCAAGACAGGCGCCTTCGTCCACTCGGCCACTCCTCCGATATCCTTCTCATCGACCCGTCGGATAAATCGTTTACATCTTTCCGCACTCCGCGTCGCGGTCTTGCCAACTTTAACCGTCGCCACCCTTTACTGTCAAAGGGCGAGCGATCCTCAAAATCGCCGAGATTTGACCCCACGGCACGCCGCCGGACTCACTTGAAAGTCGACACTTGGTCGCCGCGCCAAGGTTCGCGCGACTCGGCAATGCCCGCGCGAGACGTCGACCCAGCGCCGGGGCGATGGGGCGAGTAACCGCTCGTCTGGGATTCGCCTCGGCCGCTTGGCGCGATATGCTCTCGCCAGAACCGACGTTCGGCAAGCTCGCCGAGCGAATCGGCGGTCAAATCGTTCATTCACGCTTCCGTACGACCTCAATCGCCGTGACACCATGACTACGCCCGCTCGACCTCGTTTCGATCCTCACGAATCGCTCGCCAGCTTGCGCCACGAATTCGGCGAACATGGCGGCGTGAATATGTCCATCGAAGCCAGCACCACGTTCACGGTGCTGGAAGCCGGCTCGCTCCCGCGGCTGTTTCGTGGTGAGATCGGTCCGGAGTCCGGCCCTCCCGACGTCGGCGGCTGCTATCTCTACGGCCGGCACTTCAATCCGACGGTGTACGTCCTGGGCCGGGAATTGGCCGCGTTGGAAGGAACCGCCGCGGGGTATTGCACGGCCAGCGGCATGGGTGCCGTGTCGAGCGTGCTCATGCAATGCTGTGAGCCGGGCGACCACGTCGTCGCGTCCGATGCGCTCTACGGCGGTACGTATGCCTTGCTGCACGATTTTCTGCCCCAAAAATCCAACGTCACGACATCGTTCGTCGACGTTGCGGACCTCGCGGCCATCGAAGCCGCATTTGCGCCGCGAACCAGGCTGCTTTACGTCGAGTCGATTTCAAACCCGACGCTCGTCGTCGCCGACATTCCCAAGCTGGCCGACATTGCCCACCGACACGGCGCGAAGCTCGTCGTCGACAACACGTTCTCGCCGCTCGTCCTTTCGCCGGCGCAACTCGGGGCCGACGTCGTGATCCACAGCTTGACCAAATTCGTCAACGGCGCGTCCGATATCATCGCCGGCGCGATCTGCGCCGATCACGACCTGATCGCCAAGATGATGGACCTACACACCGGCGCGCTGATGCTGCTCGGCCCCACGATGGACCCTCGCGTGGCGTTCGACATCAGCTTGCGGCTGCCGCATCTGGCCGTCCGAATGGCCGAGCACGGTCGCCGCGCGCTGGCATTCAGCGAGCGGCTCGCGGCCCGCGGCTTCAAAGTCACGTATCCCGGCCTGCCGGCGCACCCACAGCACGCGCTGCTCTGCGAATTGGCCAATCCCGGTTACGGCTATGGCGGCATCTTCTGCCTCGACATGGAGACCGCCGACCGCGCGAACCTGCTGCTCGAAGGCCTGCAGAATCAACGCGGCTTCGGCTATATCGCCGTCAGTCTCGGATATTTCGACACGCTCATGTCTGTCTCGGCCAGCAGCACGTCGAGCGAACTTTCACCGGAGGATATGGACCGCGCAGGTATCTCGCCGGGCCTCGTCCGCTTTTCCATCGGCATCACCGGTAGCCTGGAACAGCGCTGGTCGCAGATGGAATCGGCGATCGCGGGCGTGACGGCTTGATGCGAGACTCGCTACGGGCCGCGCAGCCTCGGTCAAGTTTCATCGTCCGCATCGACCCCTTCGCCGACCGGAATCTCGACGATAACGGTCGTTCCCTTGCCTGGCTTCGATCGAACCGTGGCGGTTCCCCCGAACAATCGTGCCCGTTCCTTGATGCCGGCCAGTCCAAAGCGCGACGGCGGAATATTCCCAGGATCGAACCCCGCGCCGCGATCGCGGACGGCGACGCGAAGCCAACCGTCGGCTTCGACGAGTTCCACGGTCGCGGATTTGGCGCCGCTGTGGCGATGCACGTTTGTCAACGCTTCTTGGACCACGCGGTAGATCGTGTTCTCACGAGCGGGCGAAAACCGTGGCGTCGAAATATCGTGCTTGATTCGCACCCTAAGACCAACCAGGTTTCTCATGTCGGCCGCCAAGTGCTCGATTGCCGGCACCACGCCTTCCTCGTCGAGAATCGGCGGACGCAAGCCATTGATAAGTCGCCTCGCTTCGCCGATCGCACCTTGCAGCAATGCCAGCGATAAATTGAGATTCTGCATGCGCTCGCGGTTCGATTTCGCTCCGCGAGCCGCCTCCAGGTAAAGCAGCGCGCCGGTCATGTCCTGCACCATGCCGTCGTGGATTTCGTAAGCCGTCAACTGCCGCTCGCGGTCTTGCAGATCGAGCATCTGTTTGAGAACGGTCCGTTCGTGCCGCAGCCGATCTTCGTCTAGCTTTCGTGCCGTAATGTCCAGAAAACTCGTCAAGACCGCCGACTCGCCTTGATACGCGATGCGGCGATTCGAAACCCACAGCCACATCGGCGAACCATCCGGCCACTTTGCCTTGAGTTCGTAATCCCTGACTTGTCCTTCACGCGACAAGGCCCGCATCAACTGCGTACGATCCTCGGGCCGACTGTAAAACGCCGTCGTGGACTGCGTGAGCAGCTTTTCGCGCTTGATGCCGAGCATTTCCAGCAACCGATCGTTGACGTATAAGAAACGCCCGTCGGAATACCGCGAGATAAAAACCGGAACTGGATTCGCCTCGGCCATCGCTCGGAACCGTTCCTCGCTTTCGCGCAACTGTCGCTCGGTTTCCTCACGTCGCAGGATATCTAGCCGAAGCTGCTCGTTGGCGGCGGCCAACTGCTGCGTGCGCTCGATGACGCGGCGTTCGAGCACGACCTGCGACTGCCGCATCTCGTGTTCGGCCTTTTTCTGGGCCGTCACATTCGAACAGATCAGAACCACGGCATTGACCTTGCCGTGCGAGACGACGGGTCCGACGCGCGTGCGAAACCAATCGCGGTTTTCCAAGTCCTGAGCCTCGTACTCGGCCGGCTGACCGGTCGCGAATACGCGCTCGATCGTATTGCGCATGCGATGCCGGTGTTCCGGCGAAACGTAGTCGTAGGCGCTCGTGCCGATCGCACTGCTGTCGACACCCGCCGATTTCATCGGCGTATTGATGAACATGATTCGTCCATCGCCATCCAGCGTGAGTACGACGTCCGGCGCGTTCTCGACCACGCGTCGCAACCGCTCCTCGCTGCTCCGCAACTGCTGTTCGGCGGTTTCTCGCTCGGATATCTCCGTAATCAGTTGGGCGTTCGCTTCGGCCAACTCCTTCGTTCGCTGGCGGACGCGGGTATCGAGCTCGTCGTGCGCCTCGATCAATTGCTGTTCGGTGTGGACGCGGTCCGAAACGTCGCGAGAAATGACGAGCACTCGATGGTCCCCGTCGGCCGACTCGAATCGCCGGCCAATGCATTCGAACCATCGCCACTGGCCATCGTTATGACGAACTCGCAAATTCAGCTTTCCCCAGCCCGTAACGAACGATCGCTCGATCTGTTCGCCGGCAGCCGATCGTTCGTCGGGATGGACGACGTCGAACACGTCGGTGTCGACCATCGCCTCGGGATCCCAGCCGAGCACGTCCCGGTAATTAGGACTCAGATACCTGAATCGCGATGAAGCGTCGATCTCGCATACGATGTCGAATGACGACTCGGTAAGAATCCGGTACCGCCGCCGTTCCGCGTCGAAAAGCGGCGCGTCGGCGAACTCCTCTCGCGCGGCGAAACCTGCCCCATCGTCGACTTCGGCAAGGCGCTCGCGAAGCCGCGCATTCTCTTCCGCAAGCTCTCGGCGATTCAGTGCTTTCATGCGGGCATGCCTCTTTCGCCAGTAGGCCCTCGTATTCTCAAATCGCAACGCCGCATCGCTGATTAAGTGCTTTTCCCAGTACGGTAGGAGGCGAATCCTTTCGCCGAAGGAATCGCATGACAGTGCTTTCGGCGAAAGGATTCGCCACCTAAAGAATTAGGTTTGGGA
>JBBDYI010000383.1:0-58977 GCA_040901705.1 Pirellulales bacterium | reverse complement strand
CCACTACCGTCAATAGACCCGATTTTCCACCCACAATCGAGACGCTCACACCCGCCGCAATGCTTTCGGACGGGACGATTGCGGCGAGTGCTCCACGGGAACATAATGGCCAAATCTGCGGCACTTCGTCGATGGCGCCGCGTCCGTTCGAAAAGGGTCACCCTCGCAGCGGAGTAACAAACCGTGAACGACGCCCCTCTATCTCCCTTCGACGACTCGCCGTTCGTAAATCCCTATGCCTCTCCACAGTTCTCACAGCCGGTCATGGCGCGGTCTGTCGAACGCGGACCGCCGACGTTTCCCAAGGTCGTGGCGATCATCGATCTTGTGTTCTGCGCCATTCGCGCGCTGATCGTTCTCCTCTCCATTGTCGCGATCTTCGGCGGTAATGTGGAGCTTGTCGAGACGACCGGTTGGCTGGAACTGATCAGCGGCGCCGGGATCGTTGTGTTTGGCACGATCGCGGCGATCGGTATCCTGTCCCAGGCCGATTGGGCGGTGCCGTTTGGATGGATCACCGTCGCGTTCACGGCGGCCTCGACCGTCGTCGGTGTTTCGCAGATTCCAATCGTCCTGCGGTCCGTTCCAGCCGACATGCCAAATCATGACGCGTTCGTGACCGGCACAATTATCGGCGCCGTTGGGATGGCGATTGTCCGCGTGGCTTTGATACTGATGTACGCCTTCGCGTTGCAGCGGTTCTCCGCTTGGCGACGACAACGTTCGCGGGCCGCATTTCGGTAGGTGCTCGACGGCCCAATGCTCGATAGCTCAGCCGTGGATTGCGCGGTGGCTTTCGTTGTCAGGCGAGCGCCAACGTTCGTTGGCCGCCGCACCCGCTACTCCGGAAAATACAGCATCCGCCCGCAACTCTTGCACGCCACGGCCACGGCCGATTTAAGATGGCTGAGCATGTTCGGCGTAAGTTGCTGATAACAGCCGCCGCAGCAGTCGCCTTCGACCTCGGCCAGCGCGTCGTCGCCTTTCGAGCGAACGATGCGGTCGTAGCCGTCGCGAAAGTCGGCCGGCAGATCGACTTCCAGCGCCTTCAATTCGGTCTCGACGCGGGCGATCTCCGCCTCGATCAGCGACCGTTGCGAATCGACGGATGCCCGCACCTTGTTGGCCTCTTCCTTGCCTTTGGCCAGGTGTTGCTCGGCCTTGGCGACGACGGCCTTGGAGTCATCCACCTTTCCCAGCGCGTCGAGAATCTCATCTTCGAGCACGCTCATCGCCACCGTGTCGGCCGCGATCTGTTCCAGCAGCGCCTGGTACTCGCGATTCGTGCTACATCCCGACAGCTTGACGTTCAAGCTGGCGATTTTGTCTTCCTTTGCGCGCAGCGTAAGCTGTTTCGTGTCGACGGCCTTCCGCGCGGCAAGCGCCTCGGCTTTGACGCTGATCAACTCGTCGTCCAGGCGGCTGACGTTGGTTTCGTGGGCCCGAATCTGCTTCGGTCCTCGTTCGTGTCGCTCGCGCAAATCGGCTAACTGCCGGTGGCACCGGTGTAGTTCGCGAAGCAGGGCAGCGGTTACGCTCATAGGGTTGGGGCTCCTTCTCTGCTGCTATTATAGCGGCTCTCGACACCCTTCGCCCAGGATTTGCCGGTGGAGCCGCGCGAACCGGCCGGACGACTCGTCCGACCGCGCGACGGCGAAGCAAAATCGCCGCAGTCGGCAAGGCTCGCCAAGGTTCGTCCCTAGTGTGAAACCGCCTAACCGGCCGCAGGTTTCGCCAGCTTCCACCCGCCGCCGGTGGCATAATCGCCTCGTGCAGAAGCGTGCTCGGACGACGGCGGGAGTTGGCGACGTGCCCTCTGACACGCGCGGGGTGGTCGCGAGCGCGCCGCCGAATAAAAATGGCCTCCTAGGCATGACCGCTCACAACCGTCCGAATTACCCGCACCCCTGGTCGAGGACCATTCCCGATGACGCACCGCCTAATCGCTTTCGCCGCAACCGTTTGCATGCTCGCCACGGCCGCGACGAATTCGTTTGCCGCCGACGATCCGCTCCAGCCGATCGAGGACGTGCCCGGCTTGCCGCGCGTGCTGCTCGTCGGCGACTCGATCAGCATCGGCTACACGCTGCCGACGCGCAAGGCGCTCTCGGGCAAGGCAAACGTCCATCGCATCGCGGCCAACTCCGGCACCACGGCCAACACGCTCAAGAATCTCGACAAGTGGCTCGGCGACGGCCATTGGGACGTGATCCACATGAACATCGGCCTGCACGACCTCAAATACGTCAAAGGCGAGCGGCAAGTCGCGCCGGACGATTACGAACAGAACCTCCGCCAGATCGTCGCGCGGCTCAAGAAAACCGGCGCGAAAATCATTTGGGCGACGACGACGCCGGTGCCCGAGGGCGCGGCCGCTCGCAATCCCGGCGACGATATCAAATACAACGCCATCGCGGCCAAGGTCATGGAAGAAGAAAAAGTCGCCGTCAACGACCTTTTCGCGTTGGCCAAGCAGCATCAAGCCAAGTGGCAGCGCAAGGCCGACGTTCACTTCAACGCCGCAGGATCGCAAGGACTAGGGCAGCGCGTGGCGGACGAAATTCTCAAGGCGCTGTGATGCCGCAGGCCGACCCAACGACCGTTCTGCGCCGCGGGGCTGACGACGAAATTCGCCTGCGCGATCATCTGACGATCGCGCAGGCGTTGTGAAAAAACTGAATTCGCACAAATCCGACCGCAACCTGTAGGGTGCTCTGTGAGCACCTTGGCGCGGCGTTTTGCGGCACTCACAGAGCACCCTACACCAATTCACAACCTGTCACGCCAGAATGTCTTTGACCACGTGTCCGGCGACGTCGGTCAGCCGGAAATCGCGGCCCTGATAGCGAAACGTGAGCCGTTTGTGGTCGATGCCGAGTTGGTGTAGCATCGTGGCGTGCAGATCGTGGACGTGAACCGGATTATCGGCGGCGTGATAGCCCAACTCGTCGGTCGCGCCGTAGGTCAATCCGCCGCGGATGCCGCCGCCGGCGAGCAGCATGCTGAATGCCCGCATGTGATGGTCGCGACCGACGTCCCCCTTGTTGCTTTGGGCCATCGGCGTGCGGCCGAACTCGCCGCCCCACACGATCAGCGTGTCGTCGAGCATCCCGCGCTGCTTGAGGTCCGCGATCAACGCCGCGGTTCCCCGGTCGCAAAGACCGGAGCAAACGCCCATGAATTTCTTTAACCCGTTGTGGTGATCCCAACCGCGATGGTAAAGCTGAATGAACCGCACGCCCCGCTCGGCCAATCGCCGCGCGAGCAGACAGTTGTATCCGAACGATCCGTCCGCTTCCGACACGCCGTACAGATCGAGCACGTTCTGCGGCTCGTCCGAAATGTCCATCAGCTTCGGCACGCTCATCTGCATGCGAAACGCCAATTCGTACTGCGCGATTCGGGTAACGGCGTCGGGGTTGTTTAGCTCCGCGTTTCGCAGCCGGTCCAGTTTCGCCACGGCGTCGATCACTTCGCCTTGCCGTTGGCGGTCCACTCCGTCGGGATTGCGGACGTAATGCACCGCGTCGCCCTGCGAGTTGAACTCGACGCCTTGATACTTGCCGGGCAGAAAACCGCTGTGCCATTGCCGCACGGAGATCGGCTGCGGATTCCGCCCGCCGATGCTGGTCAGCACGATGAAACCCGGCAGGTCCTGCGCCTCGCTGCCCAAGCCATAGCAGACCCACGCGCCCATGCTCGGCCGACCGGAGATCGACGTGCCGGTGTTCATCACGGTGTGGGCCGGATCGTGGTTGATCTGGTCGGTATGCATCGAGCGGACGATGCAGATGTCGTCGGCAACACCGCCGATGTGCGGAAACAGCTCGCTGATTTCCTGTCCGCTCTTGCCGCAACGTTGGAACTTGAACAACGGCCCCTGCACGACAAGCTTCTGGCCCTGCAACTGCGCGATCGGCTGTCCAGCGGTCACCGACTCCGGCATCGGCTGGCCCGACAGTTCGGCCAGCTTCGGCTTGTGGTCGAACGACTCGAACTGCGACGGCCCGCCGGCCATGCACAGAAAAACCACCCGCTTCACGCGCGGCGAAAAGTGCGGCAGACCATCGACGCCCGGCGAAAGCCCCAGCGCAGCCGCCGGTGCACCGTCCGCGCTATCCGCCCATGCACGACGCCCGCCGGGCAAACCAAACGGCGACCCACTTGACGCTCCGGACAGCATCGACAACGCCGCCGCCCCAAGTCCGAGCGATGTCCGTCCCAGAAATGCCCGTCGGTTTTGCCGCCACAGCAACTGCGCGTTCTCGCTAAGCGGCACGTTATTCGCGGACATGAAGCGACGTCTCCGATTCGTTGACGTTGGCGCTCGTCTGCATGCTGGACCACGGACGCCAACACCAATTGTACCAAACATCGGCGTCGTGCGCGGCGGCTAAGTGTCCCGGCCAGCTACCGCGACATCGCCGGCGACGGCTCCGCCAGCGCGCCAAGTCCTTGGGCCAATTCGAGTTGGGCCCTGTGCAGCCGGGCGTAAGCGCCGTCCTGAGCCAGCAGTTCGTCGTGGCTGCCGATTTCCACGATCTGCCCAGCGTGAAGCACGACCAGCCGGTTGGCCCGCCGCAGCGTGCTGAGCCGGTGGGCGATGGCGATCGTCGTGCGGCCCTGTACGAGGTTTTCCAGAGCGGCTTGAATCTCGCGTTCCGTTTCCGTATCGACCGACGACGTCGCTTCGTCGAGGATCAGAATCCGCGGATCGATCAGCAGCGCTCGGGCGATCGACACCCGCTGCCGCTCGCCGCCAGAGAGCGATTGCCCTCGCTCGCCGACGATCGAATCGTAGCCGTCGGCCAGCCGCAGGATAAATTCGTGCGCGCGGGCCGCGCGGGCCGCGGCAATCACTTCCTCGCGGGTCGCATCCGGTCGGCCGTAAGCGATGTTTTCGGCCACGGTGCCGTAGAACAAAAACGGTTCTTGCAGCACGATGCCGATGTGGTTGCGATACTCGGCCGTGAGGTGCGAGCGGATGTCGGTTCCGTCGAGCAGGATCGCGCCCGAGGCGACGTCGTAAAAGCGGCAGATCAAGTTGATCAGCGTGCTCTTGCCCGCCCCGCTCGCGCCGACCAGGCCGACCAATTCGCCCGGCTCGATCGAAAGGTTGATTCCGTGCAGCACTTCGCGGGTGCCGTACTTGAACCGCACATCACACAACTCGACCTTGCCCTGAGGTCGCGTGATCGGCACCGGCTTGACCGGCTCCGCGACACTAGGCACGCGATCGAGAATCTCGAACAGCCGCTGCGACGACGCGGCCGCCCGCTGCGTGGCCGAGACCATGAAGATCATCGACTCGATCTGAGCATAGAAGCGAGAAATATACGCCACGAACGCCAGTAGCACGCCGACGGTGATTTCATGTTGAAAGATGAACCACACGCCGCTGATCCAGATGATCAAGATGCCGCAGTCGGTAAGGAACACGACCAGCGGGCCAAAAAACGACCACAAGCGATTGACCCAGTCGTTCACCTCCAGCACGCGGTCGTTGGCTTCGACGAAGCGGCCCACTTCGCGATCTTCCTGAGCGAACGCCTTGACGACGCGGATACCGGGAATCGTGTCGGCCAGCACGCTGGTCATGTGCCCCCAGGCGGTCGACGCGCGACGAAACCCGCGCCGCAGTGGCGTCCGCACCCGATGCACCATGTAGACGATGATCGGAAACGGCGCGAGCGTGGCCAGCGCGAGCTTCCAACTGATCGAGATCAGAATGCCGGCAGTCAGCAACATCATCGCGATGTTGCCGAGAAAATCGACGAGGCTGACGGCCAGAAACGTGTTGATCCGTTCGGTGTCGCTGCTCACGCGCGACATCAAGTCGCCGGTCCGCTTGCCGCCGAAGAATTCGAGCGACAGCCGCTGTAGCTGGGCGTAAGTTTGGGTCCGCAGTTCGGCGGCGGTCCGTTCGCTGACCCAGGCGAGCACATACTTTCGCGCCCAGCCCAATGCCCACGCCACCAACGCCGCACCGAGAAAACCGCCCAGACACATCATAGCCAGCGAGCGGTTGAACGGCTCGCCGCGCTCGTAGGGAACGAGAACGTCGTCGACCAGCGGCATGGTCAAATACGGCGGCACCAGGCCCGCGCCGGTCGACATCAACGTCAGGGCCAGCCCCAGGACGATCCACTTCCACTGCGGCCGGGCGAAGTGCAACAGCCGCAGCAAGGTCGAAACCGGCGGAGGCGGCGGTTCGACGGCGCAGGCCTTGCAAAATCCGTCGTCCGGCAAAATCGTGCCGCCGCAGCTCGGACAGACCGACACCGCAGCGACCGATGCTCCGCCGGGCGAATCGCGCTGCACGGCGACGCGGTCGGCGAACCGCTGGGCCGCTGAGCGTTGGCCGGCCGTAAACCGCCAGCGAGCCAATCGCCCCGACGAATCGAGCAGATCCAGGGAACCGACGGCGTCGCCATCGCGGCATTCGAGCGTCGTGCCACCGTCGAGCGTCGTGCCACCGTCGAGCGTCGTGCCGCCGTCGAGCGGCCAGCAGCACCACTCCAATCGGTGGCCGGCGGAGGTGTGCGCGCCCTCGACCAGCCCCCAAAGTCGCCGGTCCGTGAGCACGATCAGACCGGAGTGGTCAAAAAGCAGCCGCTCGTTCAAGTCCGGTACGAATGAGGTTACGACCACCTCGCCGGCCGCCAGTCGCCCGCGAAGTTCGTCGCCGCGACCGTGATTCATCAGCGCCAATACATCGGTACCGGGCGTCAAATCCGGCATACTTCGCACGATCCTCACACCAAGAAACGCCCGCCGGTGTAACTGCGGCGTAAAATTTGCATCGACTATTTCGGGCCGATATTGACGACGCCAACCGGTCGCTTACGATAACATAGATACTCGCGGCCAGACAGGGCTTCGTCGGCGGGGCTTTCCCGCCGATTTGTTCGCAAGCTTGCGTCAATTAACGATCGTCGACCGCGACCCCACCGGAACGAAGCTCTGCCGCATACGTCCCTCTTGGCGTCCTCCGCGTAGTTGCGACCGGTTGAAACTTCCCAAGTTTCTCCATCGCCGACGAATTGTTTCGTCCGCGCAATCGAACCCCACGCGGTTGATCCGCGACGAAGTAAACGTCCGACAATATCTAGAATCGCGAGAACCATCCCAGTCCGATGCCCGTAGGAAAATCAACGTCCCGGCCGTCTCGCGCGGCTCGGATAATGCCCCACTTACCCAGTCCCTTCGAACACCGGCGATATCGAGCAAAACACCATGAAAATCCGCAAGGTTCTCGCACTTCGCGGTCCCAACGTCTGGGCGAACTTTCCCGTCTTGGAAGCTTGGGTCGACTTGCAAGAGTTGAAGGACTCGCCGTCGAACTCGATCGAGGGCTTCAACGACCGGCTGATGGCGTGGCTCCCCTCCATGGTCGAGCATCGCTGCGGGTTGGGTTATCGCGGCGGTTTCTTCGAGCGGCTCCGCGACGGCACGTACCTGGGGCACATTTTGGAGCACGTCACGCTCGAGCTATCCTCGCTCTGTGGCTGTGAAATCGGCTACGGACGCGCGCGCGAGACGTCGGAAGAAGGTGTATACAAAGTCGCCATCGAGTATTTGGAGGAGGAATTTGGCCGGGCCTGCTTGAACGCCGGCTTGGAGATGTGCCTGGCGGCGGTTTACGACCGGCCCTACGACGTGTCTGCGGAAAACAAGCGTCTGCGGGCGCTTTATGAAAACGTCCGACTTGGCCCCAGCACCGGCTCGATCGTCGCGGCGGCATTGGCCCGCGGCATTCCGGTGCGGCGTTTGAATCGCGATAGCCTCGTGCAATTGGGCTACGGCTCCAAGCAACGGCGCATTTGCGCGGCCGAAACCGACCGCACCAGCGCCATCGCCGAAACGATCGCCCAGGACAAAGAACTCACGCGGCAACTGCTGTCGTCCATCGGCGTGCCGGTGCCGGAAGGGCGGCCCGTCGAGAGCGCCGAAGACGCCTGGGCCGCTGCCGAGGAAATCGGTGTGCCGGTCGTGGTCAAACCGCAATTCGGCAACCAGGGCCGCGGCGTGGCGACAAACCTTTCCACGCGCGAACAAGTCGTGGCTGCTTACGCGGCCGCCCTTCAACAAGAACGGACCGTGGTGGTCGAACGCTTCGCGCCGGGTGCGGACTACCGCCTGCTGGTCGTCGGCGACCGCGTGATTGCGGCCGCCCGCCGCGAACCGGCTCAAGTCATCGGCGACGGCGTCCAGACCATCGGCCAGTTGGTCGAAGTCGTCAATTCCGATCCCCGCCGCGGCGAAGATCATGCGACGTGCTTGAGCAAGATTCCGCTCGACGAAGTTTCGCTCGCCGTGCTGGCCGATCAGGGCTACACCGTCGACTCGATTCCGCCGGCCGACGCGAAGGTGCTCATCCGCCGCAACGCGAATCTCAGCACCGGCGGAACCGCCGCCGACGTGACCGATGAGATTCATCCCGAAGTCGCCGCTCGAGCGGTCGACGCGGCAAAGATGATCGGTCTCGACATCGCCGGCGTCGACATGGTCGCGCTCGACGTCAGCCGCCCGCTGGAAGAACTTCGCGGCGTGATCGTCGAAGTCAACGCCGCGCCCGGCCTGCGTATGCATCTGCATCCCTCGGCAGGCACCGCCCGCGCGGTTGGCGAAGCGATCGTCGGCACGATGTTCCCCGAAGGCCAAGACGGCCGCATTCCGATCGCCGCCATCACGGGCGTCAACGGCAAGACGACGACCACGCGGTTTCTCAGTTACTTGATGGCGGCGACCGGCCGCAGGGTCGGCATGACCTGCACCGACGGCATCTACATCGACGACCGCCGCGTCGACAAGGGCGATTGCAGCGGTCCGCAAAGCGCCCGTAGCGTGCTGATGAACCCGACGGTCGACATCGCGGTGCTGGAGACTGCCCGTGGCGGAATTCTTCGCGCCGGCTTGGGCTTCGACCAGTGCGACGTGGCCGTGGTGACGAACATCGGCGAAGGCGACCATCTGGGCCTCTCCGACATCGGCACGCTGGAAAAACTCGCCCAGGTGAAACGCTGCATCGTCGACGTCGTGCGGCCCAACGGGTACGCCGTGCTCAACGCCGAAGACCCGCTCGTGGCGGCGATGGCCGAGAAATGTCCCGGTAAGGTCGCGTTCATTTCGATCGATGCCAATCACGAAGTCGTCGCCGCTCACCGCGCCGCAGGGGGGCGCGCGGTGATTGCGCGCGACGGCCAAATCGTGCTCGTCGAAGGGGCTGCCGAAACGGTTCTCACCACGCTCGACCGTGTGCCGCTTACGCACGGCGGCCGCATCGTGTTCCAAGTCGAAAACACGCTGGCCGCCGTGGCCGCCGCGTGGTGTTTGGGATTGCCGCTCGACCTGTTGCGGGGCGGCGTCGAAACGTTCGGGGCCGACGTGCGAACCGTGCCCGGCCGCTTCAATTTGCTGGAGATCAACGGCGCGACCGTCGTGATCGACTACGGCCACAACGCCTCGTCGCTCAAGGCGCTAATCGCCACGCTCGATCAATTTCCCCACACGCGGCGAACGGTCGTCTACTCGGCCGCCGGCGACCGCCGCGACGAAGACCTGATCCGCCAGGGCGAACTGCTCGGCGCGGCGTTCGACAAAGTCGTGTTGTACGAGGATCATTACCTACGCGGCCGCGCCAGCGGCGAGATCATGCGACTGTTCCGCGAAGGGATGAGCCGAGGCCATCGCGCGCTCGAAATCCAAGAGATTCAAGGCGCCGTCAAGTCCGTCGAATTGGCGCTCGCGGCGGTGCAGCCCGGCGAATTGCTCGTCGTTCAGGCGGACGTCGTCGACGAAACCGTCGAGTACGTGTTTCGCCAATTGGCCGCCGGTTTGCCAGGGCGACAAATCGGGTTGGCCGAAGCGCTGGCAGCGGGCCGCAAGCCAGACGCTGCGCCAACATCGCAATCGCACGCAACCGCCTCGGCCGGATTGCAACGTTGAGCGAAATCGCTGCCGCGGGAGAATTGAATCACAAAGCCGCGGAGAATTCGTCACGGTATTCCACCCGGTCGCCGTCTTCGCCGTTCTGCCGATTGATTCGGAACCTCCTGCTCGCTTGTGCAAATCCGAACCACGTTGTTGTCCGCTTGCGGCCTGCGGCAACTCTGTCCTTTGCGGCCTCTGTGGCGACATGAAACGGAAGAAATCCGCTTGATTCGCGAAGATTTGGGGCGTTAGCCGTACAAAGAGTGCGTTTTTTGGGGAAATCTTCGCGTTTCGCGTTTTCGCACTCCGTACTCTGCGGGATCTGCGACCTTTGCGGCAAGAAAAACATCCGCTTGTTTTTCGTCTGCCGCCAATGGCCGCCGCGCCACCTTGCCAGGGCAGAAAAACCCGCCATCAACCGAATCCGACGCCCTTGTCGCCAGCCGGGCCAATCGGTACGCTGTTAGTTTCCCCGCGGTCGCCCTATCGCCGCTGGCGTAATCCCCTTCCGCGACAATACTTGCGGTGTACCAACCGATGAATAAGACCTACGTCGCCAAACCGGGCGAACTCGAACAAAAATGGTTCCTCGTCGACGCCACCGACAAAGTCGTCGGTCGCTTGGCGTCCGATATTGCCATGATTCTCATGGGTAAGCACCGCCCGACGTACACCGCCCACATCGACACGGGCGATTTCGTCGTCGTTGTCAATGCCGCGAAAATCGCCTTCACGGGTAAGAAGCTCGAACAAAAGACCTACACCTGGTACACCGGCTTCACCCGTCAGCGCGAAGAAACCGCTGCGGACCGCCTGAAGCGTCGGCCCGAGTTGATCATCACCGAGGCCGTCCGCCGCATGCTGCCCAAAAACAAGCTGGCGTTCAAAATGCTCAGCAAGCTCAAGGTCTATGCCGGCGAAGAGCATCCGCACCAGTCGCAACAGCCCGAACCCAAAGAATTGGGCATCAAGTAAACTCCGCCCTCCGGATTGCCAACGACGGCGAGAATACCGCCCACTGACCACCGCATTAAGCTTTTCCAGGACCGATACATGGCAACCGCCAAAGTCAACGCCGCCAACGATTTTCTCGGCACCGGTCGTCGCAAGAGTTCCGTCGCTCGCGTTCGCCTTCGTCCGGGCACCGGTAAGATCACGGTCAACAAGCGCGACCTCGACGAGTTCTTCACGATCGCCCAGCACCGCATGGACGTGATTTCGCCGCTCATCGAAACCGGCAAGCGCGACTCGGTCGACATCAGCATCCGCGTCGGCGGCGGCGGCGTCACCGGCCAAAGCGGCGCATGCAAGCTGGGTATCGCCCGCGCCCTGCGAAAGCTCGACGCCGATACCTACGAACCGCTCAAGAAGGCCGGCCTGCTCACTCGCGACAGCCGCATGAGCGAGCGTAAGAAATACGGCCTCCACAAAGCCCGCAAGGCCACGCAGTTCTCGAAGCGTTAATTCGCGTTGCGGCCAACAAGCACAGAAACACAGATCGACCCGCGGCGACACCCTTGCCGCGGGTCGTTTCGTTTCGCCGTCGCTTGTTTCTTGCTTGCGACCGTTTCGCCGCCGCGTTCCTCAAGCGTCACGAATTGCTCTCGCCCGCGGCACGCAAGCGATCGAGCCACTTTCGCACTTCCTCCGCGGGATCGCTGGCATGGACGATCGCGGCGCCAACGGCCACGCGGCGAATTCCCGCGGCCAAGACCCGATCGACGTTGTCGAGCGTGATGCCGCCGATGGCCAGCGCCGGCAGCCGAGTCGATTGAGCCACTTCTTCCAGCAGCGCGATGCCGGGAAACTCCGCAAACGCCTTGGTCGTCGACGGAAACGTCGGTCCCACGCCGATATAGTTCGCGCCATCCAGCACCGCTCGCCGTACTTGTTCGATCGAATGCGTCGACACGCCAACCAACCGCCGCGGGCCGACGATCTTGCGAGCATCGGCGACGGTAAGCTCGTCTTGCCCCACGTGAACGCCATCGGCGTCGCACAGCACGGCCAAGTCAGACCGGTCGTTCATAATGAACAGCGAGTTGCTAGCGAAACGCCTGATCCGTTCGCGGAGCGCCCTTCCCCGCTCGACCAGTTCGCGATCCGAAAGCCGCTTGTCCCGCAGTTGAATTGCATGTACGCCCGCCGCAAGCAGAGCATCGACCAGCGCGACGAAATCGTCTAGCGACGAGCGACCGTCGACCAGCACGTAGAGCCGAACGTCGGCCAGCCGCGCCGCACCAGTTTGCCCTGCGGCCACGGTGCTTTCGAGCTGATACACGTGGTAGCGGATCGTCTCGAACCGCGCGGCGACGTGCGGCGCGACCACCTTGGCGTATTCGCCCAAACTTCTAAGAGCCTGAGCCGCCCTATGCAAGTTGGCCGCGAGCACTTCCTCGGGATGCTCGCGCCGCGTTTCGGATTCGGTCTTGATGTCAACGCCCACGTCGCCGGGAATGTCGCGAGCGGCGATTAACTGGCTGCGGTCGAGCAGCCCCACTGCCGCGGCGAGGTCGTGTCGCAGTGTTTTCGCTTCTTCGGTAAGCAGCGGATCGCCGCAGACGAAACGCAAATAGTCCTCGACCACTCGCAGCCCTTCGGCCGCGCGGTTCGCCGAGGCATCGAGGATGCGCAGCACGGCCGTCGAAGGTGGTGATAGCAGGTCGGTGGCCATTTCGAGTTCGGACAGCGAGAACGTAATCGGTGGCGTAATAACTGGTTCGGACGCGGCTTTTCTGGCACTACCGGCGACTGCGCCGCGAATCTCTACGACCTTCTGTCGCACTTGCGCGAAGCCCACATCGAGTTCCGCCAAGACCTGTGCGGCGACGCCTTCGCGTTCTTGCAGCAGCCCCAACAGGAGATGTTCCGGGCCGACGCCTTCGTGGCCGAGCGCGTCGGACTCGTCCAATGCCAACTCAATCACTCTCTTGGTGCGCGGGGTCATCGGTAGCTTGTGGGCGGTCACCATGTCGGGACCGCTACGGACGAGTTTCTCGACCTCCGCGCGAATCGTGTGATGCTTGATGCCGAAGTCCTGTAGAAGCTTGGCCGCGACATTCTTGTCGTGCTTGACCAATCCAAGCAAAAGGTGCTCTGTGCCAATATATTCGTGGTTGAAGCCATGTGCTTCCTGATTTGCAAGCTGCATGATCTTGCCGACTTCGTCGGAAAACCGTGGGTCCATATACGCATCTCGCCTCGTTACAAGCCGCAAAACCGTCTTGCTGCGCGCTGCTAGCACGTCAATTTCGCAGTTGCGTCGCGTCGTGGCAACTCAATGCGCCGCAACGGTTTCGGTTGCCTTGCCTGGGGGGAGATTAAGAGTTAGAATTCCGCGTGGCTGTGTGCCCGTATGCGCAAAACTTGCATGCGGTCGGATGCCGCTGTGCTTCGGTGTTACTGCGATTGGCTGCCAGTACGACGCAGCGGGCGACGTTGATCGCGCACTGGCAGAGCCAGTGGCACCCAGTGGATGGCCGTGGCGGCCATGCGGCGACCGTAAATGAAGGAGCGACGCGGTGCGGCGATGGTTCGAGCAAATGGCGACGTTGTCCCTTGCGGCGTGGAAATCGCGCCGTTGGGCCGCGTGCCTTTGGCCGGGCGTGCCGCAGTTGTGGCTCGACGGATCGTGGCGCGGCTTGGCCTGTGCGGCGGCGTTTGCCGTCGCGATCAACGGATTGTTGGCCGTGTCGCTGGTGTGGTACGAGTTGGCTGCGCCGGCCGCGAAGGGCGCATGCTGGCTACTGTTGATTGCGACATGGTTGGCTGCGGCCGCAGTGTCCTGGCGCTGGCTCGCGCGGCGAGATTGTCGAAGTATTGGTGAAATACGAACGGCCGCGGTCGAGGACTTGTATCCAGCGGCGGTAAACGAATACTTGAAGCGGAACTTCGTGGCGGCGGAACGGCAACTGCTCAAGCTGCTTTCCACGAACGAACGTGATTGTGCCGCGGGATTTTTGCTCTCGGCCGTGTGGCGACGCACGGGCCGAATCGCCGATGCCCGCGGGGAGTTGATGCGACTGTCGCGGCTCGAAGCCGCCCGGTCGTGGGCGATGGAAATCGAACGAGAGTTGAAATTGCTCGACGCAACGGATCGCACGGAAAACGACGGCGAGCTGGCCGACGAAACGAACGAGTCAAAGGCGGCGTAACGACGGCGCAACGAACAACGCGGAGCTAAGCAATGTACGAACGATTTACCGACCGCGCTCGCAAGGTGATGCAACTGGCCAACCAAGAGGCGCAACGGTTCAACCACGAATACATCGGCACGGAGCACATCCTCCTCGGCCTGATCAAGGAAGGCAGCGGCGTGGCCGCCAACGTGCTCAAGAATCTCGACGTCGACCTCCGCAAGATTCGCCTGGAAGTCGAAAAGCTCGTCCAGAGCGGACCCGAAATGGTCACGATGGGCAAGCTCCCGCAAACGCCGCGGGCCAAGAAGGTCATCGAGTATTCGATGGAGGAAGCCCGCAATCTGAATCACAACTACGTCGGCACGGAGCATATTCTGCTTGGCCTGTTGCGCGAGCAGGAAGGCGTTGCGGCCCAGGTGCTGATGAACCTCGGCCTCAAGCTCGAAGAAGTCCGCGAGGAAGTGCTGAACCTGCTCGGCCACGGCATGGAGAGCGAAGAAGGCGGTCGCGGCGGCACGGAGCGTAGCGGCGGCGGTAGCGGCGGCAGCGAAGGCGGCAGCGGCAAGAGCAGCAAGTCGAAAACCCCCGCCCTCGACAGCTTCGGCCGCGATCTCACCGAACTCGCCCGCCAGGGCAAGCTCGATCCGGTCATCGGCCGCGAACGCGAAATCGAACGGGCGATCCAAATCCTCAGCCGCCGCACGAAGAACAACCCCGTGCTGCTCGGCGAGGCCGGCGTCGGCAAGACGGCGATCGTCGAAGGCTTCGCCCAGCGCGTCGTCGACGGCAACGTGCCGGAGTTGCTCACCGACAAGCGGATCGTCGTGCTCGATCTGGCCATGATGGTCGCCGGCACGAAGTATCGCGGTCAATTCGAGGAGCGGATCAAGGCGGTGATGAACGAAGTCCGCAGGGCGAAAAACACGATCCTGTTCATCGACGAGTTGCACACGCTGGTCGGCGCAGGCGGCGCGGAAGGGGCCATCGACGCCTCGAACGTGCTCAAGCCTGCACTGGCCCGCGGCGAAATCCAGTGCATCGGCGCCACGACGCTCGACGAATACCGCAAGTACATCGAAAAGGACAGCGCGCTGGATCGCCGCTTCCAGATCGTGATGGTCGAGCCGGCTACCAAGGACGAGGCCGTCGAGATTCTCCACGGCCTTAAGGATCGGTACGAAGCCCACCATCGCGTGAGCTACACCGACGCGGCGTTGGCCAGCGCGGTCGAATTGTCGAGTCGCTACATCACCGGCCGCTGCTTGCCGGACAAGGCGATCGACGTGATCGACGAGGCGGGCGCCCGCGTGCGGCTGCGATCGATGACCAAGCCGCCGGACCTCAAGGAAATCGACGCTCAGGTCGAGCAGCTCAACAAGGACAAGGAAGAGGCCGTCGCCAACCAGGACTTCGAGCGGGCGGCGCGACTGCGCGATCAGGCCGACAAGCTCAAGAAGAAGAAGGCCCAAATCTCGAAGGATTGGCGCGACAAGTCGCGCGAGTCGGACGGCGTGGTCGACGACGAAATCATCGCCGAGGTCATTTCGAAGATGACCGGCATCCCACTCACCCGCATGACGACCGAAGACAGCAAGCGGCTGATGCAGATGGAAGCCGACCTGCACAGAAAGGTCATCAGCCAGGAAGAAGCGATCAAGGCCGTATCGAAGGCCGTCCGCCGCGCCCGCAGCGGTTTGCAGGATCCGAAGCGGCCGACCGGCTGCTTCCTGTTCGCCGGCCCGACCGGCGTCGGCAAGACGCTGCTCGCCAAAGCCTTGGCCGAGTTCATGTTCGGCGACGAAGACGCGCTCATTCAGATCGACATGAGCGAGTACATGGAAAAGCACAACGTCAGCCGCTTGATCGGCGCTCCTCCGGGCTACGTCGGCTTCGAAGAAGGTGGCCAGCTTACCGAAAAGATTCGCCGCCGCCCGTATGCCGTGGTCCTGCTCGACGAAATCGAGAAGGCCCATCCGGAAGTGTTCAACATGTTGTTGCAAGTGATGGAAGAAGGCCGGCTGACCGACAGCTTCGGCCGGCACATCGACTTCCGCAACGTGATCCTGATCATGACCACGAACGCGGGCGCGGACGCGATCAAGAACGAATCGGCGTTCGGCTTCCAGAAGCCCGACGACGATGCGTCTTACGACAGCATGAAAACTCGCGTGACGGGCGAAATCGAAAAGGTGTTCCGTCCGGAATTTCTCAACCGCATCAACGACGTGATCGTGTTCCGCCACTTGAACGTGGACGATCTCAAGGAAGTCGTCGACCTGGAACTCTACAAGGTCCGCAAGCGGCTCGACGAAAAGGGCCTCAAGCTCGAACTGTCCGACGAAGCCAAGACCTTCGTCATCAAGAAGGGTTCGAACACCGACTTCGGCGCGCGGCCGCTTCGCCGCGCGATCGAGGCCTGGATCGAAGACCCGCTGGCCGAAGAGCTTCTCAAGGGCGAGTTCAGCGGCATGAACATGATCCGCGTCAATGTCGTCAAGGACGACGAGGACAAAGTGTTGCGGCTGAAGTTCGAAGGAGAGAAAGTCGCCATGGAGGATCACGAGGAACCCGTCACCGCGTCGACCGGCTCGGAAGAAGCCGGCAGCGAGGAAGCGGCGGAGTAGACCAGCAATCCTGGCGAGCGAAATAAGCCATTGCGAAGATCGAACGGCCGCCCATCGCGATTGCGACTGGCGGCCTGTTTTTTGTGCTAATGTTCTGTCGTGTAAAAAAAACCGGGATTGGTCGGCGGCGTTCATTCTCACTGACGAAGGCCGGCTACGGTTGACCGGCGACGCTCGCTGTTCCGCGGAGGAAGTCGACGCGGCATCCTCACTCGCGACTTGAAAGCGCCGATATTTCCATCCGCACCAGCCGCTCGACGAGTTCTCGCGCGCTTGCCGGTCGGCGTAGCGGCTGTTTGGCGAGGAGTTCGCGGAGCAGTTGCGATAGCTCGAGCGGCACGTCGGGACGTAATTCGCCCACCGGCGGCGGCGCGGCGCGGCGATGCTTTTCGGCGAGTTCGCCGGCCGTGCGGCCTTGGAACGGCGGTTGGCCGACGAGCATTTCGTAGAGCATCACGCCCAGGCTGTAGAGATCGGTCGCCGGGCCGCAGGCGATGCCCGGCGTCACGGCTTCCGGTGCGAGATAGTCAAACGTCCCGGCGACCGGCCGATGCATCATCGACACACCGCGGTCGCGCCGCTGGCACAGCCCAAGGTCGATCAGCGTGGCGTGGCCCGACGGCGAAACCATCACGTTCGCCGGCTTCACGTCGCGGTGCAGCCAGCCGGCCTCGTGCAGAGCCGCCAGGGCCGAGGCGGTTTGGCGGGCGATCCACATCGCCGACCACACGCTCAGCCGCCCGGCTCGCAACCGCTCGGCGAGCGTTATGCCCGGCAAAAACGGCGCTACGAGATAATGCGGCGACTCGTGAACGTGCGCCGCGAGCACGGAGACGAGGTGCGGATTCGTGACGGCCATCCCGACCAGCGCCTCGCGGCGCAGCGCCGCCACGGCCAGCGGATCGCCCTCCCAAGCGGCGTCGAGCAGCTTGACGGCGTAGCATCCCGGCCGCGTCCGCTGCACATCGGCCGGCCGCGCCAAAAAAACGCGTGTCCAGGCCCCGCGGCCGATTTCGTCGAGCAGCCGCCAATCGCCCACGCGCGGCATCGGCGGAGCGGCGAGAACTCGATCGCGGGCGGCGTCAACGCCGGCGTCGGAAAGCCCGCCGGTCCACGCCGCGGCTACCCGGCGCACAAAGCGATCGCGATGACGGACCGGGCGCGTAGCCATCGACACCAACCGAGCAAGCGAAAAGACGAGCGCAGACATTGAGAAGGGCTACCGGTTGCATCGGTCGCCGCCGCCGCGTGCGTCCAGCGGCATGGCCCGGCGACGGAAGAACCTACCCGAAGCTCCTGAACTACCTGTATTTTGCACCATTTTCGGTGCCGCATTCCGTCGGGCGCTCCCGGCGTAAAGCCTATGCGAGCGATTCGCGCCGCTCGGCGATCAGGGCGAGCAGGGCCTGTTGCGGTTTGGCGAATTTCTCGATGCCTTCGGCCATGAGGACTTCTTCCAGCTTGGCGAAGTCGACCTTGGCGTCGATGTCGGCAGCGACGTCGGCAGGCGTCGGTTCGTCGACGGCGCGGCGGAACGTGCGGCCGCTCTTGGCAACCGCATCGTTTGTGCCCGGCGGATTGGTCTGAATATCGCTGCCGGCCAGCGCGGCGACGTACTTCGCCGGGTCGTCCTCCGGTTTTTTCGTGCCGGTGCTGGCGAAAATGATCTCCTGCGCGAGCGGCAACTTCTTGTCGGCCCAAAACTGCCGGTTCGTGGCCCATAGGCGTTTGGCATTGAAGATGCCGACCTGTCCTTGCGCGACGGGCGAAAGTTCAGCGACGTGCTTCTCGGTGTAAACGTCGATCCGCGAAACGAAAATGCTGTAGACGCTCTTGAAAGCATCGCGGCTGGGCCGGCGTTGTGCTCCACGCCAAATGGCGTCGCGGGCGGCCCGGTATTGCCGGTCGGTAAAGATCAGCGTCACGTTGAGCGTCACGCCGGCGGCGCAAAGTTCTTCCAGCGCGTCGATGCCGGCGGGCGTGGCGGGCACCTTGATCATGCGATTCGTATGGCCGGCCGACCACTGCTTGCCGAGGCGGATATATTCGGAAACGCGCCGCTCGTGCGGCGGGCCGGTTGCGGGGTCTTCGAGCAGCGGGTCGATCTCGAAGCTGACGTAGCCGTCGTTGCCCTTCGTTTCTCGCCAGACTTCGGCGAACACGTCTTGGGCCGCGCGCACGAGCCGGTCGGTCATCTGCCAGGCGATGTCGGCGTCGGACAGGCCCGCCGCGGCCAACTCGCGGAGCGAATCGTCGAACCGGCCGGTTTTGACCAAATCGGCGACGATGATCGGGTTCGACGTGGCGCCGGTCGCACCAAGAGCGCGGTTGGCGCGAATCAGGTCGGGGTCGATGGAGTCGAGCCAGAGCTTGGTGCCGCTGGCGACGAGGGATGCTAGGGGATGCATGGCAGGGAGATGGGGCCTTGGGACTAGGGGCAGGGGATTGGTGAAACTTATGCAGAATACACGGTTTGGCCGGTTGGGTTCAATCGGGGGCCATGCGGCGTTCTCCAGTCGGTGTGCGGCGAAGGAAAAAGGAAGTTCGTATCGCGTCTGCCGTCAATTCACGGGGTTTTGGGAGAATCGGCAAACCGCGGTCGTTTTGTCGGTTCCGGCGATTCTGCCGATTATTACTGCGGCGACGTGGCAGATTTTTCCGATTAGGCGGAAGAATAGGCCGCGCACCGTGCCTGCGCTGGCGAGGTTCCCTCGCCGGCACGTGGCCCGTCAAGGAGGATACATCGGTGGGAATCTCGGTTCGACACACGTGGTTGGCGATCGCTGCGGCAGCCGGTTTCAGCACGTGCATCTGCGGAAGCGCCGCAGCGCAAACTGGCGAATACCCTAGCGACTTCGACAGACACGTCGCCGTCGACGTGGCGTCGGCCGCGTCGCTTGGCGATGCGGCGGTTGGCGCTGCCGCTCTCGAAGACGCCACCGTCGATGCGGCGGCCGAATTGGACGCCGCGGAAAGAGATGCGCCGGATAGGCTCGACGCCCCCTACGCGCCGCCGCGGTTGGTGCCGGCGCGAGAAATATCGGCACAGGACGGCATCTCGAACAACTACGAAGACATCGACGATCCGCCGATCGCCGGCGACGCCAACGTCATCGACGAAGCGATCGACTCGGCCGGCGCGGCTAGGGAGTCGGTTATCGTCGACAACAATGGCGACTACATCCGCGAAGACTGGGTGTACGAAGACGACAGCAGCTTCGCCTGGCTGATCAGTTCGGGAACGTGGCTGCATCGCGGACGATGGTTCGCGCAGACCGAGGCGACGCTGGTGCATCGCTCGACGGCGCCGCAGCAGATTCTGTCGGACGTCCCGTTGCTATTCCAAAGCCAGCAATTCTTCAGCGAGGCGATGACGACCGAAACGTCCGGATTCGGCTACGAACCGGGCCTTCGCGTGACGGTCGGAAAATACTTGGGACGCGACGCCGAGAACCGCGATCGCACACTGGAATTCACGTTCTGGGGTTTGAACGATTGGACGAGTCAGCACGCGATCACGGCGGTCGCTCCGGCGTCGCTGTTTCAATTGTTTCGCACGCCGCTCGACCGCGGCATCGGCGCCTACAATTTCTCCACCGACCATCAATACACGTACGAGTCGGACCTCAACAGCTTCGAGATGAATGCCAAAGTTTCTCGACGCCTGGGCCGCGACCGGATGGTGCTTACGCCCGACGGGCAGTGGGAGCGGCAATGCGATCCGGGCAAGACGCCGACGTTTCTTGCCGGGTTTCGCACGATTCTCATCGACGAAGACTTCAGCTTCGACGCCCAACGTCCGGAACTCCTCGACATCACCAGCTTCGGCGGCGCGCCGATCGATCTCCCGGCGGCCGACGGCCAATACGACATCAGCGCGCAGAATCGCCTGTTCGGCATGCAGCTCGGAGCGGAAATGATTCAGCAGCACTGCAACTGGAGCTTCGGCGTGCGGGGCAAGCTCGGCGGTTATGCGAACTTCGTCGAACAATCGACGCGAGTGCGGATTGTCGATCCCTTCGTGGGCCTTAGCGAGTCGAATCGCGACGAGCGTGCGTCGGATGTTCAAATGGCAATGGTGGCGGAAGTGGGTCTCATCGGCACGTACCAGATTCGGCCGAATGTGGCGCTGCGGTGTGCGTACGATTTTATGTACTTGCAAGGCTTGGCGCTGGCGCCGCAGCAGCTCGACTTCAATTCCGCACCGACGCCGAATGTGCGCAGCGGATCGCACCAGTTTCTCAACGGCGGATCGGTCGGATTGGAGTTCGTTTGGTAGTGGCCGCGAGACGAGCCATGCGGGCCGATGCACGCGCGTCGCGGCGTTGATTTGAGCGGCTGACTTGAGCGGCTACGGCGTGGACGCTTGCTCGGCAAAGAATGCCTTCAACCCCGTGGCGAACTGCGTGGTGGTTTCCACTGCTTTGGCCTTGGCGAGTTTGTCGGCGCCATTTTCGCCTACGACGAGATTCGCTGCGGGGAGTGCCGCGATCCAACCGCAGTCTTCATCGACGAGCAGCACGGCGCGTCGGTCGCCCTCGACAAAGATCATCGCCCACCGCCACGTGTCCGGCGGTCCGGCGTCGCACGACCAATTATAGCTGCCGTTCTGACCCAAAGCGTACCGCAGGTTCAAGAAACCGCGGGCGGTAATCAAATCGCCGCGATCGACGGCGCGGTACCGCTTGCCGTCGACGAACAAGTCGTCGCCCTTGTCGGCGCTCGGATCGACACTGCCTCGATAAACATTGTCGCGATCGACGGTGCTCGGCTTGGAATCGCTCGAATCGGGTTCGGCACGGCCCATCTCGCCCGGCACCAGTTCCAGCCACTCCGCCTGCGGTGCACGGGCGATCAATTCCATCGTTTCCGCGCCCCAGAGGCCGTGAATCCGATTCGTCGTTGCGTAGCGATGCCAGACATTTACCGCGGCCAGCGTGGCGCCAAGGACCACGAGCAGGGCGACAATCGATTTTCCCGCGGTGAGCTTGGGCATAAACGCTTCGGGCATCGGCGACTCGGCTCTCGACACGGCCATCAACGGGCTGGCCACGGCGTTAACCTATCGTCGCCGCCGGCATTTGACCACGGCGGTTGCATGACGAAGTGTCCTGGCCGGGCGGCGCGGTATCGCCACGGCATTACCGCGAAACACACCGCCGAATCCGATTGCATTCGCGCCTTTTCCTGCTGACGAACCACGGCCACTTGACCCGTGCGTAACGTCCCTTATAGTAAGACATTACGTCACCGGCGCTGGACTTGCCCGCCTATCGCCGTTCGTGCATCGCAGTCCGACAGTTCGCGGCCGCGCTCCCCTCTCGCCTTTCTCGCCCGATTTTTCGCCAGCGCCAAGCTGCCTTGCCATGCCGCCGGTCGTCATCGACATCCGCAACGTCGACGATTCGCGCGACGTAGTGCATCGTGCGGTGCAGGCACTTGCCGAAGGTCGGCTCGTTGCATTTCCTACCGAAACCGTCTACGGCGTAGCCGCTTCGGCGCTCGATGCCGCCGCGGTCGCGCGGCTCGTCGCCGTCAAGGGCCGCCAGGCGGGGCATCCGTTGGCGCTGGCCGTAAAAGGCCTCACGGACGCCCGAGATTACGCACCCGAAATGTCGCCGCTGGCCGAGCGGATCGCCCGCCGCTGCTGGCCTGGTCCGCTGACGCTGGTCGAGGCGTGCAATCATCCGCAAAGCCTCGTGGCCCAGCTTCCAGCGAGCGTTCGCTCGGCAGTGGTGCCGAGTGGAACGATCGGTTTTCGCGTGCCGGCGCATCCCTTGATCCTCGACGTGTTGCGAATGCTGGCCGGTCCGCTCGCGCTGACCAGCGCCAATCGACACGGTGAAGCCGAAGCGGTGACGGCCGAACAAGTGGTGGCGTCGCTAGGCGACGACGTGCAGATGGTGTTCGACGACGGCGCTTGCCGCTATGGCCAGGCCTCGACCGTCGTCCGCGTCGAGGGGAATCAGTTCAAGGTGCTTCGCGAAGGGGTGATTTCCGAAAAGAACCTGCGGCGGTTGGCGAGTTTGCTCGTGTTGTTCGTGTGTACCGGCAATACGTGTCGCAGCCCGATGGCCGAGGTAATCTTTCGGCGTCGCGCCGCCGACAAACTTGGCTGCCGCGACGACGAACTGGAGGAACGCGGGGTTGTCGTCATGTCGGCGGGAATCTCGGCGATGTTGGGGTCGCAAGCGGCCCCGGAAGCGATCGAGGTGGTCGCCCGCCGCGGGCTAGACCTGTCGCATCACGAGAGCCAGCCGCTAACGGCGCAATTGGCCCGACAAGCCGACGTAATTTTCGCCATGACGCGGTCGCATCTGGCGGCCATCGCGTCGCAATGGCCGGATGCGTCCAGCAGGGCGAAACTGCTTTCGCCCGACGAATTCGACATCGCCGATCCGATTGGCGCGTCGGCCGAAGTCTACGAGCGGTGCGCCGCGCAACTCGACGCCGCGATCGCCACGCGCTTAGACGACCTTGGCTTGTAGGAAACTCGGGTCGTTGTAGGAAACCGGCCGAGTTCGTCGTAGAATGCGTAGAACGCCTGGGCGAGTAAAAAATATCGCCGCGGAATTACCCGCCGGCGAGCGCACTCAGGGAGAATCGACGACCATGAAAATCGCCATTGGCAGCGACCATCGCGGATTTACCGTCAAAGGCAAGGTCGTCGACTTGCTCAAGCGTCTCGGTCACGATGTGGACGACGTCGGCACCCACGGCATCGAAGCCGTCGATTACCCGGACTTCGCCAGGCAGGTCGCCAGCAAGGTGAGCAAGCACGAAGTGGGACGCGGCATCCTGATTTGTGGCAGCGGCATCGGCATGGCGATCGCCGCCAACAAGTTTCCGGGCGTGCGGGCTGCGCCGTGCCACGACGACCTGACGGCGGAAATGAGCCGGCGGCACAACGATCTGAACGTACTGTGCCTGTCGGCCGACATGCTCGGCGAAAAGCTGATCGACCGGATGGTCGAGATTTGGCTATCGACGGAGTTCGAGGCCGGCCGCCACGCTCGGCGCGTGCAGAAGATCGACGAAATCGAAGCCGAAGCATTGCGGCCGTGCGACTAACCGCGCCGTGCAGCTAATCGTAAGCGCAAGGCAGAACGGTTTGATGCCGCACGATCCATGTGGCAATTTGCCGCTGCGCTTCCGCTAGCCTTCTTCGCTATCTTTTTCCGCATCCGCCGCGGCTTCGGCGTCGATCTCTCGCAGCCGGATTTGGACGCGAATCAATTCATTTTCGATGCGGCGGATATCCCGGCGAATCTGATCCGGATGCCGCTGGGTCAGCATCGCCGTCGCGGTGCCTCCCATGCCGCTGGCGACAATTTGCTGTCGCTTGTGGGCCGATTCCAATTCGACGTGCAATATCTTTTGACGCGCCAGCAGCGTGCCCGGCGCCGGCGATTTCGGATCGCCCTGCTTGGCGACGAGGATCGCCCGTTCCTGCGTCAAAGTTCGCGAAAGACCTTCCATTATCTCGTTCGTCTCCGTCAAGCAAACCCACGGCCAAAGATCGACATTATCGGCGGCTGAAGATGGCGGCGGCCGGGAAAACGCATCCCCGACCGCGGCGAACCAAGGTTGGTTCCCATCATGCCGACAGGCCATTCGACACCCCTGCACCACCCACAGCCGACGCTCAAGCATCTGTTTTACCACGCAGCGAGCCGTTTTTCCATGAACCCCCTCCAATTTCCTCGCATCCTTTCGGCCCCGTCGCGGCTGTCAAACGTTAAGAAATGACAAAAAACGCCGTTTCGTCGAAACGTGTGCTCGGCCGGCGAGGTTAAATCGCCGGTATCCTGCTGTTGCAGCGCGAACCAGGGGGGATGCGCAAAATTTACTGCCACGACTGCGGGGACATTTCCCGATTCAGTCACTAGAATAGAGGCTTCCGATTACGACGAATCTTCCGCGCAATTTCGTTGACGACGCGCGCTTGAACCACCCCTACTCTGAGAGACACTCGAATGGCGGCATTGAATTCGGGCCGTTTATCCCTCCGCACCCTCGCCAACACGACCCTCAGCCGGCAACGAAAACGGGACCGAAAGCGAATCGCGCCATCGCGATTGCGGCTTGAATCGCTCGAACATCGGCTCGTCCTGACCGACGTTTCCGGCGCGATCGCAGCCAATACGACTTGGACGCGGGCGAACTCGCCGTACAACGTCGTCGGCGACGTCACCGTCCAGGCCGCCGCCACGCTCAAGATCGAGCCAGGCGTCGTGATGAACTTCAGCGCCAGCACGGGCATCACCGTCAGCGGCCGGCTCGTTGCCGAAGGAACCGCCTTCGATCGCATCACGTTCCAGCGCGCCGCCGGCGCGGGGAGCGATTGGGACGGCCTTTCCTTCGCCGACACGCTCACCGACAGCCGCATCACTTTCGCCGATTTCATCGAAGGCGACGGCCAAGGCGAATCGATCCACGTCGTCCGCTCGCGGCTCTATCTCGAAGGCATCACCTGGACCGGCACCACCGGACCGGCACTCGAAATGGAGCATCCGTCCGTAATCTTGCGCAACTCGATGTTGCCGACTACCGGCGGGTCGGAAGTCTTGCACGGCGAATACATCGAAGGCGACGAGTACCTGATCATCGACGGCAACGTCTTTCCCGACAGCAACAACGGCGGCGGCGCCAACGACGTCGTCGACATTCTCGGCGCGGACCGCCCCGGTCCCGTGATGCAGATTCTCAACAACGTGTTCCTCGGCGGTGGCGACGACGGCCTCGATCTCGACGGCACCGACGCCCACATCGAGGGCAACGTGTTCATGAACTTCCATCGCACCACCAGCCGTGCGACCACATCAAACGCCATCGCCACCGGCCTGCCGCAGACCGGCGAAACCAACCGTACGCAGATCACGGTCGTCCACAATATCTTCGTCAACAACGACCACCATATGCTCCTCAAAGAGGACGCCTTCGCCACGGTCGAAAACAACGTCTTCGTCGGCGCGACGCTGGCCGCGATCCAGTTCAACGAAATCGGCGGCACGGCGGTCAATGGCCCCGGCATGGGCGCGGCGCTGGACGGCAACATTTTCTACAACAATGCGTTGCTGTTCAAAAACCTGACCAAGACGGCCAGCTTCGAAACGCAGTTGACCGTCGACAACTCGCTGTTGCCCGACACGCTGCAAACGTACAGCGACGGCTCGACCGCGCTGGCCCATAGCTTCGGCACGGGCAACATCGACGCGAATCCAATGTTCGTCGACGCGGCCAACAACAACTACCGGCTGCTGAGCGGTTCGCCCGCCATCGGCGCGGCGACCAACGGCATCGACATGGGGGCCTACGTGCCGGCTGGCCCGACGATTGGTGGCGTGCCGACCGGACCTTCGACGAGCAACGACCAAACGTTCACGGTCGCCGGCCCCGGCATTACGGACTATCGCTACCGGGTCGACGGCGGGCCGTACAGCGCCGTCACGCCGGTCAGCCAGCCGATCGTGCTGGCCGACCTGGACAATGGCGAGCATATCGTCGAGGTGCTCGGCATGAACGACGCCGGTGAGTGGTTCCAAGGGCAAACGCCCGCCTTCGGTCAAAAGCACGCCGAAGTGATCGTTCCCTCACGGACCCGCACCGGCGAAGCGCTGCCGATGATCGTCCGCGTCCGCGACGCGATGGGCAACATCAACACGCTGCTCACCACGCCAGCCAGCTTCACCAACGGATCGCAACTGGCCGCCACCGATTTCAAAGTGAAAAAGGGCGTCGGCTCGCTCGCGCCGACGGTCACCGCCTCGGCCGATTTCGCCCTGGCGTTTGGCGGTTCGCTCGCTACCGGCTCGACCGGCAAGGCGATCGATGTGCTCGACGGAACCTTCCCCGTCCAAACGCACAGCGGCACGCTGGCGGGCAATACCGTCTGGGACAACACCACCGAACACCGCATTACGGGCAACTTGACGATTCCCGCCGGCAGCACGCTGACGATTCAGCCGGGCACGCGCGTGATGCTAGGCGGCGCGGTGAACATCCTCGTCGACGGTGCGATCGCCACGAACGGCACCGCCGCCGACCCCGTGGCGTTCAACGCCATCAATCCGGCGCAGGACTGGGGCGGCATCGAAATCCGCGGCGCGGCCGCCAGCGGCGACTTCGCGTACACTTTCTTCACCCAAGGCGGCGCCGACACCAGCCGCACTTACGGCCACTCCAACAGCCAGCCGCTATTGCGCGCCAATTCCGGCACGATCGACTGCTCGAACTGCTTCGTCATCAACAACACCGGCAAGGGCTTTGGCGCTCAGAGCAACGCGCGGATCAACTTCGACCAGGGCGTCATTTCCCACAGCGACACCGGCGGGCAGGTCGACAACACCGTGATGCAGATCACCAACAGTTGGATCAAGGACTTGCCCAACGACTCGCCGGGGTTCCTCGACGACGACAGCGACGGGCAGTATTTCCACGGCGTCCACAGCAGCGGCGAGCCGTCGTTGGTCCAGAACAGCTACATCATCGACACCAAGGACGATTGCCTGGACCACAACGGGGCGCGGCTCAACGTCATTTCCAGTTGGCTCGAAGGTTGTACGCACGAGGGCCTCGCGTCGAGCGACAGCAATTGGGCCAACGTCGTCGATACGGTCGTGACCGGCACGAATCAGGGTTTCGAGGCCGGCTACGGCGGACCGCAATTGAGCGTCACGAACAGCGTCTCCGTGCGCGTGGACAACAAATATCCCAACGACACGTCGTCGGATGCCACGATCAACGCCGGCATCCGCTTTGGCGACGGCTACAACGGCAGCAACGGCGCGTATACCGGCCACATCACGGCGATCAACAACGTCGTGGCCGACAACGAGGATAACATCCGCAACTTCGACGGCACCGGCCCGCAAGCCGGCGCGATCGACATCACCTATTCGATGACCAACGACGCGGATTACAACGCGGCGACCGGCAATTTCTCCGGCATTCCCGTGTTCGGGCCGTACATGCACCTGTTGCGTGGTTCGGCCGGACTGAACGCCGGCAGCGATGGCGAAACGGTGGGCCGGCTGTTCCCGGCGGTGTCGGCCACGTTCACCATCGAAAGCCCCGACGCGCTGCTGCGGATCGACGAAGCGCAAGCGATCAACAACGGCGGCGCGAGTTCGGACATGATCGAACTGGTCAACGCCGGCGGCGCGGCGTCGGTCGATCTGTCCGGCATGTCGATCACGAATGATCCGTCGCAGCCGGCTCTCTACGTGTTTGGCCCCGGCACGATTCTCGGCCCCGGCGAGCGAATGATCCTGTTTGCCGATATGGCGCTTGGTTCGCCGGCGGAGACGCACGTCGGCTTCACGCTCGACGAAGCCGGCGACGAAGTGTTGCTCTACGACTCCGCGGCCAACGGCGGCGCGCTCATCGACTCGGTCACATTCGGCCGCCAACTCGATGGCACGTCGATCGCCCGCGTTGGCGGCACGTTTCGTTTGGCGCAGCCGACGATCGGTTCGGCGAACGTCGCTTTGCCCACGGCGCTGCCGGGTGGTGTGAAGCTCAACGAATGGCTCGCCGCCCCGGGTGGAGCAGTGGCGACCGACTTCATCGAACTGTACAACCCCAGCCTGCTGCCGGTCGACATCGGCGGCCTGCACCTGACGAACGATCCGGCCGGTGCTCCGGGCTTGTTCGCCATTCGCCCACTGTCGTTCGTCGCCGGCGAAGGTTTTGCGGTGTTCCTGGCCGACAACAATGTCGCGGCTGGATTCGATCACGTGAATTTCGAGTTGGACGCGGCCGGCGGTTCGATCGCGCTCAACGCCGCGGTCGCGACCACGACGATCGACTCGATCGTGTACGGCCTGCAAACGGCGGGCATCTCCGACGGCCGCACACCCAACGGCGGCGACCTCATCGCGGCGATCGATCCACCGACGCCCGGCGCGGATAATCCCGAGCCGGACCTGCCGGACGTGTTCGAGTTGGTCACGCTGACCGACACGTGGCGGTACGATCAGTCGGGCGCGAATCTTGGCACGACGTGGAAAGAAACGGCGTACAACGACGCCGCGTGGCCGCAGGGTCCGTCGGTGCTGGGCGTCGAATCGAGCGCGCTCCCCGCGCCCGCCGTGCTCGCCACGACGCTGGATCTCAACGCCGACGGCGTGGCCCCGAATACGACGACGTTCTACTTCCGCACGCACTTCAACTTTGCCGGCGACCCGGCGGCCGTGCTGCTGCGGCTGGGCGGGCTGATCGACGACGGCGCGGTCTACTGGCTCAACGGCCACGAAATCCATCGCTTCAACATGGACCCCGGTCCGGTCAATTTCGACACGACCGCCGCGTCCACCGAAGAGGCCAGCGCCTTTCTCGCACCGACGCTGCTGAGCGCCCAGTATCTGCAAGCCGGCGACAACGTGCTGGCGGTCGAGGTCCACCAGGTTGGCACCACCAGCAGCGACATCGTGCTGGGCGTGATCTTCGACGCCATCGAAATTGTCGACGTTACGCCGCCGAGCGCGCCGACGAACCTGTCCGGCACAGCCGCCACGACCAGCCGCGTTGACTTGACCTGGAACGCCGCCAGCGACGCGGAGACCGGCGTCGCCCATTACCGCATCTACCGCAACAACACGCCAATCGGCACGTCGGCGACCACGTCGTTCAGCGACACGACCGTCTTGGTCGGCCAGACGTATCAATATGAAGTGTCGGCGGTCAATCTGGCCAATTTGGAAGGCGCGCGGAGCCAGTCGACCAGCGTCAGCGTGACCAACCAGGTGACGATTGCGTTCCAGGACGGCGTACTGCCTACGCCGGCCTACACGGGCACGGCCGATACGTGGCTGCAACAGACGGCACCCACATCGACGCACGGCGCTGACGGCACCATCGAGACCGACGCCGAAGCAACCGGCGGCAACGCAAACAGCCAGACCTGGGGCCTGTTCCGCTGGGACGTGTCGTCGATCCCCGCCGGCGCCACGGTGGAGTCGGCCAACCTCATGTTCGAGGTGAACAACGCCAGCAACAATGCTTACGATCTGTACGCCTCGCTGCGTCCGTGGAGCGAAACGCAGGCCAACTGGAACGAATACGCCGCCGGCCAACCCTGGGGCGCCGCCGGCGGAACCGGCCCGACCGACCGCGGCACGACCGTCGTCGGCTCGCTGGTCACCGGCACGACCGGGCAAAAAACCGTCACGCTCAACGCCGCCGGCGTTGCGCTGGTCGAATCGTGGATCGCCAACCCGGCCAACAACCACGGGCTGATGCTGTACAACCCGTCGAACACTGACGGCGTGCAGATCCGCAGCGCCGACTACGGCACGCTCGCCAGCCGGCCGAAGCTGACGATCAGCTACTCGGCGGGCGATTCGATCGCGCCGCTGGTAACTTCGTCCAGCGTCGATCTGTCCGTCGCTCCGCAGCGGTTGCAGTTCGTGTTCAGCGAGGAAGTGCTGATCGCGGCGACGAACTTGACGCTGACGAACAGCACGACGAGCGAAACGGTGCCGTCCGGCAGCATCGCCATGTCGTACAACACATCGACCAACACGGCCACGTTCACGTTCCCCGGTTTCGCCGGTGGCGTGCTGCCCAGTGGCGATTACACGGCGTCGCTGTCGACCGTCGGTGTGACCGACCTGGCCGGCAACCCGCTGCAGGCCAACGGCAACGAAACGCTGGCGTTCACCTGGCTCCGCGGCGACGTGGACGAAAGCGGCGCGATCGACGCGGCGGACATCGACGCCCTGTACGCGGCGTTCAGTCCGTCGAACGGCAACCCGCGGTTCGATCTCAACGGCAGCGGCTCGGTGAATCAACTCGACGTCGACGTGCTCGTGACAACCATCCTCGGCACGCAATACGGCGACGCGAATCTCGACGGCGACGTGGACCGCGCCGATGCCGCCACGCTGGCCGCCCACTTCGGCGGACCCGGCGGTTGGGCCGACGGTAACTTCGATGGCAGCGCGACAGGCGTGGCTCTCGCGGACCTCGCCATGCTGCAAGGCAACCTCGGTTTCGGCATCGGTGGTTCGCCCGCGGCCCCGGCGGCGGTCGTGGCGTCGCCGTCGCTCGCCCGGCCGATTGCCGCCGCCCGCGGACAAACCCGCGCGCTCCGCGCCGCGGCACGCGAGCGGTTGGCGCACACGGCGGTTGACGTGGTGCTCGACTAGCACGACACTGGTGGGGGTCGGCTAAACCTCACCGCGATCCGCGCCCGCCGCGTCGGCCGGAGCATCGCCACAATCGGTGAGCTATAACGCCGGCCATCCCTGGACGCCGTTATGCTCCCCGCGCCGCATCGCTGCCCGAAGTGTCGTGCGAAGGTCGCTTCGCTATGGGCGTTGTGGCTGCCGTCGCGCCGTCAACTGCCCGAACTGCGGTGCCGCGCTCTGGCGGCAGCCGTGGCAGTTCCTGATCTTCTTCCCGGCGCTCATGGTTCAAGTGCACTTGCTGCGTTCGGACGATTATCCCGACGGCGGCGAACTGATCGGCGCATTGATCGGCATTCTGGTCGGATACGCTGTTGCCGCGCCCCTGCTCAATCGACTCATTCTTGTCAACGATCGTATGGCGAAGGCGGCGTACCGAACCAAGACTCGTCACGCGCGTCCGATCGCGGTGCTGCTTTCCGCCGCGTTCCTCGCGGTGCATGGATACTTGTACTTCGCCCGCAATCCGTGGCGGTCGGCCGATTCGCTCGACGGGCACGCGGCGACCGTCACGGCGCTGGCCGCGTCGAGTGACGGTAAGCGGTTGGCCTCGCTCGATGAGAACAATTCCTTGCGCATCTGGGATATGAACAATGGCGAGCAAATCCGCGCCATCGAGGCACCTGCTTACGTTCGTGGCGCGGCGCGCGTGGCGTTATCTTCGTCGGGCGAACTGGTCGCCATTGGGTTGGCCTGGGACCATCCCGGTGAGTCGAACGTGCTGGTTTGGAACACAAACAGCGGAGAACTGTTGCGGCAATGGCCCTACGACGAGCTGAGCGTACACGACCTTGCGACACGTCCGAATTGACCGTGTTGAACAATGACGAAAGCGTCGTCTTTCGCAATGCGCTCACTGGCGCAGTACGCCACGGCGCGAAGAAACGCGGTCCAAGGACCGGCGGATTCCTACTAGCCACCTTGAGTGCGAATGGAAGCCGCGCCGTGTACTGTGCGGGGAAACAAATCGTCGTCTTCGACGTCGAATCTGGCGCAGAGTTGGCAAGTCTGCCACTTCCCAAGGATGCATTCATGGATTTCCGTAGCGCGCGGATCGACGCAATGGGCAAGATCGTTGTGTATTCGTCGCGCGACGACGGCCTCGTAGTGATTGGACTTGATGACGTAGGCAATCCACGGACGCTGTGCGAAAATCACTCCGCCATGTTCCCCACGATTTCCGCCGACGGATCGCGCGTGGCGGCGTTCATATGGGGTGATCTGTGTTTGTATGACGTCGAGTCGGCTGCCCTCATCGGGCGGCTGCCGTTTGCTGGATCGGGCGCCGACGTGGTGCAGCTTGCTCCGGACGGTTCGTGGCTCGCGGCCGCTTTGCGCGACGGGAAAATCCAGGTCTGGAGGCGTTCGCGGATGGAGCGCGTCGGGCAGCCCTACAAGGATCCGCTGGTGTTGCTCGGTTTCGGACTTTTTTTCGCGGCGTTCGTTTATTGGGCCCGCGCTGACATTCGCGTATTGCGTTCGCTCGCCAAACGGCCCGACGGATCGTATTATTTCCCGGCCAACGGCGAGACCACCGCTGTCGAGACGCCGCCGTAACGCCGTGGTAACGCCAGCGATCGTTTCTTGCCCGATCTGCGAACCGCGCCTGCCGCGGAGAGAAAGCCGCGGCTGCGTTGCGCGGAGTTTACGTAGCACGGCACGTCCTGGTCCGCGGCAAGCCAGCGCTGCTAGCACGGGCCGCGTGTCAATTTGGATTCTCGGATTGACGACCGTTGCGGCAGGGATTAGGACTATTGAAATCCTGCACGGCGGCCGGCCTCGGTTGGTGCGTCGCGGCAGGTGGTTTTTGTCGAGTATCGGCCGGTTTTTTTCGGCAACGTACTCGGGCAAAACAGATGCCGCAGCCAATGGATTGGCCGCGCCGGTTCTCTCCCGCATGGGCCGGTGATATGATCGAGTCAAGGATGATCAGGTCGACGATGGTCGGGTCGAGAAACGACCAGGCGATTGTCGCGCGTCGAGTGTTTCGCATTCGCCGCGACCGCTTTCGATCCACTTGCATTTCGCGATCGTGCTATGCGCCGAACGATTGCGGTTCGGCCGCGCTGAGGGAGCGTTCGGTGTCCGGCCCATTTTCCGACGTCAAAGAGCGAGTCAAAGCGGCCGTCGATATCGTCGACCTCGTGGCCAGCTACATGCCGATGCGGCGCCAGGGACGCAACTACGTCGCCCTTTGCCCGTGGCACGACGACAGCCGGCCCAGCTTGCAGGTGAACCAGGAGCGGCAGACGTTCAAATGCTGGGTCTGCAATCTCGGCGGCGACATTTTTTCGTTCGTGATGCAGAAGGAAGGCGTTGAGTTTCGCGAGGCGCTGGAGATGCTGGCCGAACGGGCCGGCATCGTGATGGAAAGCAGGGGGCAGGGATCGGGGGACAGGGGACAGGGTTCGGCGAGCCGTTATGGCGACGATGAGTTGGATTACGCCACGAGCGAGTATGACGACTCGTCGGATGTCGGCGGCGCGCGGCCGGTGGCGGCCCACGAACAGCGCGACGCCGGCCCGGACAAGCCGACGATGTTTCGGGCGATGAAATGGGCGGTCGATCTGTTCCACGACGCGTTGTTGAATCTGAGCGAAGCCGCGCCGGCTCGCGATTATTTGGCCGAACGGGGCATTTCGGCGGAAAGCATCGAGGCATACCAACTCGGCTTCGCGCCGGACCGCTGGGACTGGCTGGTCGAGAAGGCGCAGGGCAAGGCGACGGCATTGAGGACGATGGAGCGGGTCGGTTTGCTCGGCAAGTCGGAGCGAGGCAGCTACTACGACCGCTTCAAGGGCCGCGTGCTGTTTCCGATTCGCGATATCAATGGACGGCCGATCGCGCTGGGCGGCCGCGTGTTGCCGGCTCTGGCCGCGGCGCAGAAATCGGATCGCCCGCCGGCCAAGTACATCAATTCGCCGGAGACGCCGCTGTTTAATAAGCACCGCGAGTTTTACGGCTACAATCTCGCTCGAGAAAGCATTTTCAAGTCAAATCACGCAATTGTGATGGAGGGCTACACGGACTGCATCATCGCGCACCAATATGGTTTTCAAAATGCCGTGGCCGTACTTGGTACTGCGTTAGGCGACGAGCACGTTCTCCAGTTCGATGCACTGCGAATCCGCGGTGGTCGTGTAACACTCGTCTTAGACGGCGATGATGCTGGGCGAAAACGTTCGATGGAACTGCTTGCCTCGTTCATCTCGGCGCAAGTAGATCTGCGTATCCTTACATTGCCCGACGCTCTCGACCCGTGCGATTTTCTACAGCAGCGAGGGACAACGGCATTTCAGTGCCTGATCGACAGCAGCGTTGACTCTTTTGATCACGCCATACAGGTTGCAACAACTGACATTGACGTCAACGACATCCACGGGCGCGGACTGGCTTTGGACCGAATCCTCGACGTCGTAGGGGCAGTTCCAATTAATGACGAGCGCACGACGAGTGACGCAAGAGTTCGCCTCAACTTGGTGTTATCTCGGTTGGCGCGCGAGTTTAGGGTCCATGAGGAAGAGCTTCGCGTGCGAATAAAGACGATTCGAGGACGATCGAGACGCAACGTGTCCAAGAGGATTGATCGGAAAGTGCATGAAGCGCCGCTCGAACCGCTTGCGGCGTGGGAGCGCGAGCTACTCGAACTGGCGTTGCTCGTGCCCGACGAAATGCCGCGGATCATCGAAACGGTCCGCGTCGAACGGCTGGCTTCGCTCTCTGCGCGGCAGGTGTACGTAGCCTGTTGCGAGTTGTGGCGGCGGGGAGTTCCGCCGACGCTGGATCGGCTGCTCAACGAATTCGAGCAACCGGCGATACACAATCTGCTGGTCGAACTCGACGAGCAGGGTCACGCTCGCGGCGCGGGCGACGCTTCGTCGCGGCTCGACCAATTGCTGCAAACACTTTGCAATCGCGAAGAACAACGCCGGCACCGCGAACAGGTCGCGGCGCTGGACGAACGACGCCTCGATGAACAAGAAGAAATGAAGTCGCTTCTGCAAATGATCGAGCAGAAGCGCAACCGGCAAGGCATTTCCAAGCCCACGGATGGGTGAGGATGTCGCTGTCGGTCGATCGTGCCGCACGACCCGATTCGTTCGGCGCGCGGGAATAAACCGCAAAGGCGCAAAGACGCGAAGGAAATGCAACAGGCAGAATGAAGAATGAAGCAAGTGGCCGATCGAACTCGCCCGTCGAGTCGCGGCAATCAACCCGTAGGTCATTCTTCGCTTGCCGTCCATTCGTTTTCTCGTCCGAGCAATCGTTCCCCGCGCCGCATGGCGATACGATCGAATAGTCCGCCACCGCCAGAGCGCAGGGATGCGCAGGAGGATGTTTACGGTGGAAATTCAAGACCTGGAACTGACCCAACTGATCGCCAAGGGCAAAGCACAAGGCTATCTCAGTTACGACGACGTCAACGAGTATCTTCCGGACGAGGCGATCAACGCCGAGAAGATCGACAGCCTGATCGCGGCGCTGGACGAACAGGGCATCGAACTGGTGGGCGACGCCGTCGACGGTGAAGCCGGCGGAGAGCGGTCGACGATCCTGCCGCTCAAGAAAGCCGCCGATATCGATTATCTGCTGCCGCTGCCCGTCGATCCGCGGGCGAAGATGGACAGCGATCCGATTCGCATGTACCTGTCGCAGATGGCGGAGATTCCGTTGCTCTCGCGCGAGGAGGAGATTTCGCTGGCCAAGAAGATCGAAATCACGCGGAAGCGCTTCCGCCGCACGCTGCTCGGTTGCGACATGGCGATGCGGGCGACGGTCGATACGCTCAAGAAAGTCCACGAAGGCGTGCTGCCGTTCGACCGGACCATCAAAGTGTCGCTTACCGAATGTCTGACGAAGGAGCAGATATCCGCCCGCATGCCGCATAATCTGCGGACCCTGGACGGGCTTTTGAAACAGAACGCCCGCGACTTCCGGTTCTTGATCCGCAAGAGCGCGACGCCGGACGAACGGGCGGACGCGCGCCATCAGTTTATTCGCCGGCGGCGGAAACTGCTGACGCTGGTCGAAGAGCTTAGTCTGCGGACGCGGCGGGTTGCGCCGCTTGCCCGGCAGGTGCGTGAAGTTTCGGAGCGGATGAACCAAGTGCAGGCGCGGCTGGTCGAATTGCGCGACGACGCGACGCCGGGGTCGGACAATCAGCGCCGCAAGCTGCGGCGGGAGTTGCGCGAGCTGTGCGAAAAGACGCAGGAAAGTCCGCGGAGTCTGACCGAGCGGTGTCGCCGCATGATGCGGCAGTATCGCGACTACGAGCAGGTGAAGCGGCAACTTTCCAGCGGCAACCTGCGGCTGGTGGTGTCGATCGCCAAGAAGTACCGCAACCGCGGCTTGAGCTTTCTCGACTTGATTCAAGAAGGTAACACGGGCTTGATGCGGGCGGTCGACAAGTACGAGTATCGCCGCGGCTTCAAGTTTTCGACCTACGCCACGTGGTGGATTCGCCAGGCGATCACGCGAGCCATCGCGGATCAGGCCCGCACGATCCGCATTCCGGTCCACATGATCGACGTGCTCTCCAAGCTCCGCACCGCGGCCAAGCGGCTGCAACAAGAGTTGGGCCGCGAGCCGACCGCGGAGGAAACCGCCGAAGCGTCGGGCATCAGCCTCGACGAAACCCGCCGCGTGATGCACATCGGCCGCCAGCCGGTGAGCCTGGACCGCCCGGTAGGCGAAACCGAGGACAGCACGTTCGGCGAGTTCGTCGAAGACCGCGACACGATCACGCCGATGAAGTCGGCGGCGCAGGGGATGTTGCGGACGAAGATCGAAGCGCTGCTCAAGACGCTCACGTATCGCGAGCGCGAGATCATCCGGCTGCGATACGGTCTGTCGGACGGCTATTCCTACACGCTCGAAGAAGTCGGGCGAATCTTTCGCGTCACGCGCGAGCGGGTCCGCCAGATCGAAGCCAAGGCGGTGAAGAAACTGCAAAACCCCGTTCGCAGCGGGCAACTCAGCGGATTCATCGAAGCCGCGGCGAGTTGAAACGCGAAGCATCGGCGAAATCGGGCGCTCGCGTTGACGGAAATCCTCGATTATCATGTGGGATTCCGTTGTCGCGATGCGCCTCGATTGACGCCAGAATGAAAGAACTTCGTTATGCAAATCGTCCGAGTTTTGTCGCTCTCCTTCGTCGCCCTGTTCGTACTGTCCGCGGTGCGTTTCGCCTCGGCCGCCGAGGTCGATACTTCGCCGCTGGCGATCGAAGCCGTGCGGGCGTATCCGAATCTCAAGTTCGATCTGCCCGTGCTGCTGACCCACGCCGGTGATGGCACGCAGCGGACGTTCCTCGTTGCGCAGAAAGGCGTGATCCACATCCTGCCCAAGGACGCGGCCGGCGACGAAACGACGCAGTTTCTCGATATATCAGACAGGACGCTGTACAACGAGAAAGAGAACGAGCAGGGTCTGCTTGGCGTGGCGTTTCATCCGAAGTTCAAGGAGAACGGGCAGTTCTTCGTCTATTACTCGACGACCGAAAAGCCGCTCACGACCGTCATTTCCCGATTCCGCGTGAGCAAGGACGATCCCAATCGGGCCGATCCCGATTCCGAGGAAGAAATCTGGCGGCTCACGCATCCGTATTGGAATCACAAGGGCGGCACGATCGTGTTCGGCCCCGATGGGTATCTGTATATCGGCCTGGGCGACGGCGGCGCGGGCGGCGATCCGCACGGCAACGGGCAGAATTTGAATACCTGGTTCGCCTCGATTCTGCGGATCGACGTCGATCATCGCGACGCCGGCAAGAAGTACGCCGTGCCGAAAGACAATCCCTTCGTCGGCCGCAAAGACGCCAAAGGCGAAATTTGGGCCTACGGCGTGCGCAACATCTGGCGAATGGCGTTCGATCGCAAGACGGGCACGCTATGGGCCGGCGACGTCGGACAGGACTTGTGGGAAGAGATCAATATCATCCGCCGCGGCGGAAACTACGGCTGGAGCATCCGTGAGGGGACGCACCCGTTCGGCAAGGACGGCGTCGGCAAGCGCGACGATCTGATCGATCCGATTTGGGAGTATCACCACAACGTCGGCAAGTCGATCACCGGCGGCCACGTCTATCGCGGCAAGAAGTTGCCGGAACTCGACGGCATGTACCTGTACGCCGATTACGTCACCGGCCTGATGTGGGCGCTGTCCTACGACGCCCAAAGCAAAACGGTCACGGCGAATCGGCCGATCCACGCTCAGCCGTTGCCCGTGATGTCGTTCGGCGAGGACGAAGCCGGCGAATCGTATTTCCTTGCGCGTAGCGGCGAGATTTACACGCTAAGCCGCGCGTCGAAGTAACGTATCGCGGCGTGTGGCGCGTGGCCTTTCGACTGCGGCGGCCATTTCATCGGATCGCGCGAACAGTTCGTCCTCGGCGCGGTCGTTCGCTGGAATCCGACTGCGGCGGCCAGCGGCGAGGGCCGTCAGAGATGGAGCGGCCGAAACGTCTCGCCGTTGCGGCGCCGCCACGACCAGCGCTTGGGCACTGGCGGCCCGCAGGGTGACGGAAACGACCAATGCGGGCGGCGCGGCGTGGGACGAATCGATTGGCGGCGAGCCGAGAGCGTTGCGAGCCAGGATAAAGTCGACGTAATTCACGCGGCCGTTGGCGTCGATGTCTGCCAGCGGATCGTACCGCTGGCTGCCAGCGAACGAGAACAGCGCCGCGCGAACGACCGCCGCATCGACCGAATCGGTCGAGCCGTCGCCATCGGCGTCGCCGGGCGCGATCTGCACGGAAGCCGCGAACGACCCGCCCGGTATTCCGTCCCCGCTGGGCCAGCGCGGCGACAATGCGCTGGTTTCGCCGTCGAGCCGGACGCCGGACGGGCTAGCGACGCCATCGACGATGGCGATCATCCACTCGCCGGCGGAAAGCGGCGCGGTCAGCGTCCAGGTCGCGGTATGCGTCGCCGCGTCGTAAGAGAATCCACTTACGGCGACGATTGCGGCGTTTCCGGCAACGTTTAGATCTGTCGCGCCGATGACGACGTCATCGGTGAAGCGAACGCGAATTTGGTCGACGTTCGTCCACGGAGCGCCGGCCGATTGGCCAAGTCCCGCGGCGATGCTCCAGCCCCACGCGGCGTCGCCTAAAGTTGCGTCGGCGAGCGACTGGCGAAATTCGCCGCTCCACGCGGCGCCGTCGAGATATGCCGCAGCGACCGCCGGCGGCAATTGCGCCGCGGTTGGTTCGCCGGTCGGAAGTTCGTTGCCGACCAGATTGCGGGCGAGAATCGCGTCGACGTAATTCACGCGTCCGTCGCCGTTGATGTCGGCGGTTGCGTCGTAGCCCGGCAGACCGATCCGCGCGAACAACCCGACCAACACGCGCGTCAGGTCCGCCGGTTGGACGTTCCCGCCCGCCGTCGAACCGCCCAACACGTCGAGCCGCCGCACTACGTCACTTCCGAGCATTGCGCCGCCGGTATCCATCAAGTTGGCGGAAACTTGCACGAGCAGCTTGTCGGCGTCGATGGGCGCAAACACCCGCCACACCGCCGTAAAGGTCGCCGCGTCGTAGGAAACGAGCGCTGGCCGGTACGCTGGCTGGGCAACACCGAATACGTCAAAATCCACGGAACGCGGGGCAACGTTTTCGTTGAAGCGGACGACGAACTCGTCGATGCCGGGATATGGAGAGAGGTTCACCACACTCTCGGCGAGGGGCAATCCGGCGATGCCCGTCGGGTTGGGATTGAGGCTTGCCGTGAAGCTGGTCGACCAGCCGGACGAACGCGCCGCGATGGCCACGACCCGCGGCGGCGGATTGATAGCGCCGTGGTCGATGCCGACGACGATCTCGCCCGGCGAGAGCACGACGACGTCCGAAGGCAACGTCCGCGCCGCGAAGACGACCGCGTCGCTGTTCTGGCCGGCGACATAAATGTGATCGCCGTCGGGCGACAGGGCAACCGCCGCCGCGCCGTCGAGGCCACTGGTCGTCGGATACGATAAATGCTCGCGGTAAACGAGCACGCCGCTGATGCGATCGACGTCGAAAGCCACCAGGGCGTCGTCACCGGACGACGCCACGTACAGCCGCTGGCCGTCGGGGCTGACGACGACCGCCGTCGGGCCATTCATTCCCCCGATGCCGGCAGTTCCGCTGCGTGCAATCGACGCCACCGTCAACAAACCCGTCGCGGCGTCGCGGCGAAACGTGGTGACCGCATTGTCGAGTTCGGCCTCCGCGAACACGAATCGCCCGTCCGGACTGACCGCGACCGATCGGGCGACGCCGAGCGTCGTTACGCCGCCTTGGCCGTCGACGAGCACGGCGGCAAACGTGAGGTTTCCGCTGGCCGAATCGCGGCGGAACACGGCCAGGGCGTTGTCGGTCGCACCGGCGACATACAGATGCTTGCCGTCCGGGCTGATCGCCAGTCCATGCGCTCCGTCGAGTCCGTTGATGCCGCCGACGCCATCGCGCATCCGCCCGACGTAGGCCAATCGTCCGGACAACGCATCGCGCGAAAAAACCGCGACCGCGTCGTCGAGATAGCCGGCGACGTACACGTGCCGATCGTCTGGACTGACGATCACGGCCGTGGCGCCGTCGAGTCCGTCGACGCCCGACGTGTTGTCGAGCAGCGCTTCGACGAGCGTCAGTTCGCCTGTAATCGCGTTGCGTGCGAACGTGGCGACGGCGTCGTCGAAGTACCCGGCGACGTAAACGTGGCGACCGTCGCCGCTGATCGCCACGCCGCGAGCGCCGTTGAGTCCGTTTACGCCGTCGATGCCGTCGCGGGCTTCGCCGACGAAGCTGAGCCGTCCGCTGAACGTATCGCGACGGAACGTGACGAGCGCGTCGTCGTTGTTGGCGACCGTATAAGCGTGCCGGCCGTCGCCGCTGATCGTCACGCCACGGACTCCGTCGAGCCGCGGCGACGTACTGCCCGTCGGAATCGACGTCGTTTCGACGTGGTTGATGAAGTCGACCAGCGGCGCGGGCGTTGTGGCTTGCCAGCCGTCGACGAGCAATGGCAAGATGCGCGTGCGACCGACGGGCACGCGCAACAAGTGGTATTCTCCATTGGCGTCGGTCGCGGCGGTTGGCTCGCCGGGATCGAGGTTGCCGTTGCCGTTGACGTCGGCAAACACGGTCCAGGCGGCGAGCGGCGGTTCACCGGAGTCGATCGTGCGGTTGGCGTTGTCGTCGCGCCACGCGCGGCCGAATACTTCGCCCGTCGGCGGGGCATAGATTGAAATATCGTTGCCGTCGCCGCCGACGTAGCTGAGTCGGAAGCGTTGGCCGTCGATCTCGAAATAGGCGTTTTCGCTCACGCCGGTGAACTGGCCGACGATCGGATCGGTTCCGTCGTTGTCGACGATCACGTATTCGACGTCGATCGGCAATCGCCCGGCCAGCACGAACGCGAGAATCGCGCCGTCGATTGTCACTCCGCCGGCGACGGCGACGGCGTCGTGGATGGCGGACACTTCGTCGGCAAGGATGTCGATCATCAGCGTCGCTCCGCTGGAGAGCGTCAGGTCGCCCGACGAGATCGTGCCCACGACTGACGCGGAGTCGACGCTATTGCTCGACGATGTGGCCGCGGCTCCGGCAGCAGGCGTGGACGCTGCGATGACCATGCCGCCCGGCGAAAGCTGTGCGTCGGATTCGACGGCGACGGTCGACGCCACCAGTCCTTTTCCGGCCAGTGTCGCTAGCGCGTTGACGACGACGTCGGTGGCGGCGAACGTGCCGTCGATTTGCAGCGTTCCGCCGGCGACGGTCAGGCGTCCGCCGAGCTCGACGTCGCCGGTGAGATTGGCTCGGCCCGAGCCGACGAGCGTCACGGCGTTGCCTTGCATGTCGCCGGCGATCAGCAAATCGCCGACGAGCGGCGCGCCCTCTTCGGCGGCTGTCGAGTCGCCGAGCGCGATCGTGGCCGGTCCGCCGAACCGCACGTCCGCGGCGATTCGATGCGGCCCTTGCGTGGCGACGATCGTCGGCGCGCCGGTTGCGGCGTTATCCAAGAAAGTGAGCGGGTCGCCGGACAAATCGCCGCCGCCGCCGTGCAAGGTCAGTCGCGCGATCGAAAAGTCTTCGCCGAGATCATTGACGCTCTCGACGAGCGTGCCTTCGGCGGCGGCGATCGTGATCGCCTCGCCGTCGAGCGGCGGGACGTTGCCGTGCCAATTGGTCGGCGTCGACCACAGCGTGTCGTTGCCTGCGCCTTTCCATTGGGCCGAATCGCGCGACAGGCCGAAGTCGATGGACGCGATTTTCTGACCGTTGGCGAGTGACAGATTTGCCTGCGCCGCATCGGCGACGAACGAGACGACGCTCGGGTTGTGAAATGCGGCAGCCACAACGCCGCCGTCCGGCAGGATCGCGAGCGACCGCACGCCGTCTAGCCCCGGCGACGGACCGATGCCGCCGTCCAGGACGAGCACCGGCGTCAGTTGGCCCGATGCGGCGTCGCGGTGAAACGCCGTAATTGCGTCGCTGTTGATGGCGGCGACGAATAGCGATTGGCCGTCGGGAGTAAAGGCGAGGCTTTGCGGACCATCGAGCGAGGGCGTGCCCGCCGCGCCGTTGGCGACGAGATCGCGAAATTCGAGCCGCCCCGTCGTGGCATTGCGGGCGAACACGGCCAGCGCGTCGTCGAAGCCGCCCGCCACAACGACGTGCCGGCCATCCGGACTGACGGCCACGGCGCTCGCGCCATCGAGTCCGCCGGCCCTCGATGTGTCGTCGAGCAGCGTTTCGATGTGGCTGAGTTGGCCAGTCGATACGTTGCGAGCGAGCGTCACGAGCGCCTTATCGCCGCTGGCCGCGACGTACAGGCTGCGTCCGTCGGGGCTGATCGCAATCGCCGACGCGCCGGCCAGGCCTGCACCGCCCAGAGCGAGCGAATCGGCCAGAGCGAGTTCGCCGGTAACGTCGTCGCGAGCGAACGTGAGCAGTGTGGCCGAATTGCTGGCCGCGACGTAGAGCTGTCGTCCGTCGGGACTGACGAGCAGCGCTGCGGGAAAGTCGAACGGCGCGGCGACGTCTGCGGCCGGCAGAGTTTCCCGCCACGCGAGCAAGCCGGTCGCATCGTCGCGATCGAGAACGACGAGCGCATCGGACTCGCCTAGGGCGGCATACAACGAGCGGCCGTCACCGCTCAGCGCGAGCGCGGCGACGTCGGCTAAGGTCTGTCCGCCGATGGCGTCGCCGGTGACGATCTGCAACACATTGAGATCGCCGTCGGCGGAACGTTCGATAACCGCGATCGCACCGGTTTGACTTGCCGCGACGTACAGGAAGCGTCCGTCACCGCTGGCCACGACGGCCCGTGCGCCGGCGAGTTCGGCGGCGTCGCTCGTGCGAATGTCGTCGCGATGGACGAGATGATCGTGCCGCGGTCCGGTGGCGTACCAGCCGATGGGCACGTCGGGGCGAATTGCGTATCCGCCCGGCGGCAGTTCGGCGAGCGTGTAATTGCCGTCTGCGTCCGTGATCGTGCGCGGCTCGCCGGCGTCGAGCGTTCCATTGCGATTCACGTCGGCGAAAACGGCCCAGCCGGAGAGCGGAATGTCCTCGGCGTCGGCCAAAGCATTTTCGTCGCGGTCGAACCACAGGCGGCCGGAAACTTGTGCGTTGCCGGTGACGAGCGAGACGTCGTCGAGCCAATAGTCGCCGAGTTGCGGCCGCACGCCCAAGTGGCGCACGCGAAGTTGAAACGTCGTCGCATCCGGCGGCAGGGCGACCGTAATCGAACGGCGGGCCATCGCAGCCATGTCCGGCTCGGTGGCCAAATGGCGGGCGACTTCGGTCCAAGCGCCGCCGTTGGTGCGTAGCTCGACGACGAGATCCTCGGCCGATTGCGGCCGGCTGCCCGCGCCCGTGCGGGCGAACGAGTAACTCAGCGTCGCGGACGTCGCGCCGGCAACGGGGAATTCGACCGATCGCAGTTCGTCGCCGCCGGCCGCGTTTCCGTTGAATCGGGCGGCCAGCGGCGCGCTCGCCGCGGACGCGGCCGGTGCGATCGTGGCCAGCGTCGCGGTATCCCAGAACACCGGATTGAAGGCCAGCGACGCGAAGCTATCGGCCAACAGAACGGCGGGCGTCGCACGCGATTCGAGCCGCTCGATCTGCATGGTTCGCTGCAACATGTTCGCTCGATTTCCGGTGGCGGATCGCTTGCATGGCGGGCCCTTTAGCTCGTCGCCGCGTCGCGCATTGGTTCAAAATCGTCGTTTCGTCGCCGCCCGATTGAGTAACTTTGCGGATTGGCGAACTATTGACGTCTCGGCAACATCCAACCGCATTAAGCCGGGTGGTCTGCGCGGCGTGGGGCGTTTGCAAGCGACACGCTTATGTCAAACGGAGCAAGATTGGGGGCGGATTTTTGTGGTTCGTCCGGCGGGGCACAAGTGCGAACATTGGTCGGCCGTGGCCGAAGCACTGCGCCGCCGCTGGAAAAAAATTTGGGCCGAATCGATGTTGCACCGGCCGGCGTTTGCGCGGATGATACGCCGCCCATTCGCGTGGCGGGGCGAAGACATGCTTGCCAGCGCGGATGGGGAACATCCCGCCGCGGTTTTCGGCTTCACGGACGACGCCGACGCCGCGCGATACGTTACACGGAAAATGCACGGAGGCATCGCGATGCGACGAAGCACGCTATCTATTTGGATCTTGTCGGGAGTCGCCTTGTTGGCCGCCGCGCTGGGTTGCGGATCGGGCGACGCGCCGACGGCGAGCATTTCCGAGGACGAAGGCTCGGGCAGCGGCTCGACCGCGTCGCAACAATCCGACGCCGACCGTGAGCGCGAAGCTCGCCGCCAGGCCGATCTGTTTCCGATCGTCGAATTCACGACGACCGCCGGCACGTTCAAGCTCAAACTCGATCGCGCGAAGGCCGAACAGACCGTCGACAACTTTCTCAATTACGTCGGATCAGGCTTTTATCAAGGCACGGTGTTCCATCAGGTCGACAAAGGGTTCGTGGTCGCCGCCGGTGGGTATACGGAGCAAATGCAGCCCAAGCCGACGCGCGTGGCGATTCGCAATGAAGCCTACAACGGACTGAAGAACGCTCGCGCAACCGTGGCGATGGTCCGCTCGCCGGGCGCGGTCGACAGCGCCACGAGCCAGTTTCTCATCAATCTGGCCGACAACCTGTTCCTCGACTACAAGAGCCGTGAGATTTCCGAAGACGGGTCCGACCAATACGGTTATTGTGTGTTCGGCGAAGTGGTCGAGGGCTGGGACGTGATCGAGGCCATTGCGAACGTCCCGGCACAGACCACGACGGTGAAGATCGCACGGCCGCGACCTGCGGCGGCGAAGAAAGTCGCCGCCCAACCGGTCGGCCAGAACGGCGGCGTCGAAGCGGCTGCCGATTCCAGCGTTGGTGGCACAGCGGTAGCCGCTGCAAGTCCAACCGCACCGCCGGCCGTCGAACCGCCGGTAGTCGAACCGCCGGTCTACGACGACGTGGTTTTCGAGGCGCTGCCCACGCGGCCGATCGTCATTCAATCGGCTCGGCGCGTGAAATAAACGTCGACCCCGCCATCGTGTGGGGCAACGCCGTGTGGGGCGATTATAGCGGTGTGGCGTCTGTCGCCTGTCATCGCGTGGGCCATGTCTTGAAATGCGCCGCCGCGTCCGTGACAATATGGGCGCTTCGGGCGGACGCTGCCGAAAGCGCGAATGCCGTGGAGCCGAGCTTGGCGGCCGACGTTGCCGCGCCGGCCATTGCCGCGATTCGTTCGCGTAGGTTGGCCAAACTGCCCCGCTGAATTCGGGGCTGCGAATGACGTGGCGAACCTACCGCGTTGCTCGTCGACATGGGCCACCGGGCCAATGTCGATCCCACCCCACGATTCCCGCCACTATCTAACGAGTGCATTCATGCGTATCGCGCGGATTCCTTGCCTGTTGCTGCTGCTGGCGTCGGCCGCAACAACATCCCCGGCAACGACGTCCCCGGCAGCGGCGGCGGAAGCCGTCAAGCCGCCGGCCGGACTCGCCGCGCTGCCGGTTCCGTCGGACAACCCGCTGACCGAGGCGAAGATCGAGCTGGGCAAGCAGTTGTACTTCGATCCGCGTTTGTCGCGCGACAACACGGTCAGTTGCGCATCGTGTCACGACCCGGCCAAGGGCTGGTCGAACGGGGAGGCGGTCGCCACGGGCATCGGTGGCCAGAAGGGCGGCCGCAGCGCGCCGACGATCGTGAATTCGGCGTACCAGCACTTTCAATTCTGGGACGGCCGCGCTGCCGAACTCGAAGGGCAGGCATTGGGGCCGATCCAAAATCCGATCGAAATGGATCTCACGCTCGAAGAGCTGGTCGAGAAGCTCAACAAGATCGAGGGTTACAAGAAGCAGTTTCAAGGAGTGTTCGGCACCGACGCAACTTCCGCCGGCGTGGCCAAAGCAATCGCTTCATTCGAGCGAACCGTGCTTTCCGGCGACGCTCCGTTCGATCGCTACAAGGCCGGCGACACCAAGGCTCTCAGCGAAGCGGGTGAGCGCGGCCGAGTCGTGTTTTTCAACAAGGCGCAGTGCAGTTCGTGTCACAGCGGACCGAATTTCACCGACGGCGCGTTTCACAACATCGGCATCGGCATGGAACACGAGCAACCCGACGAAGGACGTAAGTCGGAAAGCAAGCTTGAAGGCGACCGCGGCGCATTCAAGACGCCGACGCTGCGGGAAATCGCCCGCACGGGGCCGTACATGCACGACGGCCGCCTCAATACGATCGACGACGTGGTGGAATACTACAACAAGGGCGGCACTCCGAATCCGCAGCTCGACGAAGCCATTTTCCCGCTGAATTTGACCGACGAGCAGAAAAAAGACCTGGTGACGTTTCTCAAAGAAGGGCTAGCCGGCGCGGATTATCCGGAGGTAAAGCCGCCGAAATTTCCGGAGTAATTCGCGGTCGCCGTCGAAACTGCCGCTGGCAGAACGCCGAGGAGTCGTTAAACTGCCCTGGCTCATGTAGGATGCTCTGCGAGCACCTTTCGCAAGATCCAAAACGCCAAGTTGTCCTAAACGCCAAGTTATCCAGCGGTGCTCGCAGAGCACCCTACAGCATCCCGCATTGGAGACCCACGAACCATGAATCGATTGTTGAAGCTTAGCATCGCCGCGTTGATCATCGGATGGTCGAGCCTGGCCACGGCCGAAGACCTGGTGCAAGTCGAAACCGTGTTGCCCGGCCTGAACAACCCGACCGGCGTCGCCGTGCAGCCAGAGACGGGCGACCTATTCGTGGCCGACAGCGGTGCCGCGAAGATCATCCGCTACAACGTAAAGGACAAGAAGGCCGAAGACGTCATCACGGGTTTCACGCTCGACAAATACGGTAAAGGGCCGACCTACGACATCGGACCGCTTGGCCTGGCGTTCCTCGACAAGAACACGCTGGTCGTCAGCGACGGCGGCAAGGTGGACGAAGAAGAACTCGTGTACGTGTTCGAAGTTCCTGAAGCGGGCAAGTCGATCGCCGTCGACGCCGCAAAGCAAAAGCTCGGTCCGTTGGGCAAGACCGACGACTCGCAGGCCGAGGGTAATTACTACGCGCTGGCGATCACCAAGGACCGCCTGTTCACGACCGCCAACGGCGACGACACCAAGGGCTGGATCGCGATGGCCGATCTGAAGGATGGCAAATTCGAGAATTTCCGCCGCGGCGTCGCCACCAAAGTGGCCACCGAGGTCGACGCCCCGGTCGCGTTGGCGATCAGCCCCAAGGGCCGGCTGGTCGTTGGTCAATGCGGCGAGGTGAATGTGCCGGGCGACAGCTTGCTGACGTGGTACAGCGTGCCGGACGGCAAACTACTGATGAAGCTCAAGACCGGGCTGCACGACCTCGCCGGCTTGGCTTACGGCCCGACGGGCAAGGCGCTCGGCTACGAAGGCACCAAACCGGTCGAAGGCCAGTTGCTCTACGGCGTCGATTACGCTTGGGCCAAGCCCGAAGAAGGCGGCTTGTTCCGTTTGGACGACGACGGCAAGAAAAACGACGACCCCGAAAAGGCCGTCGCAGTGACGCGGTTGGCGACGCTCGACAAGCCGTCGGCACTGGCGTTCGCCGACGACGGCACGCTGTACGTGACGGTTTTCGGTACGGCCAAAGAGGGCGAGGAAGCCAAGCCGGGCGCGCTACTGAAGATCACGGCGAAAGGCCCGGGAAGCAGTTCGCAGCCGTAGGTCTTAAGCGTGAACCTTGCGTTGGTAGTTTAACCACAGAGAACACGGAGGGGGAGCACGGAGAATCTCACAGAGGAAGGTTGAGACGGAAGTGGTGGCTGATGTGCTGGGACTTGCGGTGTATCGACGAGTTGCATTTCCAGTTTTCGCTCATCACGTTGCAGTCTTCAAAAACATCCCTCTCCGTGTACCTCTGTGTTCCTCCTCCGTGAACCTCTGTGGTTAATTAACCGACGCCACTTCCTCGAATCGCTTGGACGCGGCATTCGACATTTGTTCCCACCGGCAAGGATGCCCGGCGATGAAATTCACCACCGCACTGGTCAACAAGTTCGGCGGATTGTTCGGCGCGACGGCGATTCGCGCTTGGATGAGCACGCTCGACTACCAGGCGGCTTACTACGACCGGACGATCGATCCGGTGTTTCCCGAATGCCGCACGGCGAGCATCTATTGTTTCTGGCACGAGAACATTCTGTTCCCGATTTATTTGCGGGGACATAACAATCTGGTGATGCTGCTCAGCCAGCATCGCGACGCCGACGTGCTGTCGCGGGCGGCGTATCACCTGGGGTTCGAGTTCGTCCGCGGTTCGACGTATCGCGGATCGGTGACGGCGGTTCGCGAGTTGCTTCGCCGCGGCAAGCAGATGCATTTGACGATCACGCCCGACGGCCCGCGCGGTCCGCGGCGCAAGATGGCCCAGGGGCCGGTTTACCTGTCGTCGAAGTTGGGCCTGCCGTTGGTATTGATGGGCTTTGGGTACGACCGGCCTTGGCGGCTCAATAGTTGGGATCGGTTCGCGGTTCCACGGCCGTTCTCGCGTGCTCGGGCGGTGGTCAGTCCACGGATTCAGATTCCGCCGGACTTGGATCGCGACGGCATCGAGCACTATCGCGAGGCGATGGAGCGGTTTTTGAACCGGCTGACGGATGAAGCGGCGGCGTGGGCCGAGTCGGGCACGCGCAAGGAAGGTCAGTTGCCGGCGCGCCGACAGCCTTCGCCGTTGGGGCAACGCATCGACGCGACCGAGCCGCTGGCGTCGCCCACCACAGTCGGATTCTCGGCGGAACGTCAGCGCCCGCGCGTGGCCGGTTAGCGTTACGTTCGGCGCTCGCGCCGGCCTTGACCGCCTGCTATAATCTACCGATCTGTTCGGCGAGGCGTATGCGCGAACGGTTCGTGCTGGCAATCGCCGGATTTTTTTTGCTTGGGAGGCATCTGTGATGCTGTGTTCCAATTCGTCCGGCGCGTCCGGATGGGTAGCTCTGAGGAGCGTCGGTCTGGCGCTCGGGTTGGTCGCGACAGCGACCTTGGGTTTCGCGACCGCGGACGAGGCGAAGCAAGCGCCGAAAGTTCGCAAGTTCAAATTCTACTACGGGGCGACGATCAACGAATTGCCACCCGGCGCAAGGGCGCGCGTGTGGATTCCGGTCGCGTCGAGCAATCACGAACAGAACGTCAAGCTGATCGTCGCCCGCACGCCGGGCGAGCCGCGGCACAGCACGGAAACGACGTTCGGCAATCATATCATCTACTTCGAGGCCATCGCCGACGCGAAGGGTGAAATCGCCCTCGATGCCGAGTATCTCGTCGAGCGACGCGAATTGCTCGCAGGTCATGGCGAAGCCGCGCCCGGAAAAATACCCGACGAACATCTCGTCTCGTCGAAGATGATTCCGGTCGACGGCTCGCTGCTGAAGAAACTGGTGGGCGAGCGAGCGCCCGACGGCGACACGTCGGCCAAAGCGCTGGCGCTGTACTACGCGGTCGACGACCTGATGAAGTACGACAAGCCCGACGGACAGCCCTGGGGCCGCGGCGACGCGGTTTGGGCGTGCGATTCGAAATACGGCAACTGCACGGATTTCCACAGCGTATTCATCGGCGCGTGCCGCGACTTGAAAATCCCCGCCAAGTTCGAGATGGGTTTTCCGATTCCCGAGACCCAAGGCAAAGGCGAGGTCGGCGGATATCACTGCTGGGCCAAGTTCATCAACGACGGGCGCTGGGAAGCGGTCGATATCTCCGAGGCCGACAAGCATCCCGACATGAAACAGTACTACTTCGGCAACCTGACGGCTGACCGTGTGACGTTCACCACCGGCCGCGATTTGGTGCTCGACCCGGCGCCCAAGGCAGGGCCGGTGAATTTCCTCGTTTATCCCTACGTTGAGATCGACGGCAAGCCGCACACGAAGTTCGCCAAGCGGTTTCGCTACGAGGACGTGCAGTAGGTGGAAAACGCCGCGTTCGCGACGACTATTTCGTGTAGAATGAGATAATGCGGCGGCACGCGGTTGTGGACGAGCCGCGTGCCGCTGGCGTTATCGCCATTGTTCATCAGCGGAAGACGCCCTTCGAAGCAGAGACGTAACGTGTCGGCAAGCCGTCCCATACGAGGCCGTCCCGAGGCGGCCGTCTTGAACGAAGTCGGCTCGCCAGTGGTGCGACGTCTTTTCCTGTTCGCGCTGCTGGCGGTCGGCGCGATGTGTCGAACCGGCCGCACGGATGACGCTGGCGGCGGCATCGACGTCGACGCCGCGCGGCGCGAGCGGACGAACCCGATTCTTCGGCCGGCGAGTCAATCGCCGACCGCTCGCGTGACCGCGATCGCGTTCGGCGGCACGGAAGACGACGTGCGGCTGTACGCCTGTGGCGAGGATAAGGTCGTCCGGGTGTGGTCGATCGTCCGCGGTGACGGAACGAATGGCGAGGCCATCACGTCGCTAGCATACCGCGGCGAGCTGCTGTGGCCGATCTATCGCGACCGCATCGGCGCGATTTTGGCGATGCGCGTGTTTCGCCTCGGTGGCCGGGAATATGCGGCCATCGGCGGCGTCGGCGTGAAGACGAGCCAGGTGAACCTGATCGACGTGGCCGATCCCGAGCGGACGCAGGTGTTGCTGCATCCCGACGTGCGCGAGCGGCGAAATCAAACCGTGTTCGCGCTCGACGTTCACGAAAAATCGGGACTGTTGGCCGTCGGCTACGACGCCGAGCCAGACATCGGCCAGCCAAATGCCAAGGTGCTGCTGTGGCGACTCGCGCCGTCGCCGAAATTGCTGCACACGATCGAGACCAGCGTCAGCCGCGCCCGGCACCTGCGGCTCAGTCCCGACGGGAAGAAACTCGCCACGGCCGGCAACCTGACGGACAACTCGGGAGGCGCGGTCGAAGTGTTCGACACGGTGAGCGGAAAGCGAACCGAGATCGCAAAGCTTGCCTGCGACGACCACAACACGCTGGTTGCCGACTACGTGATTCGCGGACTGTCTTGGCTCGACGACGAGAAGTGGCAGGCTCATACGATCGCCGGCGACGCGACGCGTGGCGACGACCTCGCGTTGACGTTTCGGCCGGGCTTTCGGCACGTGAAACTCGTCGGCGGCGGTCGATCGAGCGTGCTGGTCAATCGCGATTCGATCAACGGCAACGTCGAAGTACGACTACGCGAGGGAGCGTCGCCGCGTACCGTGTCGGTGCCGCCAGGCAAGCAAGTCACGTCGGCCACCGCGCCGCTGGAGATCAAGGCCGGCGGCAGCTGGATCAAGTTTCCCGGTGGGTATCGGTACGAAACGTGGCCGTGGATTCTTGCCGGCGATCAAGGCGGCCCAAATGGCGGCGTGGCGGTGCGTGGCGTTCGAGATGTGTTCGCCGGCGTTTCGCGAGTCGCCATTCAGTCGTCGAAAGGTTCGCCGCCTCTCGACGAAAATGAAACTTCCGGATGGATCACCGCCGTAGCCGTCGACGGCTCGGCACGTTTTGTGGCGGCCGCGTCGCTGGAAGCCGCGGGTCCGCGGATTCGCGTTTGGGATGCGAAGTCCGGCGCGACGATCGCGTCGCTGCCGACCGAGGAAGACGTGACCCGGGGGACAATGCCGATCAATTACGTGCGGATCGCCACGGCCCAGGGCGCGCGGCCGGACAGCCACGTGCTGTTCGGCGTCGGCGCGTTCGATCCGCGGACTTCCGACGCCGCCGCCGCGAAGCAGTTCGCGGTCGAATACCCGCGCGTGCTGGAGCCGTTCGATGCCAAGAAGTTCACTGCGGAGTCGACGAAGAAGCGACGACTAAACGCCGGCGAGGCCGCAGCGGCTTTGCCGAAGGTGGGCGCGAATGGGCCGCCGTTCTGCGGCGTCGAGTTCACGGTCGGCGGGCGGAAGTATGCGGCGATCGGCTATCCGGCCGGCATCGAAGTCCGTGCGCAAAACGGCCCCAACGACGCCGATCGCGCGGTGGTGCGTAAGTTTTACGGACATTCTGCGGCGGTTACGAGCCTCGACGTATCGTCCGACGGCGATTGGCTGTTGAGCGGTTCGATCGACGGAACGATGTGTGCCTGGAGCTTGCGTGGAATCGGCACGAGCAGCGAGTTGGGCGTGAAGCTTTCGCGGCGCGGCGAGAAGATCGTGGTCGACGACGTCGCGGCGTACTCGCCGGGTTGGGAGGCCGGTTTTACGGCTGGACAGGAAATCGTTGCGGTCAAGCGGGCCGGCAACGTCGTCGCCAAGACGGCATGGCTCGACGCGCTGTCGCGGCCCACGCCGGGCGTGCAGCTTTACGTCGAAGCGGCGCTCGGCGGCGTCTCTCAGGCGATGATTACGCCGGTGGCGCACGATCCATTGTGGACGCTCTATCCGCAGCGCGACGGCAACTGGATTCTGTGGACGCCGCAAGGTTATTTCGACTGTTCGCCCGACGCGGCATCGCGATTCGAGTGGCACGTGAATCTGGGCCGCGAGGCAACCGGCGCGCGGACGTTCTTGGCCCAAGACTTTCGCGACCGGTATCGCAAGCGGCCGGTGATCGACGCGCTCGTTCGCTTTCGAGACGTGGGCAAGGCGCTGGCCGAAGCGCCCAGCCGTGCTCCGCCGGCGGACGTGGCGATTCGCGTTGACGGGATCTCCGACGGCGGCGATGCTCCGGTCGACGGCGCGAAGGTGGCGGTCAGTGCATTTGGCGGCGATGCGCAGCAGCCGATCGCCGAACTTGAAGTCTGGCTCAACGGCCGCCGCATGACCGAGATCGCGCCGCAAGGATCGACGCGGTCGGTGTCGGCGGAAGTTGCGTTGCCGCACAACCTGCTGCGGCCCGGCGCGAATATGCTCGTGGCGGTCGTGGCGACAGGCGAGGCCGACGCTCGGCTGAACACACGTAGAGTGGTCCGCTTTACACATCGTCCGGACAACGGGGAACCGCCGCGGCTGTTCTATCTCGGCGTCGGCGTGACGAAGCTCGACGAAGAGCCGCGGCTGAAGCAGTTGCTTGAGATCGGCGAGTTGAAATACGCCGCGAGCGACGTGCTGGCGATCGAAAAAGCGCTGCGGACGCGGTTGGTCGACGGCGGCCAGTTTGCCGCGGGCGAAATCACGGCGTTGGCCGAAGGCGGCGCCGCCGAGCCGAGCCGCGCGAACATCGAAGCGCGGCTGGAAGCGATCGCCGCGGCGGCCCGACCGCAGGATTTCGTCGTCGTGATGCTCGCCGGGCACGGCTTCGACGAAGCGCCGAACGGCGGCGGCGGCGAAGCGGCGACGGGTTTTTTCTTTGTCGCGAAAGATACGACTCCGGACTTGCAGCAAACGTCGCTGACCGGCGGGCGGCTCAACGACCTGTTGTCGCGACTTCCTTGCGCGAGTTTGCTGCTGCTCGACGCTTGCCATTCCGCCGCGGTGCGCCAGGAGGAACAGCTATTGGACTTGGGCGGTCTGCAACTCGGTCCACAAATCGTCACGGCCTGCGGACGGCAGGAAACATCGAAGGAACACGACGCGCTTAAGCATGGCCTGTTCACCTATGCGGCGTTGGAAGCACTCGGCGCGCAGAAAGCCAGTGCCGACGTCCGCCAGCGCGTCGACGATGGCCGCGCCGGTCTGTCGCTGGACGAATTCTGCCGCTACGTGAAGCTCCGCACGCCGCATCTGCTCGTCGAACTGACCAGTGGCGAAAAACGGGGCGACGCTGTGCGGCTGACGCAGAATCCTGAGATTCTTTCGTCGCTCACCTTCGAGGCGTCGCGGCTGATGCTTGGCAAGTGATGTGCGTCGTGGCGGCGAACTAGAGAAAGCTAAATGATGAAAGCGCTCACGCTCAAACGGGTCAAGACGCCGCTGGAATTGGAAGAGCGGCCCGCGTTGCACGCGGCGGCGGGTGAGGTCGTCGTGCGGCTCAAGGCGGCGGCGCTCAATCGCCGCGATTATTGGATCACGCAAGGAATGTATCCGGGGATCGAGCCGCCGGTGATTCTGGGTTCCGACGGCGCTGGCGTCGTCTCGCAAATCGGCGATGGCGTGGACGAAGCCTGGCTCGGCCGCGACGCGATCATCAATCCGGGACTTGACTGGGGCGACGATCTTTCGGCGCAGTCGAGCAAGTTCACGATTCTCGGCCTGCCGCGCGACGGGACGTTCGCGACGGAGGTCGCCGTGCCTGCGACGCAACTTCATGGCAAACCGGCGCATCTCGACTGGCGCGAAGCGGCCGCGCTGCCGTTGGCGGGCATGACCGCCTATCGCGCCCTGTTTTCCCAGGGCGGTTTGCAAAGCGGCGAGACCGTGCTGATCACGGGCATCGGCGGCGGCGTGGCGACGTTTGCGTTGCAATTGGCCGTGGCCGCAGGAGCGATCGTGTGGGTCACTTCGTCGTCGGACGACAAGATTCAACGGGCCGTCGGCTTGGGAGCGCGGAGTGGATTCAATTACAAGGACGCCGATTGGGCCAAGCAATGTGCGAAGACCGTCGGCGCGGCGAACCTGATCGTCGACAGCGCCGGCGGAGCGGGGTATGCGTCGCTCGTCCAACTCGCCGCGGCGGGCGGGCGGATCGTCAACTACGGAGCAACCGCCGGGCCGCCGGAGAAGCTCGACCTATTCAAGGTGTTTTGGAAACAGTTGCGATTGCAAGGTTCAACGATGGGGTCGCCCGCGGATTTCGCGGCGATGCTGGCGCTGGTCGAAAAGCACAGGATTGCGCCGATCGTCGACGCGACGTTTCCGCTCGCCGATGGCAATCGCGCGATCGAATTGATGGCGTCGTCGCCGCAGTTCGGAAAGTACGTGCTGGAGATGGAGTGAGCGTCTGTCCGGAACAACGGTGGCCGTTGTCCGGCCGCCCGCAGCAGGTCAGGCGACGAACTTCCGCACGAGGATCGCGCCCGATTGGCCTTGCGGCGTGACGTTGACGTTCAAGAAACTCGATCCGGCCGGCGTTTCCGCGTCGCGGACGACGTGGATCGGGCATTCGGGGTCGGGCGTTTCGTAGTTGAGCGTGCGGAATAGCTTGCCCTCGCTGAGGGCCAGGACGCTGGCGATCAATTCGACCGCGCCGCTGCCGGCGCCGAGGTTGCCGAAGTAACTCTTGGCGGCGACGACGGGCACGCGCTCGGCACGCGAGCCGAAGATTTCGCCGATCGCCGCCGCTTCCTGCTGGTCGCTCGTGCGCGTGCCCAGGCCGTGGGCATGGACGTGGCCGACGTCGGCTGGCGTCATGCCGGCGCCGCGGAGCGTGGAGCGCATGACGTTGGAGAGCGCCCGATCGCAGCGGCCGACCATGTTTCGCGTGGCGACGAACGAGGAGCCGTGGCCGACGACTTCGGCGTGGATCGTCGCGCCGCGGGCCTGGGCGGTTTCGAGCCGTTCGAGCACCACAGCGCCGGCCCCTTCGCCGATCACCATGCCAGTCCGGTGCAGATCGAACGGGCGGCTAGCGGCGGCCGGGTCGCCGTCGCCGTTGGCGAGTTGTTCCTGGAGCATGACGTGCAGGCTGCGGAGCGGATGCACGCGCGTGCCGCCGGCGCCGGCGACGATGGCGTCGGCCGCGCCGCGCTGGATGATCGCGACGGCCTCGCCGATGGCGAGATTCGACGACGCTTCGCGAAGCGTGTGCGAATTGCTGGGGCCGCGCAGATCGTTGAAGATCGCCACGTGGCTGGCCGGCATGTTGGGCAGATATTTGAGCAGCCACAGCGGGGCGAGCTGCGACATGCCTTCGTTGCCCCACCGCGTGAAGTCGAACTTTCCTTCGTCGTCCTTACACAGCGCGACGCCGGTCGAAAATTCGTCGGGCACCGTCATCATGTAATCGGAGCCGAACACGACGCCGATCCGCTCCGGTTCGTACACCGCACCCGGCAGACCGGCGTCGGAGAGCGCTAACTGAGCCGCCGCCACGCCGATTTGCGTCTCGCGGCACATCAGCTTGAGCGCCTTGCGGATGAGCTTCTGGCGATCCTTGTCCAGCGGGCCAAAGTCGCCGATCTGGCCGGAAAACTCGCGGGCTTCGCCGGCGAACGTCGTGGTGAGATTGTCGACGGGCAGCGACGAGAGCCGTTCGACCCCGCTGCGGCCATTGGACAGAGCATCCCACAGCGCGGCGGGCGAATTGCCCAACGGCGAAACCAAGCCCATGCCGGTGATGACCACTCGTGCGGCGTTGTCCGGTCGACTCATGGCAATCGATAATCGCTCAGGCGGAGGACGGGCGAGCCAGGCAGGACGGTGAGGGAGAAATCGGCCTCGCAACGAGCGAGCAATTCACCGGGCGAGCGAAAGGAGATTCCACGAGAAAGCGAAGTTATTTTAGTCGGCGGCCGGACCATCGTCGAGGCCGTCGGCGGTGCGGCGGCGGCGGGTTTGGTGGTGTGCCGTGGGGGGCGACGATAGCTCACGCGGGTGGCGACTCTCGCCGACGACATTGACCGATCGCCGCGGGACGGGGAAGATGACGTGCTGCGTCGCGACACCAGTCGAGAAACCTGTCCGCCGTGTCACGGATGGAATCGCGATCGTTGCGGTTCGTTCGCCAGTGATTCGCCTATAATTCGCCCGAGGAGGCGCTACCGTGTTACGTTCGATTGTAGAGTGCGTGCGATGCGTTCGAGGCCCGATGGCGTTCCCAATGGCGCTGGCGTCCGTGTTAGCGGCGGCGGTGTTGGTCGTCGGCGGCTGCTCAAAGGGTGATGGCAAGGCCGGCGGCGACGATCGCGACGAACACCACCCCCATCATCACGGCGACGATCCGACGGTTGGGCCGCACGGCGGGCCGATTATCGAATGGGGCGAGCACAAGTATCACGTCGAGATCACGTTCGATCGCGCCAAGCAACAAGCGACCGTATATGTGCTCGACCACGACGTGAAGAATCCGGAGCCGGTCGCCGTCGTTTCGCCGACGTTGAAACTCGACGGCATGGCCGAGTTGATACCGCTTACCCCGCTGCCGCTCGAAGGCGAATCGACCGAAAAGTCGTCCCGGTACGTGGCGACCAACGCGGCGCTGGGCGCGGCGGAGGAATTCCGTGGCGAGGTGAGCGGAAAAATCGACGGAACGCAGTATTTCGAGCAATTCAAGGAAAGCGACGCGAAGAAGGCCGACGACCACGACGGACACAAGCCGGACGCGCCGACCGGCGACGAAGCGCCGTAGCGCCCGTGGGCAGAGTCCGCCGCGGCTGGCTGTGCCGGATGGTGGTGAAATCCGGGTTTTTCGGCGGTTCGAGCGGCGTTTTCGTGGGTGCCCACGCCGGCGAGCGGATTCTTTGTCCGGGCCGGTCGTGCGATTCGGATATACTTGTAGATAGCCTGGAGAATTCAATTCAACGGCCGCGCGCCAACGCGCGATGCGGCCGGTCTTTTGCGATGCCGCTTGCGCGGCGGAGGACGTTGGCGATGTCGATTTCTCGACGATTTGCGTGGGCGGCCGCAGCCGCGATGGCGTTTTGCTCGGCCGTGCCGACGACTGTCGTGCAGGCCCAAGAAGCTTCCGATGCCTCGCCGAATCTCGGCGACGCGCTGCTCGGCGGGATCGCGAAGTCGCGCGTGGTGCGGACAATGCCTGAGGGACCATTCGGGGAGCGCGGCTCGTTGCAGCGGACGATGTTCCTCGACGTGGTCGGCAGCAACAAGAACCTGGAAATCGCGTTCGTGCTGGACGGCACGAGCAGCATGGGACAGGACATTCAAGCGGCCGTGCGCTCGATGAGCGCGTTCGTCGATCAATTGCGACAGTCGAAGCCGCGCGAATCGAATATCACGTTCGCCCTGGTAGTGTATCGCGACACCGCCTCGCCGTCCGGCTCGGTCGTTGTGCCGGTCGATCGGTTTACTGCCAACGCACCGGAATTCAATCGCGTGCTCAACACGGTCAAGACGGAGAGCGGCGCGCCGTGGTTTCAGGAGCAAGTCGACGTCGGTCTGCAAACGGCGCTGACCAAGCTGCCGTGGTCGGCGGCGGACGACAAAGAATACACCCGCTGGATCGTGCTGTGCGGCGACGCTCGGCCGTATCTGGAATCGGGCAAGGATCGCGAGTATCGCAAGTATTCGACGAAAGACCTGATCTCCGAAGCCCGCGGACGGAAGATTCAGGTTTACACGATTCTCTGCCGGTCGGGCTTTACGAGCAACACCAAGGAAAACGCGCAACTGTTCGCGACGGCCAAGCGCGAGCATCCGGCGTTTCTGTCGTTCGCCAACGAGATGGCGTCGGCGACCGGCGGCGGCGTGCTCGATTTGTGGAATCCGCAGTTGGTTGCCCAACTGACCGCCGCGGTTAAGGGCGCGACGCAGACGTTTCAGCAGCTCAAGCCGATCGCGGCGGACGACGTGGCGGTTGCCAAGACGCAAACGAGCGTCGGCGCGCCGGTTCGCGTGGCTGTGTTGCCGCACATGAAGCTCGACGAAATGACCGCCGATCCCGATCGTCCGGAAGTTCAGCTCGCGGCCGAACTGCGGCTGTTGCTCAACAAAGCGCCGCAGATGCAGGTCCGCGACGCCGGGGCCGTGGCCGAAGCGATTCGCGGCACGCAGCGGGCCGGCCTATCCGACGAGCGAGTTCTGGCCGAATTGGCCGGCAAGTTGCGCGTCGATTTCATCTTGTGGGGCCAGTACGAGGCAACGTCCGAACAGGGCGAGCGG
>JBBDYI010000382.1:0-10725 GCA_040901705.1 Pirellulales bacterium | reverse complement strand
GCTTACGCGTTGCCTTGGATTGTCCCTTTAACTGATGCTTTTTCAACATACAAGGGCGCGGAGGTCGCGCAGAGGGCGCGGAGAATTGCATCCTCCTGATTTCGAATTCTCGACAACGCACTGAATGCCGCAACGTCCGTTCGTAATCTTGTCTGCGCCCTCCGCGAAACCTCCGCGGCCTCTGCATTGCAAACCCGTAGGATCTTGTTTTTCTAGCAAGATTTTTTCATGCGGCCAGCGCCATGAGATTGAGTTGTCGTAGTTTCAGCGATGTGGTCATGACGCGGCGGCCTTTGATGGTGAGTCGATAGTAGTTCGTATGCGACACTTTCGTGATCAATCCGTGACTGCGGAGCAGGGCGAACAGGCGGCTCGTTCGGGCGGAGGCTTTGGCGCGCTGTTCGGGATCGCGGTGGCGGTCCCAGCCGAGCGCATGGCGGATGTCGCGGTTGCGAAAGCCTTGCACGGCGTGCTCGCCGCGGAGCATCGCCGCGAACACCGCTGCTTCGTCTGCCGAAAGCGGACGCAGCGCGCGGTGCGGTCGGCCGTTGCGAGTTACGCGCCGACTGACGGGATCGAGAACTTCACATGCCTTCGCCGAAATCTGCACTTCGGCAAGCGCCTCGAGGTAGCGCTTATTCGCCGCCCGCGAGATTTCCACGCGGCGCGGCAAGTCGGCCAGCCCTTTGCGCATCGGAACCCACTGCCGAACGCGGCGGCCCAGAAACCGCAGCACGTCGCGCGTGGACAAGCACGACCAAGCGTGCTGAACGAAACGCGGGTAGACTTCCGCCAGCGACTTTTCGTGGCGAAACATGACGTCGGTGGCGTAATCGCCTTGCCGCACCGTCCAGTAATAACGGTTCACCTTCAGCTTTCCCGGCCGACCGAGCCACGGGTTGAATCGCTTCGCCAACGCATTGAAGACCTTGGCGAACTTGCGGTTCGTCAGCCGATCCATCTGTCGCTGAGCCGCCGGCAGATTGTCAATCCGCGTGAAGCAGTTGTCGCGGCGCTCGTAGCCGATGCCGGCGGCGTCGAGTTGCCGCGCCAAATACTCGCGGCCGTTGATGCAGATTTGCATCGTCATCGGCAACCACGTTTGCAGCCGCACGTGCATCATGCCGAACTCGCGGTCGACCAGGTAGAAGTAAAGATGCAAACACTTCCGCGTGGCGAGCACGAGATCCAAGTGCTTCGTGTTCGGGTTACTGCGGATTTCATAGGTCTGGCACGGCTCGACGCACGACAACACGCAGACCAGGCCTGCGGTGATGCCGTCGCGCTGGCGGATCGACTCGGCCAACGCTTCTTTGGACAGCGACGGCGAGGAGATATACTCGAAGGGCCGGCCCGCCGCCTCGGCAAGCTGCTCGGCATGGTTCTTCAAGTGCGTCGAAATCTTATTCGCGAATGCGCCGAAGTTCTTGAGCAACACACTGTGCGCCGACAGCCAGCCGAGCATGCCCAGCGGATAAGCCAGCCCTCGCAACGTGCCGCGGAACAACATCCGATCAAACCCCGACAGGGTTCCGGTTATCCGATCTCGAAAACTCTCGACAAAGCGCTCCATGACGCAGCCTCCCGATGGCGAGTGACAACACCATCATGAGGCCTCCGGCATGGAGCGCCTATCTGTTTGGTTGTGGCCGATAGGCCACGCTAGGTTAAGAATGAACCGACTTGTTTTTTGGCTGCGGCCAACGGCCGCTCCAGGTCTCCGGACTTCAACGAAATCTATCGCTAGCTTCAGTCTCGGCCAACTGTCGCGCTGGCTAGGTTTGTTCGACGGCCGAGAGAAACACTTCTTCCAGCGTGCTTCGCTGCGGGCGAAGATGGCGAATCTGGTGCTGCTTCTCGGCTGCGATTCGCCACAGCATCTGCGGCGACTCGCCTTCGGGCAGGCGGACGAACAGCACGTCGTCGTGCGATTCGGTCGTGCAGCCCTGCGACGCAAGCTCCTTGGCGTATTCCACGTTGTCGGCCTTCAATCGCACTTCGAAGCACTGGCGATGCACGGCCTTGAGTTCGTCGATTCGCCCGTCGGCCAGCAGTTTGCCGCCGCCGAGCACGATGACGTGGTCGCAGACGAACTCGACGTCCGGCAGCAAGTGGCTGGAGAACAGCAGGTTCATGCCCTTGTTGTGCGCCAGGTCGCGGGCGAGTTCCAAAACCTCCTGGCGACCGGCCGGGTCCATGCCGTTGGTTGGCTCGTCGAGCACGAGCATCCGCGGGTCGTGGACGATCGCCGAGGCCAGCTTGAGCCGCTGCTTCATGCCGGTCGAATAGGTTTCGACCTTGCGATAGCGGGCCTCGCCGAGTCCGACGTAATTGAGCACTTCGTGGGCGCGCTGCAAGCCGTCGGTGCGCGACATGCCGCATAACTCGCCGGCATAGGAAACGAACTCGACGCCAACGACGTGCGGGAACAAACACTCGTCTTCCGGCGCGAAGCCGACCAGACGGCGAATATCGAGTTGCCGGCGAAGAAAATCGAGGCCCAGCACTTCGCCCGAGCCGGAGTCGACGGGTATCAATCCCAGCAGCGCCCGGATCAAGGTCGTCTTGCCCGAGCCATTGGGACCGAGCAGGCCGACGGCTCCCAGCGGCGCGGCGACGGAGAGGCGATCGAGCGCGGTGACCGCGCCGTAAGTTTTCGTGACGTCGTGAAACTCGAATAGCACCACAATCCTCGCATCGCCAAAGCGCTTGCCGGGCGGCGCCGGCGCACCAACAGTCGCCCCCCCAGGCCTACGAGAGTGTATCCGCCGACGGTGTTCGCCGGCAAGGGACCGCGGGGGCGTGACGCATCGCGGACGCACCGGCGGATTCGCGCCGCCGTCGCGAATGCTAGGGGCGCACGACGCCGGCCGCCCACAGCAAATATGCCACCGGCGCGGCGAACAGGATCGAATCGAGGATATCGAGCACGCCGCCGAAGCCAGGCATCCAGCGGCTGGAGTCCTTGCGGCCCGCGTCGCGTTTGAGCAACGACTCGGCCAGGTCGCCGAACATGCCGGTGATGCCGACGACAACGCCGAAGATCAACCAGCCGACGCCTCGGGTCGCATCGGCCGTCCCCATCGACCAGAGCGTCAGGTACGACGCAGCACAGGCTAGCGCTACTCCGCCCGCGGCCCCTTCGAGCGTCTTGCCGGGACTGATGACGGGCGACATCTTGTGCCGCCCGAACAGCCGGCCAAAGGTGTACGCGCCGACGTCGCACGCTTTGACGACGGCGACGAGCGACACAAGCGGCAACAAGCCGGCCGCGGCGCCGTTTGCCCCGCCGTTTGCCCCGCCGTTTGCACCGCCGTTTGCACCGCCGAGCAATCGCAGTTGCACCAGCAGCGCCATGAATACGCCGACGTAAAGATACGACAGCGTCGCGGCGGCAATGTTCGCGATCGATTCGCCCGGCGCGCGATAACGCCGCATTTCGACGATGAACGAGAACATCGTGGCAAGGGCGGCAGCCGATAGCGGCCAGCCCAGTTTGCCGATGGCGCAATCGACCGGATAGGCCGCGCCGGTAAGCGGCCAGTAAACGACCATGCCGCCACTGGCCACGATCGCGGCGGTCGCCGACAGTGTGGCGGCCCGATGCGGTCGCAAGCCCCGCTCGGCAGCCAGGCTGCACAGTTCATCCGCCGCCAACACGCTCAACGCCACGGCGATCGGCAGCAGCACCCAGCCGGGATGGTCCAAACGCGCATCGGCCCAACACAGACCCACCAGAGTCGCGACAAGAATCGTGCCGAGAATCAAACGCCAGAGGAGATTCACTTGCGGTTGCTCAATGTTGGCTATCCTGCCGATGCTCGATTGCCGGCCGATTGAGTCGCCCAATGTCTTGGCGACTTACCGCGACGCCGTCACGCGACGCCATCGCTCTTCGACGCCCGGTATCAGCCGTGCGGCGTTCTCATAATACACCTTCCGCAGCACGTCGTCCGGCAAGTCGACGCCGTAAATTCGCCAAAAGCCCTGCGGCGGAAACGGTGTCTCGGCATACGGAAAATATTCGTCCGCGGTTTCCAGAAATCGCCAGTGGAGCTTGAGCCGTTCGGCCGTCCGCGGACCGTCCGTGCCGAACAGGATGCGATCGGCGTATTTGAGGAAGAACTTGCGGGCCGAAACCGGCTGCCGCCCAAGTTCGGCGATCCGCGCGGCGATCTCGACGTTCAGATTCGGATTCTCATCGAGCCAGCGACCGACAGTGGCGAGGTCCTCCGGCAGATTCGCCATGTGCGCCGCGATGAATTTCGTGTCGCGGTGCTTCTTTACCACGTGGAGCAGCGCCGCGAGCAACTGCCCGTGCGTCGGCCACTGCGGCCCATGAAAGCTCCAGTCGGGATGCCGTCGCAGTTCCTCCCACCGCTCGTTTGTCTCGTCGATCGGCTCGAAGAACGCCAACGGGTCGGCCGTATGAATCAGCACGACGAGTTTGAGTTGGCCGCACACCCGCCAGATCGGATCCCACTTCGGATCGTCGATCGCCGCGAGCGAACCATCGGCGTTGCGCACGCCCAGGCCGAATTCCTTGAAGAGCTTGAGCCCGCTCACGCCCGAGGCATGCGCCGCGCGAAGCTGCTCGACGGTTCGCTCGACGAAGTCCGCGCCGTTGCAGTCCCAGGTCTCCGGCTTCGTCTGCTGGCCGCGGCCTTTGAAGTCGATGTTGGCGAAAACGACGAATCGGTCGCGGTGTTTCGTCCGTAGCACTCGTTCGTGATCTTCGAGCTTCGCCCCCAATCCGCCGTCGAGACTGACGCACACCGCGATGTTCTGCTCGTCCATCAATCGGACGAATTCGTCGATGGCTTCGGGCGTGACCGTCGCGAGGTCACCCAACCCATCCGCCGGTTTACCGAGCCGAATCTGCGGGTGCGTATGGACATCGACGGCTGGAAACTTCGCCCGCGGCGTGTCGTGCTGGGGAACCTTGAGCATCGACCGCGGCCGGAACTGGTCGAGAGCCAGCGCCCGCCCATTTTGGCCATCGAGTGACTCCCGCGGCGGCTCATTCGGCGACTCGTCGGCATCGCCCGGCGCGGTCAATCGCTGAGTTCGGTTTGGCGCTACGACTCGATACGCGTACGCGGTGGCGGCCGCGGCAAAGAGTACGAGCAGAAGCGTCCAGGGGCGCGATGTCATGCTGGCATCGTAGTCCAAGCTGCCATTGCGGCCAACGGTCGCGTCAAATTTGCGGATTGTTCTGGTTCGGCAATCTGGAAAAACTTTGCCGATCGTAGGAATTATTCAGGCGCGAACGCCCGCCGGGCCGATACCTACGCAGACATCGTTGGCGCAGGAACGGCAATGGGCGGCCGTTCGTCCCCCCATTTTCGTGCGTGCGGCCCGACGCCGTGTGCCTGCATAGTTCCCCTGGGAGTGAGATCCGATGATTGCGAAACGACTTCGATCGTGGACGGCTCCGCTGGCCGTCGCCGCTGTCACTGCGACGCTGGCGCTGGTTGATCTTCCCCATGCTCACGCCCAGCGGTCGTTCGAGGAAGCGATCTTCGGCCGGCCGGTCGGGTTCCAGCCGGCCCACGAAGCCCGCGTCCGCAGCACGACCAATCGCCACGCCAGCTATTCGCAAGAGCCGGCGACGATCGAGGAAGTGCCGGCCCCGCGTCGCCGCGGCGGTCCGGTGCGAGAGGTCGCCAGCGAAGAAATCATCTACGAGGACGGTCCGTATGAAGACGGCTACGAAGGCGACTGCGCCGATTGCAGCGGCAACTGTCCGCCCTCCGTGCGTCGCATGTTTTGGGCCCGCGGCGAATACCTGTACTGGTGGACCAAGGGCATGGACGTGCCGCCGCTGGTCACCACTAGCACTGCCGCCGGAACGGGTGCGCTCGGCGCCACCGGAACGAACGTCGCCTTTGGCGGCGATCTGATCAACAACGACGGACGCTCGGGCGCGAAGTTCACGCTCGGCTGGGAACTGTTCACGTCGACGCCGTCGAGCATCGAGGTGAGCTACTTCGGCCTCGGCAAGGAAGAGACCAACTTCTCGCTCGACACGCCCGCCGGCGTCACCGTCGGCCGGCCGTTCTTCAACATCAATCCGGCCACGGGCATCGCCCGCCAGGACGCCGTGATCGTATCGCAGCCGAACAACTTCTCCGGCGCGGTTCACGTCGACACGACCACCGAACTCAACGGCGGCGAAGCCCTGATGCGGTGGACGATGTGCGAAGCCACGTGCAGCAACACCGAGATGATGCTCGGCTATCGCTTCCTGCGGCTAGACGATTCGATCCACGTCCGCCAGGACACCCGCGCCCTTAGCACGGCCGGCGGTCTGGTCGTCGGCACGACGATCAACCTGTTCGATCTGCTCGAATCGGAAAACGAGTTCCACGGCTTCGAATTCGGCACTTCCTCGAAGTACTATCGCGGCCGCTGGACGCTCGAAACGCTGGTCAAATTGGCCATCGGCGACACAAGGTCGACGACCACCATCAGCGGCAACACGACGACGACCGTGCCCGGCGCTGGCTCGGCCAATAGCAACGGCGGTTTGCTCTCGCAAGACTCGAACACGGGCACGCACACCTACGACAGCTTCTCGGTCGTGCCGGAATTGGGCGTCTCGCTCAAATACGACCTGACGCCCTGCCTGCAAGCGAGCGTCGGCTACAGTTTTCTGTACTGGAGCAAAGTCGGCCGCGCCGGCGAGCAGATCGACACCGACGTGAATCTCACCCAACAGCCGCCTGGACCGACGACCGGCGATTTGCGACCCGTCGCGATCGAAGCCGCCAACGACTTCTGGGCACAAGGCCTGAACGTTGGGTTGGAATGGACGTTCTAGCCGCCGACGCAGAAGAAAAAAGCGGTGAAGCAAGTGATGAGCGATGAACGATGAGTGATGAGTGATGCAGGCAAAAGCCGATCGTCCGTTGTTTATTCTCCGCTCATCGCTCATCCTTCGCTGATCGTTCAACGCTTACCAACCATGGCTCGTCACTTTCTCCGAACCTCCGAACCGAAACTTCTTAATCGCCTGCGCAGATTTGTGCTGGTTCATGTCGACGCAGAGCTGGTTGCCCGCGTGGCTTGGGCGATTGCTTCCCGGCTTACCGGCGATATCAGGCCGGTTTCGCAGATGATGCCGCGGATCAGACGGGCGGGCGTGACGTCGAAGGCGGGGTTGTAGACGGCGACGCCGTCGGGTGCGATTTTCAATCCGCCGGGCGCTGCGATCTCTGCGGCGGGGCGCTGTTCGATCGGAATCGCTGCGCCGCTGGCGAGCGACAGATCGAACGTGCTCGTCGGCGCGGCGACGTAGAACGGAATGTCGTGGGCGGCGGCGGCGAGCGCGACCGCGTAGGTGCCGATTTTGTTTGCCGTGTCGCCGTTGGCCGCGATGCGGTCGGCGCCGACGACGACCGCCTGAACTTTGCCGAGCGACATGACGTGGGCGGCCATCGAGTCGGTGATGAGCGTGGCCGCAATGCCGCGGTGCATCAATTCCCACGCGGTGAGGCGAGCGCCTTGCCAGAGCGGCCGCGTTTCGTCGACCCAGACGTGCAGGTGTTTGCCCTGCTGGGCAGCAGCGAAGATGACGGCCAGGGCCGTGCCGTCGCCGCCGGTGGCCAGTGCGCCGGCGTTGCAATGGGTGAGCACGTTGTCGCCGTCGCGGAGCAGCGCCGCGCCGTGTTGGCCGATCGCCTGGCAGGTGCGGCGGTCTTCGTCGTGGATGACTTGCGCTTCGGTTAATAGCGCTGCTCGCACGGCGTTTGCACCGTCCGCAGCTCGATTCGCCGCGGCGGCGGATGCCGCGGCGCAACAGCGGCGCATGCGGTCGAGCGCCCAAAACAGGTTCACGGCTGTCGGGCGGCTGGTGGCGAGGTAGTCGGCGGCCTCGTGTACCGAGCGCGAAAGCTCGTCGACCGAGGTCGCTTGTCGAGCCGCCAAGACCACGCCATAGGCGGCGGCGATGCCGATCGCCGGCGCGCCGCGAACGACGAGCGCACGGATCGATTGCCAAACGGTTTCCGTGTCGTGGCAGTCGACGAACGTCAACGCGGCGGGCAGCCGCGTCTGGTCGATCAGCCGCACGTGACCGTCGGCGTGGCCGATCCACTGGAGCGTTTGCGGGCTTTGCACGTTGGTCCTTTGCGGCGTTTCGTTCGATATTGCGTGAGAGGTTGTGAATGAATGTAGGGTGCTCTGTGAGCACCACAAAGCGTTGTGCCAAGGTGCTCACAGAGCACCCTACAGGTTGCGGTTGGACTTGTTCATGTTCGATTCTTTCACAACCTCTGAGGCGGCGCGACGCGAAACGCCTCGTCGGCATCGCAGGCGACGTTTATATATATTGTTTTCGTTTTGGCCGCCGCCGAAAAGGTTCGCCGCGGACCATTCCAAGATATACCGATAGCAGCAAAGGCCGATATGCGTTTGATCATGATGGGGACTGGCCCGTTCGCCGCGCCGACGTTCGAGGCGTTGTATGCCGCGGGGTACGAGGTCGTCGCGCTGGTGACGCGGCCGCCGCGCAATTTGCGGGGGCGATACAAGGCTGCCGAAAGCCCGCTGCCGGCGATCGCGGAGCGGCACGGGACGCCGGTCGTTGCGCCGGAGGACGTGAACGACGCCGCGTCGCGGGGACAACTTGCCGCGTGGCGGGCCGATCTGCTGGTGGTCTGCGATTACGGGCAGATATTGTCGAACGAGACGCTGGCCACGGCGCGGTTGGGCGGGATCAACCTGCATGGGTCGCTGCTGCCGAAATATCGCGGGGCCGCGCCGGTGCATTGGGCGATTTATCACGGCGAGACGGAAACCGGCGTGACGGTGATCCACATGACGCCGCGGCTGGACGCGGGGCCGTGTATCGGGCAGGTCCGCACGCCGATCGGCGGAAATGAGACGACCGCCGACGTGGAGACACGGTTAGCGCAACTCGGCGCGCCGCTTGTTTGCCAGTGCATCGAGCAACTTGCCGCCGGACAGGTCGAAGCGATCGCGCAAGATCCGTCGCAGGCGACCAGGGCGCGGCGGCTGCGGAAGGAGGACGGCGAGATCGATTGGTCGCGGCCGGCGAAGGCGATCGCCGATCAGATTCGGGCGTTCACGCCGTGGCCGCGGTCGGCGACGTGGTTTTTTCGTAGCGAGGGAGAACCGCTGCGGGTGTCGATCGATGCGGCTCGCGAAGTGCGATTGCCGGGGGATGGCTCCACGACCAAGCCGCCCGGTATGGCATCGTCCGGTACGGCATCGCCGGGTACGGTGCTTGTGGCCGAGGGCGAAGAATTGCTCGTTCAAACCGGCGACGGCGGGCTGGCGTTGTGTGAAATCCAACCGGCGGGCAAGCGGCGGGCGTCGGCGGGGGAGTTTATGCGCGGCTATCGCGTGCGGCCGGGCGAGCGATTCGCACGAATAGAAACGGAAGGAGAGAGGAGACAGGAGACAGGAGTATAAGAGCTGCGTGTCTGCCGGAAAGTGGACGCGGTTGCACCTGCGCCCGACTTGGGTAGAATCACGTGCCGATGTCGCGGACGCGGGGTGGGCGATGGCTTGCCGGGTGCGGACGCGCGTTTGGCAAGCGGGAAACTCCGGTGGGCACAGCCCGCCCTACGCGTCTTTCGCGCTCGCCCTCCGCCGCGGCTGAGGCGTTTCGGCGTTTCTTTTCCGTGGTTTCTCAAGAGGCGGAGCATGACGAGCGAACCGGTCCCGCCGCCTGCCTATCCGGCGAATTGGACGCGGCGGCATCTGTTGGATTTGGAAAGTCTGTCGGGCGAAGAGATCACCACGCTGCTCGACGTGGCCGAGACGCTCAAGCGGGCCACCGGCGATTGTCGCACCAAGCTGCCGCTGCTCGCCGGGCGGACTTGTGCGAATCTGTTCTTCGAGAATTCCACCCGCACGCGGACGAGTTTCTCGCTGGCCGCGCGGCGATTGGGGGCCGACACGCTCGATTTCTCGTCGAGCGGCAGCAGTTTGTCCAAAGGCGAGACGTTCGTCGATACGGCCAAGAACATCGAGGCAATGGGCGTCGACGTGGTGGTGACGCGGCATCGCACGCCGGGGACGCCGCATCTGCTGGCTCAGAACATTCGCTGCGCCGTGGTGAATGCTGGCGACGGAGCGCATTCGCATCCGACGCAGGGCTTGCTCGATATTCTCACCATCCGGCAGAAGCGCGGACGAGTGGCGGGGCTGACCGTGGCGCTGGTCGGCGATATTTCGCACAGCCGCACGGCGCGGGCGAACATTTGGGCATTGCAAAAGCTGGGGGCGCACGTGATCGTGTGCGGCCCGTCGACGCTGGTGTCGCGGCGGTGGGAAGAATTCGGCGTCGAAGTGGCGCACAACCTCGACGACATCGTGCCGCGGTGCGACGTGATGAATTTGCTGCGGATTCAGTTCGAGCGGCAATCGACGCGGCCGTTTCCGTCGGTTCGCGAGTACGCGCTGCTTTATGGCATGAACCGGCAGCGGATGGCGCGGGCGAAACGCGACATTTTGATTCTGGCGCCGGGGCCGATCAACCGGGGCGTGGAGATCACACCCGACGTGGCGGATGGGCCACATTCGGCGATTTTGGAGCAGGTTACGAATGGAGTGGCGGTGAGGATGGCGGTGTTGTGGTTGGTGAGCGGGGCGGAGGAGCGACGGGCTTAGAGAATTGGGGGGAAGGTTTAAGGTTCAAGTATCAAGGTTCAAATAAGGCTAAAGGTTTAAGGTTTAGCTGGCAGTGCTTTTCTG
>JBBDYI010000381.1:0-10809 GCA_040901705.1 Pirellulales bacterium | reverse complement strand
CGACCGACCATTCGGCCTACGACCACGACTTCATCGTCCAGCACAGCCGCTTGGTCATCGACACCCGCAACGCAACCAAGAACGTCCGCGACGGCCGCGAAAAGATTCGCAAGGCGTAATTCACGATTCGCCACTGGGTCGGCGAGCAAACGATGCGGCCTAATCGCCGGCGTTGGCCGACGTTGGCACGATCGCCGCCAACCCCAGCCGTCGCCGACAGTCGTCGAGCATCTCCTTCGTCCGGCTCGCCCCCACGCGAGAAACGCCAATCGCCCGCACTTCCAACAGCTTGTCCAAATCGCGCACGCCGCCGGCCGCTTTGACTTGCACGTGTTCCGGCGCATGCTTTCGCATCAACCGCAAATCGTCCAACGTCGCCCCGCCCGCCGCATAACCCGTCGACGTTTTCACCCAATCGGCCCGCAGCTCGCCGCAGATCTCGCACAGGCGGATTTTCTGTTCGTCGGCCAAATACGCGTTCTCGAAGATCACCTTCACCTTCTGCCCGGCAGCATGGGCGACTTCGATCACCGCGCGGATGTCTGCCCGCACGTAGTCCCAATCGCCGCTGAGCACCTTCGAGATGTTCACCACCATGTCGAGTTCCTGGCATCCGTCGGCCACCGCCCGCTCCGCTTCGGCCCGCTTGATTTCCGTGGTGTGGCCGCCATGCGGAAAGCCGATCGTCGTCGACGCCCGCACGCTGCTGCCCGCCAGCCGCTCGGCGCACCGCCCAAGGTAATACGGCAAGATGCAAACGCTCGCCACGTCATAATCCAGGGCCAACCGAATCCCCGCTTCCAAATCGTCGACCGTCAACGTCGGATTGAGCAGCGAGTGATCGATCATCTTGGCAATGTCTTGGTACGTGTAGTCCATGTTCGCTCTCGGCGTGTGAAATGTTGGGTGGGTCGAACGGAATGAGGCCCACCGCGCGATTCGTATAGCCAACGACGGGACCGAAAGTCTCGCCGTCATTCGCATACCCACGCGGCTCGGCGTCTCAACGCATTCCGTTCACAATAACCGTCGGCCACAACCGAAAACAAGTCGATACGTCAACGCAGAGGACGCGGCGAACGTGGACGCTCAAAGAGTGACCTTGCCCACCACGAAACATTTTTTAAAACACGGAGGCACGGAGATTTGGAGGATATGCAAACGATGAGTGATCGGTGGCATTTCCAATCCTAAGGTGGCATAGCCGGTCGTTCATCATTCACCACTCATCGATCATCGTTCATCACTTTCCCTTTTCCTCCGTGTCTCCGTGCCTCCGTGTTTCAGTGCCTCCGTGTTTCAGTATGGAACTTGGTTGTGGCCAAGGGCTACTCTTTGTCCTCCGCGTCCTCTGCGTTTAAGTAATCAGCACGTTTTTTCGGTTGCGGCCAACGGCTGCTCCAAGCGTCCGTGTTTCAAACGCGAGATGCCCCAAATTCGGAACACGAAATGCCAATTGACATGATTGTGGCCAATGGCCGGCCTGTGGCCTCTGCGTAGCTATTAATCTGCGGCCATCGGCGACATCTGTGGATCATTCCGTGTCGGCAAAGAACGAACTCTCAGCGTCCTCTGCGAAACCTCCGCGCCCTCCGCGTTAAAAAAACAACCCGTCCACTCTTTCGCACCAGCCCGCTTCGCCGCACCTCACCGAGCAGCGCAACTCATCGATCCAAGCCGCTTCGAGCCGGCAGAAAATTCCGCAAATACGTACAGCTCTGTCGCAGCGCCAGCCGCCGCGACGCCGCCGTATCCTCGAACGTCCGATCCTCAACCTCGACGCATACCGGCCCGCGATAACCGACGTCGCCGAGCACCGACACGAATTTGCCCCAGTCGACCTCGCCCATGCCCGGCAGCTTCGGCGTGTGATATTTCAGCGGCGTTGCCAGAATCCCCTCGTCGTCGAGCCGATGCCGATCCACGCGCACGTCCTTGGCGTGAATGTGAAACAGCCGCTCGGAAAACTCGAACAGCGGCGCCAGATAGTCCATCTGCTGCCACACCATGTGCGACGGATCGTAGTTCAACCCAAACGACGCGCTCGCAATTGCCGCGAACATCCGCCGCCAGATCGCCGGACTCGTCGCCAAATTCTTTCCGCCTGGCCACTCGTCGTCCGTGAACAACATCGGACAGTTCTCGATCCCGATCCGCACGCGATGCTGCTCGGCGAACTCGACCAACGGCGTCCACGTATCCAAGAACCGCGACCAGTTGGCGTCGACCGACTGCGTCCAATTCCGACCCACGAACGAGTTGACGCCACACAGCCCCAGCGTCGCGGCGGCTTCGATCACCCGCCGCAAATGCGCCGTGGCCGCTTCGGCCTCCTCCCGGTCCGGCGATAGCGGATTCGGATAATACCCCAGCGCGCTGATCGCCACGCCATACTGCTCGACCAACGCATGCACCCGCGCAGCGCGCTTCGCATCGAAGCCGCTCACGTCAACGTGCGTCACGCCGGCATATCGCCGCTCGGCCTTCCCCACCGGCCAGCACATCGCCTCGACGCAGTCGTAGCCGAGCGACTTCGCGGTCGAGAGAACGTCCTCCAGCGAATCGTCCGGCAAAATCGCGCTGACGAATCCAAGCTGCATCATCTGCCATGCTCCAACTGAAAACACCCCACACGCCGACCGGCCGCGATCCAACAGCGACGCAATTCATTGAAACGCGCAGACGCCGAGGCACGCAGGAATCGACGGGAACAGCGAACGACTTAACGAATTCTCCGTGCCTCCGTACTACGAACCCGCAGATTCTAGCTCCCTTGCGCAAATCTTGATTGGTTCGATTCAACGCAGAGGACGCGGAGGTCCGCAGAGAAGACGTCACCTCCCGGCATCGACCTCGCTATCGCCGCTCGCTCGTTCGTTTCCATGACGATTCTCTGCGCTCCCTCTGCGTCCCCCGCGTCCTCTGCGTTGAAGGAATCGATTGACCTTCTTGGTTGCGGCCGAAGGCTGCTCCGGGCCTCCGTGTTTCAAGCGTTCCTGCGAAATCTTCGCACAAGCGGGCCAGCGAACCGCGAACCTTGCCGCTGGGCATCACACCCGAATCGCGCCAACCTCCGCCATCTTCCGCTTCCCCGGCCCCAGCCGCCCGGAAACGCCCATCGCCGAAAGCATCGTGTTATACACGTCCAGCCCTTCGGCGTTGACGTCGACGATCTGGCCCGTCTTGAATCGCCCACCCGCGCCGCTGATCGCGTGAAACACGCCCGTCAGTTCCCGCCGCACGTCGTTGTGCCGGCCGTCGCCCGACTCGGTCGAAATCGTCAACAGCGCATTATCGAGAATCGTCTTGCCGTTGGCGTCCACGGCGTCCTTGCCGTCGAGCAAGCTGAGGAAGTACGCCACTTCGCGCAATTTCATATGAGCGTGGGCGCGAAGCTGCTCGTTCTTTTTCTTTTCGTCGAAATCGTGCCACCATTCGTGACTGCACGCTTGCGAGCCGGATTTCTTACGCTGCCCGGCGTCGTCGAACTCGAACACATTGCGGCCGTTGTACTCATACTTGCCGGTCAATCGAATTCGCTCGCCCGCCGCCAGAAACGTGATCGATCCGAACCGCGTACGATCGGTCTGAATCGCCAGCGCATACAGTTCCGCCAGCAGCCGCCACTCGGCGCTCAACTCCTCAAGCGTGATATCGATCCCCTCGCCGCCCGGATCGGCCGCCCCGCCATGCAACAGCTTCGACTCCCGCGGCAGGTCCGGCGCAGCCGTTCCGTCTACCTTGACCGCGAACGCCCGTTGCTCGAACTCGCGAATCCGTTCAAGATGCTCCGCCACGCGGGCTTTCGAGGTCGCACCGAGCGGTGAATTCGGCCCCGTGTAAAACTTGTATTGATCGAGCACGGTGTCGAGCACGCTTCGCCGCAGCCGTCGCCGCCGCGCGTCGTCGGAATCGTTCTCCGCCGCGACCGTGCCGAACACCCGCTCGAACACGGCCCGCGGCTTCTCCTGCATCGTCGCGGCCACGGTGCCGTCGGGATTGAAGCTATGGACGTAGCGACTCAAGCGGCTGCGGCGAAAAAACGTCCCGGCCACCAGCGTCGGCACCATGCCCGGCGGAAGTCCGTCGGGATAATGCGCCCGGCGAATCATCTGGTCGATCGACGGACCGCCGGCCTTGGCTTCGCCTTGCGGCGGCTCGGCCGTAAACGCCGCCGATGCGCCGTCGTAATGCGCGTTGATGCCCTTCTCGTCGCACCGCACATGATCGACGCCCCGCATGATCAGCAGCTTTTCGCCGAGCGGCTTGAGCGGCTCCAGCACGCCGTCGAAACCTTCCTTTTGCAGCGGCGCAGGTATGCCGAGTCCGAAAAACACGTTGAACGCCCGCACCGGCACGGCCGCTTTCGCCTCTACTGCCGACTTACTGGCCGCCAGCGACAGCGAAGGCCGCAGCATCTCTTCCAGAAACGGCAAACCGATGGTGACGCCGCCCAAACCCTTGATCGCGGTTCGCCGCGTGATCGCTCGACTGGTCATCCGTTTTTCTCCGTGCGTTTCTTCTGCACCAGATCGCTCATCACGATCGCCGTAATCAAATTGGCGTAGGTTCCGCCGTTCTTTTCGGCGATCTTATGAATCTCGGCAACGATCGGCGCATCGACCGCCGACAGCGGCCGACCAAGCGCGAACTGCGTCACCTTCCAAGTCAGACTTTCTCGGACGCGCGGGCTGTCCGCCAGCAACTTCATGAGTTCCGCCGACGATTTGTACTGGATCGCCTTCGCGTCGCCGGGAAACAGCACTTCGCCGTCGTCGCGAAGCTGGTTTCCGTGGGCGTCCCGTTCGTGATACGCGCCCACGCCGTCGAATTTCTCCAGCCCGTAGGCCAGCGGCTCGAACCGCACGTGACAGACGCCGCAGTTTACGTTGGCGACCCGGGCCTCGGCAATGCCGCGATGCGAGAGGCCGGCCTTGGTCGGTGGCGGCGTTGTGTTCACGCACGGCGGCGGCGCGTTAACCGTCCCCCGCAGCAACTCGTGCAGCACGAACAATCCCCGCGACACCATCGAGGCGTTGTCGCCACCGATGGTCAACACGCTGCCGTGCGTCAGAATGCCGCCGCGGCCACCCACGTCCGACAAATCGTATCGCACCAGAGCGTCGCCCGCCGGTTTCAACCCATAATGCTCCGCCAACCGCGGCGTCGCGAACGTCAGTTGCGCATCGAGCAAATCGGCCAGCGGCCGCTTCTGCTTCCAAACGACTTCCGTGAAGAACGCCAGCGTCTCTTCCCGCATATCGGCCGCCAGTTCTGCGTTCCACTCTGGAAAACGCCGCGCGTCGGGCCGAAGATTGGCCAGCCGGCCAAGGTTGAGCCATTCGGACACGAACTGCCGCGACCGCTCGATCGTCCGCGGATCGTCGAGCATCCGCCGCACCTGGGCCGCGACTTTTTCGCGATCGCCCAACTCGCCGCGGTCCGCGGCGCGGAACAAGGCTTCGTCCGGCGGCCCGCCCCAGAGGATATAGCTCATCCTCGACGCCAGTTCGTATTGATTCGCCCGTCGCGGCGAACCGTCGCCCCGCTGATCCTCCATGCGATACACGAACCGCGGCGACTGGAGCATCGCTTCGACGATGTATCGCACTGCTTCGTCGTAGTCGCCGCCGGCCCCGATCACCGTCGACGCGATGCCGCGATAAACGTTCACTTCTTCGGCGTCGAGCGGCCCGCGGAGCAGCCACTTCCCCATCGCCGCCACCAGATCCGCCAGCTTGTCGGCGTCCAGACTCCGCTGTTTGGAAAATCGCCCGGCGAACTTCCCCGCGTCCATCCGGCCCACGACGATCTCCGCCAGCCGGCCATACGCTTCGATATGCTTGAGATCGACGCCCAGGTTATACGCCGTATTGCTAAAGCCATCGGCGCGCAAATCCGCCGGCAACAACTCGCGGGTCTCCTTCGCAATATCCACGCCGACCGCGCTGCGCACCGTCTCGACATATTCCGCCACCGTCAGCCGCTGCACCCATACGTCGCCGGCGTGCCCCGCGTGCAAATAGTTCGCCGGGTCGATCCGATCAAGCGGCCACGCCGCGCCGGCCTCCAGCCAACTGCGAATCGCAGCCTTCTCGTCGGTCGAAAGCGGCGGGCGGTCCTTTGGCATTTCGTCCGCCGCGATAGCGTCCCACAGCACGCCCGCCGCTTTGCCGCCCTCGAACACCTTGCCGCTCTCGCCGCCGGCCAGCGCCGCATCTTTGCGCGACAAATCCAAGCCCCCCTTCGCCAGCGCCGAATCGTGACACTCCAAACAATGCCGCGCAAAGAGCGGCGCAATCTTCGTCTCGAACAGTACATTCCCCGCCGTCGCCTTGTCGGGCGCACGTCCCATCGATCCCGAAGAAACACCCGCCGCAAAATTCCGCCGCACTTCATCGGCCGACAACGCCCGATCGTACACCGCCACCAAATGATACGTGCCCAACCACGCCCGATCCTTCGTCGCTTCGTTCGCGAGCAGCAACCGGTGCTTCCCATCCCAATTGCCAAAACCGCCGGGCACCTTCCGCTCGACCACCTGCTTGCCGTCGACATAAATCTTCGCAGCGCCCGACGGCTCGCGCGTGAACGCCACGTGCATCCGCCGCGCTTGCAGCGACTTCCGCGGGCTGCTCGTCGACGGTATCCCGTTGTTGTCGCTGCCCGTCGCCCGCAGCCGCACGTCGAAAACTTCCTTCTCCTGGCCGAGCGTGAAATTACGCTCGCTGGCATTAGCCGACAGCGAAACGATCCGCGCCGGACCGCCCTGCGTCGCATTGGCCAGCGTCACCCAAGCTTCTATGGTGATCGCATTCGACTTCTTGATCGCGCCGACGATTTTCTTGGCCGGCCCCGACGAGGAAATCAACGTCGGCGATTCGACGGCCAGCGCCCCGTCGGACCATCGCACGCGGCCGGCGTCCTCAATCTCCAAATCGAGCGGCGCACCGACGCCCGACCGATCGCGAATCGTCTTTCCGTCGCCATCGGAAAAATCGTAAAGCGCGATCAGCCCATCGCTCACGCGCTGCGGCTGCTTGTCGTCCGCGACGGTCGTCGCCAGCGACGACAACAACCACGCCGCCAGGCCGAGCAGCGTCGTTGCAATGCAGGTCGGTCGCACCAGCCCCATCGGTTCGATCCTCCGGAGTTCATTGATTTCCGCCGCAGTGAAGTCATGCAGCGGCGGCAAGGGGTCGCGTCGCGCACGCGAGCATCCGTTACTTTAGCCTCGCGCCAGCAGCACTGGCAACTCTGGCGGCGCCGAGTCGCGTGCGGACGCGCCGGTGCGCCCCGCCGAATCCGCCCTCTGAATCAACCTTGACACAATCGGCCGATTCGCCAAAATCCCTTTCCGCCGTCGAGCCACGCTCGGCGAGCGCCGCGACCCCTGCGATGTTCCGCCGGCACACGGATGTGCCATCTCGCAAGAGGCGCGGCGGCAGCAATATCCAAACGTCCAATCGTCGCGACGGCACGGAGGCCAACGAGCGATGCTCGAAGACGGACGAGAGAATCACGGCGTCAGCCTGGGCGCGTTGCTGCCAACGTCGATCATGATCGGCGGCAGCGATGTGCTGGCCACGTCCTGCACCTGCGATCCGCGCGCCGTATTGCCCGGCGACGTGTTCGCCGCGCTGGTCCAGCCCGACCGCGATGGCCACGACGCCGCCCGCGAAGCCGTCGCTCGCGGGGCCAAAGCAATCCTCTGCGAACGCTTCGTGCCGGTTCCGAACATTCCACAGTGCGTCGTCGCCGATACGCGACACGCCTACGCCAGGCTCTGCCAGGCGCTGGCCGGCGATCCCAGCCGCCGCGTCAAAGTCATCGGAGTGACCGGCACCCACGGAAAAACCACCACGTCCTGCCTGATCGCCGCCGTGCTCGAAGCCGCCGGAGTCCGCGCCTCGATCATGGGCACGTTCGGCTACAGCGACGGCATCGACGTCGACTCCGCCAGCGAAACCACGCCGCCGCCCCACGTACTGGCCAAATGGCTCGCCCAGAGCGAAGCCACCGGCTGCACTCACGCCGTGATGGAAATATCCAGCCGGGCGCTGGCCCAACGTCGCCTTTCCGGCGTCGAACTGGACGTCGCCTGCATCACGAACATCCGCCGCGATCATCTCGATTTCCACGGTTCGCTGGTCAACTACCGCAACGCCAAGGCGCGGATTCTGCGATACCTTTCCAGCGATGGCTTCGCCGTGCTCAACGCCGACGACCCCGCGTGCGTTGGCCTGTTGGCCGACATGCACGGCCCGGCGCTTACGGTCGGCATGAAAACTCGCGGCGAAATCACCGCCACGGTCGTCGAGCAGTTCCGCAGCGAACAAACGTTTCTGCTGCAAGTCGGCGACGAAACGGCCGCGGTCCGCACGCCGCTCATCGGCGATCACAACGTATACAACTGCCTGCACGCCGCGGCCATCGGAGCCGCCTTCGGCATCGAACTGACCACTATCTGCCGCGGCATCGAATCGGTCCAGCGCATACCCGGCCGCATGGACCGCGTCGAGTGCGGCCAGCCGTTCGGCGTGTTCGTCGATCATGCTCGTGGCGGCGAGGCAATGTCCAGCGTGCTGCGGTCGTTGCGGCAAGTGACCGAGGGCAAGCTGATTTGTGTCTTCGGCGCGTCCGGCGGCGGCGACCGTCGACAACGCCCCGCCCTTGCCCGCGCCGTCGAACGCGGAGCGGACGTGGCCATTGTCACCAGCGACAGCCCCCGCGACGAAGACCCCGAGCAGATTCTCGCCGATGTCGTCGGCGGATTCGAACGTCCGCAGCGAACGCAATTGATCGGCGACCGCGCCGAGGCGATCGCTGCGGCCCTCGCCGCCGCCGAACCGGGCGATTGTGTCGTAATCGCCGGCCGAGGCCACCAGCCGCACCAACAGTTCGGCAAGCACCGCGTCGAGTTCGACGACCGCCAATTCGCCCGCGGCTGGTTGTACCAACACGCCGCCGCGACCACGATTTCGGCGAAAGCCGGCTAACGGCCACAAATCCCGCATCGCACTTCCGAACAGACCCAGACCCGAACCGACTCATTCGCCGCATCCCACCGACCATGCACTCCGCCACGCCATCCTGTTTCGTACACCTGACCGACCTCGCCTTGGGCGATCTCGTCGATATCGTCGGCGGCACGCTGCGGCTCTCCGCCATGCCTCCACGCGACGGCGACATGACGCCAATCGAACGCATCGTCACCGATCCATGTCACGTCCAGCGCGGCGACGTCTATTGGGCGATGCCCAGCGATATGAATTCCGTTTGCTCGACCGAGCAATGCACCGGCAAACATGTCGACGCCGCCTGTGAAGCCCTGATGCGCGGGGCGTCGGGCGTCGTCTCAAACCATCGCGTCGAACCGTTCGCCGGACGTTGGGCGATCGAAGTCGCCGATCCACTCGTGGCGCTGTGGGAATTGGCCCGCTGGCGACGCGACCGGTTCTGTGGCAGTGTCATCGCCGTATGCGGCGACGATCGAGACACCGCCACCGCGATGATCGATTGCGTCCTCGGCAGTCGACTGGCCGGCACGGCGCCAATTACAAGTCGCGCATCGCGCGCTGCATCGAATTCAGCCTCGAACGTCGACGACCGCGTCGCGACGCCACTCTCACTGTTGGCCATCGACGCCACCGACGATTACGCCCTCGTTCAGATTTCGGCGGACTCCGCGGCCCGCGCCGAAGCGACGGCGTTGCTTTGTCGTCCGCGGATCGCCGTCGTCGCCAGCGCCGACGAATCTGCCGGCGCTGCCCGCCAAACGCTATCGCACCTTTCCACCGCCGGATTCGCGGTTCTCTGCGGTGACGATGCCGCGGTCCGCCGCATGGCGTCGGCCACAGCCGCCACAGTTCGCACGTTTGGCCGCCGCCGCGACTGCGACGTATCGGCCGCCAACGTCGAGTATCGCGACGGCCATCTACGGTTCGACGTCGACGGCGTCACGATTCGCACTCGCGTCTGGGGGCGGCATCACCTGCACGCGGCGCTGGCCGCTTACGCCGTGGGCCGGATTCTCGAATTCTCTCCGCACGAAATCGCCGCCGCACTGGCCGCCTTCGTGCCGCCGCCCGGACGCTGCGACGTCACGCAAGCCGACGGACTGACGATCATCAACGACCCGCCGCCGCCCAGCAAAAATTCGCTCGTAGGGCTGGAATTGCTGCGCGAGACGGCCGCCCGGGGACGACGGTTCGTCATCTGCGGTGAAGAGAACGCCGACGCCCACGAAAACGTCGCTTCCTCGCCACAGAATCGCACGCATCGCAACTTCGGCGAGTACGTCGTCTCGCGCGCCGGGGCCGACCGACTCGTGGCCTTCGGCCGCGAAGCCGGCGAGATCGTCCACCGAGCACGCGAAGCAGGCATGCCGCTCGCGCACGCCGTCGCCTGCCCAACGCTAAACGACGCCGCCAACTACGTCGAGCAAGAATCGCAAGCCGGCGACGTGCTGCTGTTTCAAGGCGCTCGCAGCGAAGCGATCGACAAAATCTTCAATCGCCACAGCGAGCAGCAACATGCACCCACTCGCCGCGCCGCCTAAGCGCACGCCTTAAACCTTAAGCCTTGAACCTTATTTGAACCTTGAAACTTGAAACTTGAACCTTAAACCTTGAACCTTGCACTGGAGCCAAGAGCTTCCCCAATGTAGCCTCATCGCGAACGTCCGGTTTGCGGGAACTTGGACGTCACCCTCCCTCCTGGGTTGGAGCATGAAGCTTGCCGGTCCGGCGGTTACTGGGTCAACCGCCTCGGCAAGTGCTTCACGATGAGGCTTCACGACTGAGCGCC
>JBBDYI010000380.1:0-10835 GCA_040901705.1 Pirellulales bacterium | reverse complement strand
GTCGCGGCGGGGGCGGAGCAGATCGTCGTGATGCCGGTGTTGCTGTTCGCGGCGGGACACGCCAAGCGCGACATCCCGGCGGCGGTCGAAGCGGCCATTCGCCGCGCGTCGGCAGAACACGGTCGAACCGTCGCCTGGCGTCCGGCGGACGTGCTGGAATCTCACGCGAAACTCGTCGAGCTGTCGGCGCGGCGTTATGCGGAAGCAGTTGCCGCCGCACAGCCGGCGACGCAAGACGAAACGTGCCTGATCCTCGTTGGTCGCGGCAGCCACGACGCCGAAGCGGTCGCCGAAATGCATCGCTTCGCCAAATTGCGCTGCGAAGCCACGCCGGTCGGCCGCTGCGAAGTGGCGTTCATCGCGATGGCCGAGCCGAAATATCCCGACGTACTCCTCGCAGCGGCACAGCATGGACACCGGCGAATCGTCGTGCAGCCGCACTTGCTGTTCGAGGGCGAATTGGTGCGTAAGTTGCGACGCGACGTGGCGGACCTGGCCGAGCGATATGCGGCGTCGCAATGGGTCGTCGCGAGCCAACTCGGCCCCGACCCGCTGTTGGCCGACGCGATCGAGGCATTGGCGCGAGCGGCACTCCGTTGAGCGAAATCAGACGATCAATAGTTCAAGAAAACATTGCCCCGCTTTACAGAGGGGGATGTCGTGCGGTTCATTGCGAGGAAAAAGGAACGTCGACCTCGCACGCGCCTCAGTCGGCCAGTCGGGAGTTCCAATGGGGGGTGAATGACATTTGCAAACGAGGCCGACACCCATTACTTGGAGGGGACGATTCGTCACAAATCGTCCTGTTAGGTCAAATTCACGCTTTTCTAACGCCAACTTGGCGTACAAGAAATGGCGGAGAGAAACGATTGACAATGTACATGGTTAAATAGGTTTGGCCGTGGGAGTGTTTCCTGCGCGGGTGGAGGCCAACCGAAGCATGACTTGCGCAGAGAAATCGCAACTACGGGAGAAGAGCATCGATGAACGCCAACGTGAACGCGGCGGCGCTGGACGCCAAGCAGGCCGCCTGTTTTGAGCGGCTGAAGGATACGTTGCTGGCCAAACGGTTTCACGACCGGTTGTCGCGGCCGCTGGCCTATTGGGCACTACCGAACGACCGGCGGCTGCCGCAGGCTTTGCTCGATTTTCCGCTCGCGGAGGTGTTGAACAAAGAATTTACGGACCTCGCCGCGACGCGGGGCATCGGCCGCAAGAAGTTGGAGTCGCTATTCGTGCTGCTCGCCCGAGCCGCTGGCGACCAGGCGCCGGGCGCCGATCTCGTCGAGCTTCACAACGGTCGCAACAACGTTCCGCACGATGCGACGACCGATTCCGCCGCCCTGGCCGCAGACGCCATGGCGAGCTTCAATCCCGGCGTGGTGTCGGAAGCGCTGTGGCAACAGTGGCAGTCGAGCGTCCGCATGGCCGGCGTGACCGATCTTGCCGTCGGGCGGATCGTGCCGTCGCTCGAGCGCGTGCCGTCGGTGATCTGGCAAGCGCCGCTGTCGCGATACATCGACCGGTCGTTGGGCGAAATCCGCAACATGCGAACGCACGGCGTCAAGCGTATCGGCGTGATCCTCCATGCGTATTACCTCGTGAATCGCGCGTGGCAGAATGGCCATTCTTCGCAAGCGGTGCGGCAAGCACTCGTGCCGAGATTCATCGAGCCGATCGAACGCTGGGCCGCGTCGTGCATCGAGCGGCAAGAAACGCTCGCGGTGGATGAAGTGAAATCGCAATTGGTCGAACCGCTGCTGGCTCAGGTCGAGATCGACTGCGGTGAGTTGGTGGCCCGGCTGTCGCGCGAGCGGTTGGGCGTCGACGGCAAGCCGTTGTCGGTCCGTGGCCAGTCGCGGCGACTGAACGTGACGCGGGCGCGGGTTTATCAAATCTTCGAGCAATGCGGCAAAGCGCTGGAAGTTCGCTGGCCCAGCGGCCGAGATTTATTGCACAGTCTCGTTGAGGCGGCGCACCGCCACTCGGCGGAAAACCCCGCACTGCGGCTCCTATCCGCGACCGTGGAGCTTTGCTTTCCGCGGCGGACCGAAGACGAAATGGGCTAAAGCAGCAGAAACGGCCGATTGCGCGACGCGATTGCGGGACGCCATGGCGGCGGTGCGATTGCCTGGCCATCCGCCGGTCGCTTACGGGGCGGTCGCCGGATGGTTAGAATCTTGCTCGGCAATGCCTGCCGCGCGCGATTCTGCTATGAAAACGGCTTACATTCAGCACGAGCATCACGAGTTCCTCGCCGCCGCCGCCGATGCGATGGCGGACGGGCAGTTGCAAGGCGTGTTGGGCCAGATCGCCGACACGCTCGGCGTGAAGAACCGGCAAGCTTGGGACGACTTCGCCGATTCGTCGGCCACCCGCGAACGAGCTCGGCGGATCAAAGACGCCACGCTGGCCGATCTGGACAAGCACCTCGCGACCCTCGAACGCTCCGTGGAGCAACTCGGTGGCCACGTCCACTGGTGCGACGATGACGCGGCGGCCCGAGCAACGATCATCAACGTCCTGAGGCATTCCGGCGCGCGGAAGGTCGTCAAAAGCAAATCGATGACCACCGAGGAGATTCACCTCAACCCCGCCTTGACCGAGGCCGGCTTCGAAACCGTCGAAACCGATTTCGGCGAGTACATCATTCAGGTCGCCGGGCATCGGCCCTCGCACATCGTCGGACCCGCGCTGCATCTCAACGCTCAACAAGTGGCCGACGTGCTCAGCCCCGTGGCGGGCGAGACGCTATCGTCCGACCGCCAGGAGCTGACCCGATTTGCCCGTCGAGTGCTGCGATCGAAATTCGCCGAAGCCGACGCGGGTATCACCGGCGTGAATTTCGCCGTCGCCGAGACCGGCACGATCGTGTTGGTGTCGAACGAAGGCAACGCCCGCTTCACGACATCGCTGCCGCGCGTGCATATCGCCATCATGGGCATGGAGAAAGTGATCCCGCGGCTGGCCGATTTGCCGGTGTTCCTCAAGGTGCTCGCCCGCGGCGCGACAGGGCAGAAGCTTTCGGTCTACACGTCGCTGGTCACAGGCCCGCGACGGATGAGCGAACTCGACGGGCCGGAGGAATTCCATTTGGTGATTCTCGACAACGGCCGCAGTCGAATTCTCGGCGGACCGCTGAGGGAAAGCTTGTTTTGCATCCGTTGCGGAGCTTGCTTGAACGCCTGCCCGATTTATCGCAACGTCGGCGGGCACGCTTACGGCGGCGTCTATTCCGGTCCGATCGGCGCGGTGCTCACGCCGATGTACGACGGTTTGGCGGCGAACCATCATCTTCCCCACGCGTCGAGCTTGTGCGGGGCGTGCGAGGCGGCCTGCCCGGTGAAAATCCAGATTCCCGAGATGCTCGTTCGCTTGCGCGAAAAGTTGCACGACGAACCGCACGCACTTGGTCGATTGGAGCGCTGGGCATATGGCCTCTGGGCGCGATCGATGCGCAGCGCTCGCATGTATCGGCTAGCGACCTGGCTGGCGACACGCACGGTCGGCCGCTGGAAGCGCTCTTCGCGGTGGATCAAGCGACTGCCCGGCGGGCTGCACGGCTGGACGCGAACGCGCGATTTTCCTGCGCCGGCGAATGAACGGTTTCGCGATTGGTGGAAGAAGACGGAACGCGTCAACGAAATCGAAGACACGCCGTGACTCATTAATTTAGCGGCACTTCGCGCGGCCTTTCCGCCTTATTTAGACGAAACTGATGTAACCAAGTTTTCAGATACTTGCCGCGCAATGCGAGCCCAGTTCGGTCAACGCATCATCGACATGGCATTTGAAAACACGAAGATTTTGCAATTCCCTCAACAACTTCGTTAAGTCGTCGTTCGCAATATCGAGCCTTATCGTGTGGTGTTCACATTTACTGCATATGCGAGTGCGTTGATACACAGAATACTCCTCGCGATTTGTCCATCCGTTCATTTCGCTATCGTCAATGCCGTGTTTTTTGAGTTGAGAATCTGTCATTACACTATGTATGGCGATGAGTCCACAATCTGGATTTGGACACTTAAATACTTGAGGGTCTTTTGACATTCGACTGATTCCTTGGAAGTGTGTCCATTTTGGCGAGGCGCATGAAGACGACAGAGTCTTCAAGTGGAGGGATGTCGTTTTTGGTAGATACGTGGATGGCGCGAGAGGAGGCACTGATATTCTAAGCCTACGTCATGCCGACAAAGAACTCGCGAGTGTCGTTTCCGTAATTGGTGTATTCTTGGAATTCAACTTGGCAAGTGCGTGAATCGATAAGAGTCCGTTTGCAAGTATTCGGAATTGGCGATTGCACATCATGGCGCGAGACGCTTTTCTTGAACGAGTGCGACAGGCGACCCAGGCGGGCCGCGCTTTTCGCGTTGCGCCGCATGGCGACGTGACGGAAACGACGGGCTACGTCGGCGGTGGCGACGACCTGTGCGCGACTTTTGCCGCAGAGGCAAACGCCGTTGGCGGACGGGCACGCGTGGTGGCCGATTTCGACGCTGCTCGCTTGGTGCTCGCCGACTGGCTGCGCGAGCGGCGGCCGGCGTCGGCGCTCGTGTGGCGGCACGAGGTGCTGGCGAAACTGCGGCTCGCCGATTTGCTTGCGGAGTTGGGCGTGGCCGAGTTGGATCACGATACGCTCTCCGCGATGCCGCCAGAAGCACGGCGAACGACAACGCTCGCCGCCGACGTCGGCATCACGAGCGCCGACTTCGCCATCGCGGAAACCGGCACGCTGGTCATGCTCGCGCGGCCCGGCCAAGAGCGGCTTTCAAGCCTCGCGCCGCCGTGTCACATTGCCGTCATCGAGCGGCGGCAGATTCTGCCCGACCTGTTCGATCTATTTGCCGCGCTCGACGACGCCGGGCACGACAAGCTGCCGAGCAACCTGACGCTGATCACCGGCCCGAGCAAGACGGGCGATATCGAACTGCAACTGACCACCGGCGTGCATGGGCCGGGCGATTGGCGGGTCGTCGTCGTGGACAGCTAGCGCGGAAACGTGCGAACCGTGGCGCAGACGACACCTAAAAAAGCTTGCAACTATTCCGACGCTACGGTAGATTGCCAAGCGAACGTCGTGCTTGCGTCGCCTCGGAACCGGCGCGAGTGTTTTGCGGCGAGTTTCCTTCAACGTGCGTTGATACGCACAGGAGAGAGGCGATGGCGATTCATTTCATGCGGTCGCTGGTGCGCAGTCGATTGGCGGTCGCTGCGTTTTCTTGTGGGGTTTCTTGCATTGCCTGGCTTGGCTGGTGCGCCGCGTCCGTTGGCGCGGAAACGAAGCCAGTCGCGGCATGCCAGATCGGTGAGGCCGGTCGGCATGACACGCAGGTCAATTGGGTCGCGTCGCTCGAGCAAGCATCGAAGCAAGCCAAGGCCGACGGCAAGCTTGTGTTCTTGATGCAAGTCTCCGGGAACTTCGCCCGCGAAGAGTTCACGTGAAACAATGCCACGCAATTCAGGGCAGGTGCCCTGTCGGACCCGACTGTCGGCGCGTTCATCGATCAACACTTCGTCGCCGCCTATCAACAGCAGGGCGACTTTGAGGTCGTTCGCGTGGGCGGCAAAGTGCAGAAAAACGGCGGCAACGTGGTGACGTATTTTTGCACGCCGGATATGCGCGTGCTGCACTTCGTCGTGGGGCCGGTGTCGGCCGGCAAACTGCTCGACGAGGCGGCGTGGGCACACCGCGTTTTCGACGCCGCGCGCGTGCGAACGCCGGACGAGATGACGTCGGCCCAAGCGAACAAGACGGCCCGCAATCAAATCGAAGCGGTTCGCAGAGAACACATGGAGATGATCGCTGGCGACGCGGCGGGCGTCGTGCGGCAAATGGCGGCCAGCCGCGCCGCATACGCCAAGATGCAGCGCGCGAGTTCAACCTATGGACCTTCGCCGTATCGGCAGGCGTCCTGTGGGCGGTCTTCGAATGGCCGAACGACCGCCGAGAAGACGCCGACCGAGCGCTGGGAGCCGCTGATATGGAGCATGGGCGGCTCGAACGAAGAGCGCGTGCATCGGCTGCTGGCGTTCGATCCGTTGCCGCCGCTCTCAGCGGTCGATGCGACCGTGTTTCGGCAACTGGCGGGACAGACGGTCAACGACCGCGACGGCAGCATCACTAAAGCAATGTCCGAAGTGCAAAGGGCCGAAAAGAGTGGCCGGCCGGTGATGTTCGTGTTCTACCGCCACTGGGACAGTTGGCGGATGTCGCGCGAGCGAAAGATGCTCGGCCAAGCGCCCCTCGACAAGCTGATCGGGCAGTTCGCGGTGATCAACCTTCCGCTCAAGGAGCAGCCGGCGTTGTCGGCGCAACTGCTGGACTTCGAACTGCCCGCGGTCGGAGAGAACGCAAACGTGCAGGTCGTGCTGGCCGATTGCCGGCTCAAGCAGTTTTCGGCCGCTTCGGATCGCATCGAGCCGCAGGCGTTTGCCGCGACGCTGCGCCGCGCGATCGCGGAGAATCAGCTAGCGTTTGCCGCGCAACTGGTCGAAAAAGAGCGGCCCAAAGACGCGAAACGCGTGTTGTACAAAGCGCGGCGGTGCGATGACCGAGGCGTGGCGGCGCGGGCCGACGCGATGTTGACCACGCTGCTGGCGAAAAACGAATAATTGGTCGCTTCGCACTTCGAAATCACTCGACGCCCGACCCGCGGCAGTTGATCCGGAAAACCGGCGCAGATGGTAGTCGTTGTGCCGCGCACCCCCCACCATTAGCGGTCGACTCCGTTGACCGGCTCGACCGCCGTGTGGTACGCTGGGCGACATAACTGGAACGATGCGATTTGACATTCTGCTTGGGTAGGTTGCGTGCGGTGAAGTTCGCCCGTCTTGGTCCCATCGCCGTGTACCTTCCCGAGCGCGTCGAGACGATCGACGATTTGCGGGCCGAGCATCCCGGTTGGGACGTCGATCTGATCTTCGCGAAGACGGGCATCCGCAGCCGTCACATCGCGGCGGCCGAGCAGTGCTCCTCCGATCTGGCCGTGGCGGCGGCCGAGCGGCTGTTCGCCGAGAACGGTATCGACCGCCGGTCGATCGACTTCGTGCTGCTCTGCACGCAGACGCCGGACTACCCGCTGCCGACGACGGCGTGCCTGGTGCAGGATCGGCTGAGTTTGCGAATCGACGTAGGGGCGATGGACTTCAACCTCGGCTGCTCGGGATTCGTTTACGGCCTGTCGCTGGCCGATGGATTGATACGGACCGGAGTGGCGCGGCGGGTGTTGCTGCTTACCGCCGAGACGTATACCAAGTTCATCGACCCCAGCGATCGGTCGCTGCGGACGATTTTTGGCGACGGGGCCGCGGCGACGCTGATCGACGCGGCCGACGAACCGACGCTCGAAGCGTTCGTGTTCGGCACCGACGGCCGAGGGGCCGATACGCTGATCGTCAACAGCGGCGGCGCACGCCCGCCGGGCCAGGCGATTCAGCCCCGCAAACGCAAACGTTGGCCGAGCGCTTTGTACATGGATGGACCGGCGCTGATGGAGTTCACGATCGACGCAATCCCCCGGCTCGTCGACGCCGTGTTGACCAAGGGCGACGTCAAGGAAGGTGACGTTGACCTGTTTCTGTTTCATCAGGCCACGCACAAAATGCTGGAGAACATGCGCGAGCGGATGTCGCTGTCGATCGATCGCCTGCCCGAGTGCATGGAACACGTCGGCAACACGGTTTCGTCGACGATACCGATTCTCATCGACACGCTGCGCCGCGAAGGCAAATTGCGGCCGCAGATGCGAGCGATGCTGGTCGGTTTCGGCGTCGGATATTCCTGGGGCGGCTGTCTTTGGCGGGCATGAACGCCGCGCGAGGATTGAGCATCGGGTTTCAAGAACCTATGATGCGGGCAACTACCGATTTTCAAACTATCCAGGTGGCGCGACATGGCTAAGCACGAGAATAACTTTCCCAAACTACACAACGCGGCCTGGCCGGGCGTCGTTGGCAAGGGGTCGGACGACGCCGAGCCGTTCATCGAGCTGGACACGATGCTCGACCTCACCGCCACGGCGGAAGTCGACGGCGTGAAATTCGACGGCGTCGATCTGTTTCTGTTCGCGCCGCACGTCGACATCGACATTTCCGACGACGATCTCAAGCGGCTGGCCGACAAGGTGAAGTCGCGGAATCTGGTGATCGGGTCCGTTGTGGCGCCGGTTTGGCCGCCGACCGGCGGCGGCTCGGCGATGGACGAAGGCCAAGGCCGAAAGGCGTTTTTGGAGCAGGTCGGCAAAGGGTGCCGCATCGCCAAGAAGCTCCGCGAGATCGGGGCGCGGCCGTATGGCGTGGTGCGGATCGATTCCGCGAGCGGCCCGGGCGATTGGGTCAAGGATCCCGAAGGCAGCCAGCGCCGCATTGCCGAGACGTTTCGCCAGGCCTGCTCGATCGCCGAGGAACACGGCGAACGCCTCGCCGCCGAGGGAGAAATCTGCTGGGGCGGAATGCATAGCTGGCGGCGGATGGTGCAGTTGCTCGAACAGGTCGACCGGCCCGGCACGCTCGGCTTTCAGGCCGACATGGCCCATACGCTGCTGTATCTGATGGGCTACAACGCGCCGGAAGACGCGATCCTGCCGCAGAACTTTGATTGGAAGGACGACGCGAAGCTCGACGCGGCCTATCGCCAGCTTACCGACGCCCTGCGGCCGTGGACGATCGATTTCCACATCGCGCAGAACGACGCCACGGTCCACGGGACGGGCACGCACGACAAAACGGGCCGCCACTGCCTGCCCAAGGATCCAGGCGGCAAGCTCGACATCACGAAGCGGGCCGGCTACTGGATGCGCGATTCCTATGGCAACGTGCTGCAAAAATATCGCCACGTCTGCTGGGACGGCTGCATGTTCCCCAACGAAGTGATGCACAAGCCGCAGACGTGGAACGATATCCTCGCGGCGATGCTGGCGGTCCGCGACGCGCACGGTTGGCGGGAGTGACGCGCGCCGAGAGTCGAACATCGTCGTTCGATCGATTTCGCTCGCGCCGCACGACGCTGGACCAACGCCAGATGGCGATTCTCATCGACGGCTACAATTTGTTGCACGTAACCGGCATCTTCGGCCGCGGCATCGGACCGGGCGGACTCGAGCGGTCGCGACGCGCGCTGCTGAACTTCCTGGCCGAATCGATCGATCCGAACGAACTGCCGCGGACGACCGTGGTGTTCGACGCGGTCGATGCGCCGCGCGGTTTGCCGCGGGAGGTGAAGCACGGCGACATGACCGTGCATTACGCCACAGGATACGACAGTGCCGACGCGCTGATCGAGCAACTCGTCGCCAAGAGCAGCACGCCGCGGCGGCTGACCGTGGTGTCGAGCGATCATCGGCTGCAACGGGCCGCTCGCCGACGCCGGGCGACGGCCATCGATAGCGACGTGTGGTACGGTGCGCTGGTCGAACGCCGCCGCGAGCGAAACTTGCCGAGTCCCGCGGCGGCGGCGAAGCCGGAAGTTCCGCTATCGCCGGATCAGGTGGAGTATTGGCTGTCGGCGTTCGGGGGCGAGGCGATCCTCGACGAGGCGATCGCGGACGGGGCAATCGCGGACGGGGCAATGCGATCCAGCGAAACAGTCCGGCACGCCGAGCGGCAGTCGGATCCCGGCGACGGCGACTCCAGCGACGGCAACTCCGACGACGGCGATTCGCCGGAAAGCCCGCAGCGCGATGCACCGGTGTTCAATCCGTTTCCGCCGGGGTATGGCGAGGACATCGAACGCCAGGACTTGGATCGCGAGTGATGCCCCGGTGTCAGACCGTGGCCGAAGCGCGGACGGCGGCGCGGGGCGTCGATTCGCGGGTCCGGGCGGCATACGCGGGGTCGAACTTAACGAGTTCTTCAGAGACCGCGTGAACCGACTTGCGGATTTGCTCGGTGGTGTGCAGCGCGGTGATGAAGAACCGTAGCCGAGCGGCCTTCTCTTCGACCGCCGGGTACATGATCGGTTGGACGTTGATGCCGCGGTCGCGGAGCGCTTGCGAAAGTTGCAGCGCGACCAGCGAATTGCCCGTGATGACCGGGATCACCGGCGTGTTGTGGCTCATGCCGGTATTGAGACCGAGTTCTTTGGCCAGCGCCAAGAATTCTTTCGAACGTTCCATCAGCCGCGCGACGCGGTCGGGTTCTTCCTCGATCAGGCGTAGCGAGGCGAGGGCGGCGGCGGCGAGGGGCGGCGAGAGGCCGACGCTGTAGACGAAGCCCGGCGCGGTGTATTTGAGGTACTCGACCAGTTCGCGGCAACCGGCGATGTAGCCGCCGCAACTGCCGGTGGCTTTGCTGAGCGTGCCCATCCACAGATCGACGTCGGCCGAGTCGACTTCGTAGAATTCGCCGATACCGCGGCCGTGCGGACCCATCACGCCCATCGAATGCGCTTCGTCGACGAGCAGCATCGCCTTGTGACGCTTCTTGACTTCGATGAACTTGGGCAGGTCGGGATAGTCGCCATCCATGCTGTAGACGCCTTCGATCGCCACCAGCACGCGGCGATATTGGCGACGCAGTTCGGCGAGCAGTTCGTCGAGGGCCCGATAGTCGTTGTGCGGGAACGAACGCCGGCGAGCGCCGGAGAGCATCGCGCCTTGCAGAATGCTGTTGTGCGCCAGAGCGTCGTGGAGAATCAAATCGCCGGGGCCGAACAGGTGGCCGATCGTCGATTCGTTCGTCGAATGTCCGCCGACGAAGACGATGGAGTCCTGCGCGCCGACGAAACTGGCGATGGCACGTTCCAGTTCGCGATGCAGCGTCTTCTCGCCAGAGACGAGCCGGCTGGCCGACACGCTGGTGCCCGCAGGCACCGACGCCACCGGCCAGGCTCAGGC
>JBBDYI010000379.1:0-10981 GCA_040901705.1 Pirellulales bacterium | reverse complement strand
TGCCTTGGATTGTCCCTTTAACTGATGCTTTTTCAACATACAAGGACGCGGAGGATCGCGCAGGGGACGCAGAGGAATCGTTTTCGGCCGCGCTTGCCCAGCTCGCGCCACGAGACGGCGGCAACGTCGCTTCTTCTCAGCGCCCTCTGCGAAACCTCCGCGCTCTCTGCGTTGAAAACGAATCGGCTGGTTTTTCGCTTGCGACCAACGGCCGCGTTAGGCTTGTCCCGATTTTCGCCAAGCTGCTAAAATGCTTGTATGACGCGGACAAAAACATCGACGAAAGCATCTTTGGCGAGAACGACCGCGAAAACGGCGCCCGCGCGCGGCGAACGGTCGAACCTCGCGATCGCGACGTTTTCGGTCGCGGTGGTGGCCGTGATCGTGCTGTTGTTCTTCAAGTTCGGGGCGAATGTCTTTTCGTCCTCGCGCGGAGAGAGTGAGGGGCCGGCCCGGGTGGCTGCGCCCGGCAACGTGGATGGCGCGGGCAACGATGGCGCCATCGGTGAATCCTCGGACGACTTGCAATACGTTTCGCAGCGCGAAACACAGCCCGAACGCGCACCGACGGCGGAGGATCGCTCGGACCTGAAGCTCTCCGATATTCCGTTCGACGGCGCGGCGGCTTACGAGTATCTCAAACAGATTTGCGCGATCGGTCCGCGCCGCAGCGGCACGGTCGGCATGAGGAAGCAGCAACTGCTGCTGATGGATCATTTCAAGAAGCTCGGTGCGCGGGTCGAGTTGCAGCGGTTTCAAATCCGGCACCCGCTCGATGGTTCGATCGTGCAACTGGCCAATCTGATCGTCACGTGGCATCCAGAACGCCGCGAGCGCGTGCTGCTGTGCGCCCATTACGACACGCGGCCATATCCAGACAACGAGCCCGATCCGGCGAAGCGCAAGAACGACTTTATCGGCGCCAACGACGGCGGCAGCGGCGTCGCGCTGCTGATGGAGTTGGGCAAAGCCATGCCGAAGCTCGATGGCACGGTGGGCGTCGATTTCATATTTTTCGACGCCGAGGAATTGGTTTACGACGACGGACGTTTCCAGCGGGGAGAGTTCTTCGTTGGGTCGCGATGGTTCGCAACCGAATACAAACGCAAGCCGCCCAAGCACCGCTATCGGGCGGGCATTCTGCTCGACATGGTCGGCGACGCGGAGTTGCATTTGTATCAGGATCGCCTCAGCCTTGGCTATCCCGCCGCGCGACCGATCGTGGCGGAGGTTTGGAAGATCGCCGCGGAGTTGAAGGTTCGCGAATTCATCGACGCCAAAGGGCATCTGGTGGATGACGATCACAAAATGCTCAACGAAGTCGGCGGGATTCCGACGATCGACCTCATCGACTTCGACTATCCCCGGCCCGGCCGGGAGAATTACTGGCACACGACGAAGGACGTGGTAGACAACTGCTCCGCGCTGTCGCTGGCCAAAGTCGGCTGGGTGGTTCACGAGTGGCTGAAGCGGACGGCGGCCAAGTAGAATAGATGGACGCAGCGGGCGGCGCTGCGGGCATTTTTTTAGGCCAAGCGTCTGGGTACTTGCGGCTTGGCACTTGGAACGTCTTTCGCGATGCGTCGCTTGCGGACTGGCGATGCGCACGCCGCCGGTTTGTCTGGATTCTGCAACTATCGATTCCGTGGAGGGCAGCAAATGATTGGTCTGCGTTCAGGTTCATTTAGTCGACACGGGTTTGGCGCGCCGTTTACGCTGGCGATCATCGCCGGGGCATTTTCGATCGCGGTGGCGGCGTCATGGCATCGCCACTGCCGAAGGCCCCGAAAACACGCATCGTTGGCCCGACTACGGCGACTTCAGCTTATCGGCGAACGCTGCGCGAAATTTTTCCAGCTTCGGCCGAATGATGAACGAGCAGTAGCCTTGACGCGGGTTGTCGTTGTAATAGTTCTGGTGATCGCGTTCGGCGGGATAGAAGTTTTCCAGCGGAGAGATTTCCGTGACGATCGGATCGCCGAACGCCCCGGACTCGGCTATCTTTTGCTTGTAGTGCTCGGCCGCTTTGCGCTGCTCGTCGTCGCGGTAGAAGATGACCGAGCGGTATTGCGTGCCGAAGTCGCGGCCTTGGCTGTTGAGCGTGGTGGGATCGTGCGAACGCCAGAAGGCTTCGAGCAAGTCGGCATACGATACGACGGCCGAATCGAACGTGACTTGGATTACTTCGGCGTGGCCGGTTGCGCCGGTGCAGATGTCTTCGTAGGTCGGGTTGGCGAGCCGGCCGCCGCTGTACCCTGAAACGACCGACTCGACGCCGGCGAGTTGCTGAAAGACCGCCTCGGTACACCAGAAGCAGCCGGATCCGAAGGTTGCCTGTTGTTTGCCGGCGGGAACGGTGGTTGCGACGGGATCGGTGGAACTGCCGGTATTGGTCATGGGGGTCTGCTTTCGATTGGCCGAACGTTCGGCCGATTGGTCGGCCGAGGTCGACGGGTTGAACATGCCACGCGAATAGGCCGCGACGGCGAGCGACACCGCGGCGATGCCGCAAACGGTCGCCGCCATCAGTTTGGTATGCACGATACACGCTCCAGACGTTTTGCCCCACGACCTTTGGATGCGGCGCGGGGCGGTCGGGTTTCAACGGCGATGGCCGATTTGCAGATCCCATCAATGGCGGGCCATCCTAGCCAGTATGGTTAACGCAACCCATCACGGGCGAGGTCTGCGGGTAGCCGCCGATTCCACGCCTCGCCCCGAGTCATTGTACCGTATGACCTAGAGTTTGACGGGGGACATCCGCGCGCACAGGGCGGTTGTCCGGCGGGCGAGTGGAGACTTCAACGGCGTCCGCGGCGTCGTCCAAAACGTCGTCCAAAACGTCGTCCCCAGCGGCGGGCATGCCACGTTTACCTCAATGCGAGCAAAGGCAACCGGCGATGCGATTTACAGTCCGTCAGGTAATGACGAAGCGCGTGGTCACCATCCCGATCTCGGCCACGGTCGACGACGTGTTCGATTTGCTGCTGCGGCACAATGTGAGTGGGCTGCCGGTCGTGGACGGCGACGATCGCCTCGTCGCCGTAGTGTCCGAGGCGGATTTGTTCCGGCTGCTCGACACGCCGGCGTCGCAATCCACGGCGCTGGCCGAATTGTGGACGGCAGGCGTGATCTCGGTTCGCCCCGAAGACACGCTTCCGGACGTGATCGACTTGTTCCGCGCGCATCAAGTGCGGCGTTTCCCGGTCGTCGACGACGAGGGGAAGTTGATCGGCGTGGTCAGCCGCCGCGATGTGATCCGCATGATTCGCGACGTCCGTGTCCGCGTGGCTCGCGAGTGTCAAACGCTGCACGAGCGGGTAACGGCTTCGGCGATGGGGGCGGCGGCAATCATGGCGGCCGCAGCAGCAGAATAGCGGCAGCGGACGCGATCGGTATTGCATGCCCGGTCGCGAGCAACGACCGGTGATCGAAAGGCGACGCACGACCCCTGCCCCCTGATCCCCGCACCCTGTCCCCTGCTATTCCGTCTTGCTCTCGAACGTCGCCGTGACGGTGGTCGTGATGCCACCCCGCGGGCTGAACACGGCGGCGACGGTCATTCTCCGCGGCGCGAGCACGGCCACGAGATCGTCGAGAATCCGATTGGTGACGTGCTCGTAGAAGATGCCCTCGACGCGGAACTGCTGCAAGTACATTTTCAGGCTTTTCAGCTCGACACAGCGCTCGGCCGGCGTGTAGCGGAACGTGAGCGTGCCGAAGTCCGGCTGGCCCGTCTTGGGGCACAGCGACGTGAACTCCGGGGCCACGATCTCGATCGTGTAATCGCGGCCAGGAAACTCATTCTCAAAGGTTTCCAGCAGGTCGCGGAAGGGCTTGGCAGTCGCGGCATCGGCAGTCATAAGGCGAAACGGCTCCTTTTCTCGAATCTGTCATTGTGGCATGATGCAAGTAGCGGGAAAAGGCCCGCAACTGACGTGTCTTGGCCCCAAACGGTTCAATGATCGATGCCACCCCGCTCAGTCGTACTCCTATCGGGCGGACTCGATTCCGCGACGACTTGTGCGATTGCTCGACACGAGGGGGTTGACGTTTACGCTTTGTCCGTGGACTACGGGCAGCGGCATCGGTTCGAGCTGGATGCGGCCGTTCGAGTAGCGAAGGCGCTCGGCGCGGTCGAGCATCGCGTGGTGAAGATCGACCTGACGGGGTTTGGCGGCAGCGCGCTGACTGCGGAAATCGACGTGCCGAAGGATCGCGACGAAGCGGCGATGAACGCTGCGATTCCGGTGACTTACGTGCCGGCCCGCAATACGGTGTTGCTGTCGCTGGCGCTGGGCTATGCGGAGGTGATCGGAGCGGCGGACCTGTTCGTAGGCGTGAACGCGGTTGACTACAGCGGCTATCCCGACTGCCGGCCGGCGTTCATCGAGTCGTTCGAGCGGTTGGCGAATCTGGCAACCAAGGCCGGCGTCGAAGGGACGCTGCGGTTTCGTGTTCATGCTCCGCTCATCGAGCTGACGAAGGCCGAAATAATTCGGCGCGGCGTGGCCCTTGGCGTCGATTATGGATTGACGCACACGTGCTACGATCCGGCGACTGACGGCACTTCGTGCGGGCGGTGCGATGCTTGCGTGCTGCGGCGGAAAGGGTTTGCCGAAGCGGGGTTGGTCGATCCGCTGCGGTATGCGGAGTGATTTTTTTGGGCGTGGCAGTGCTTGGTTGCGAGTGGTGGATGGGACGTTTTGCGTGGTGGTTGTAAGAATCGCCGCGGCGTTTGGTGTTACTTTGACCGTATTGCCCCCGGTGTGTTCACCGGGGGCTAAATGATTGTGCAAATTGCTGAGATATATCGCAGCGTGCAGGGCGAAGGTTTCCTGACCGGAACCGATAGCGTGTTCGTGCGCGCGAGTGGGTGCAACCTGCGGTGTTGGTTTTGCGATACGCCGTACACTTCGTGGAATCCCGAGGGTCAGGATCTCACGATCGACGAGATTCTCGCCGAGTGCGAGGAGTGGGACGCGCGGCACGTGGTGCTGACCGGCGGCGAGCCGATGCTGTTCGCCGAGTTGATTCCGCTGGCCGAGCAGCTATCCGCCGGGCGGCTTTCGGGCGGGGGGCGGCACATCACGATCGAGACCGCCGGCACGCTTTATCTGCCCGTGCGTTGCGACTTGATGTCGATCAGTCCCAAGCTGGCGAACTCGACGCCGTCGGCCGAGCGCGACGCGCGCTGGCGGCGACGTCACGAGCGGACGCGGCACGCGCCGGACGTAATTCGGCGGTTGATCGCCGAGAATGCGTATCAGTTCAAGTTCGTCGTCGATTCGCCCGAGGACGCAACCGAGGTGCTGCGATACCTGGACGAATTTCCGGAAATCGACCGTGCCCGTGCGATGCTGATGCCACAGGGCGTCGACGCGGCGACGCTGGCGAGCCGCGAGGCGTGGCTGGTCGGTTTTTGCACTGCGAACGGACTTGTGTATTGTCCGCGGCGGCACATCGAGTGGTTCGGGCTGGTGCGGGGGACGTAACCCACACCGCCGCGCAGTTCGGACCGACAAGGCAGAATTGGCTTGGTTGGGTAGTATTGTGTCGGCCGACGATGGTATTCTTGTAGCGTTCGCTGGCATTGTCCTTCGCCCGTTGGACGCTTGGTCGGGCGGCCGCGTTGGCGCGGATTTCCGAATGCCGAGCGTCGCAAGTCGTTTGCTTTCCGGGAGCGTGATATGAAAACTCGCCGCGTTTCGCATCTGATCGCAACGGTTGTCGTTGCGGTTTCAATGGCGAGCCTAACGTCCGCTGCGGTCGCGTCCGACATAGAGATATCGTTGGAGGTGAAATCCGCCAAACAGCGGGTGAGCGCCAATCGCACGGAAGAGGCCCCTTCGCCGCAGAAGGCCGCCGCGCGGCCAGTGTTCACCGGCAAGGCAGGCGAAGACCTCGTGGTTTCCTGGAAAGTGACGAACGTCGGCAAGCAGGATACCTTCAAGGACGTGCTGATCCATTGCGTGGTGGTCGCGGAAAAGGAGCCGGGGCAGGCGACCGTGCCCGACCTCAAAGACGCCGTGCAGGAATCGGCGCTAACGATGGATTTCGCGCCCGGCGGCAGTGCGACGGGAGAGTTTTCGCTCTCGATCGACCAGCCGGGAGCGTACCTGGTAAGAGTGGAGACGTTGAACATGCGCGACGCGCATGGGCATGAGCATTACGCGGCGTTGGATCTGGTTCGCAAGTAGCCGTCTTGGGAGCACGCGATGAATTGGCGTTATCAGCGATATCAATCGTCCGCGTTGGAGCCTGGGTCGAAGATCGACGAGCAGCGAACCGCGGCGACAAGTTCTATTTCGCAGCTTGTCCGGCGGGTCGATCTGTTCCGCGCGATCGTGGTCTGCGGATTGTTCGTCGGCGCTACGTCTACCTCGCAGGCGGAGCACGCCAGGATCGATATGCGCGTGAGCCGCCAGGGAGAACAAGGAGAAGTGGTCACGTCGACCGCGGACGTGGATACGCCGGCGGGCGGGTACAAGGATCCGCCAGTGCTTGAAGTCAAGGTGAACGAACCGCTCGTGCTGCAATTCGTCTTTACGAACACGTACCCACACAAAGTGATCGAAGGCGTATCGGTTCGATATTACGTGGTGCGCGCCGCGAAGCTCGGCCGGCAGAGGGCGCCCTCGTTCCGCGAACGGACGGAGGACGACAAGGATTCGCTACCGCTGTTGGAAAAAGGAGTGGTGACGCGAGGGCAGTTCACTATGGATTTCAAACCCGACTGCCGCGTCGGCACGCGGTTGACCATCCGGCTCACCGAACCGGGCATCTACATCGCTCGCGTCGATTCCCTCAACACGCAAAGCGACCACGAACATTTTTCGGCCATCGATCTGGTGGCCGAATGAGCACGGGGCGGCGTTAGGATCCGCGGTTGCAACGCGCGGCCACGCTCGTCTAGTCCATCCCCTTCGCGTCGGCCAACAGTCCACCGATCTCTTCGACCGCCGCCGCGAGCGATTGCGCCGCCATCTGAAAATTCGTGTGCGACGACACTTCGGGCTGGATTTCGCGGAAACGCTTCGTCGCGTCACGGAGCTTGCGGAACTTCTTGTGGGCCTGCTTGAGATACGCTGCCGCGTCCTGGTCTTTCCAGCTTTGACCCAGGGCGAGCATGTAGTCGTACAGATCGCGATGGACTTCTTGCAGTTCTTCGTCGTCGGCCGCTTCGTCGCAGTGTTTGAGAAACGTGCGGACCATCCACACGTGGCTGAGCAGCGTGTCGATGCGGCGCATGCGGTCGGTGGGCGTCATGGTGATGCGTCGTTCACGTCGAAGGAAAAATTCCGGCGAGAGCTTGTGAATTAATGTAGGGTGCTCTGTGAGCACCACATTATGCTGTGCCAAGGTGCTCGCAGAGCAACCTACAGGTTGCGGTCCGACTTGCGCGAATTGGATACTTTCACAAACTCTGACTACTGATCAGGCTAATCGCTCGCGCAAGTCGTTTGCAAGTCGCATGAGTTTTTTTCGAACGTCGGCCGGCCGTTCGGTTTCGGCGAGCACTGTGAGCACGGGATCGCCCGGCGAGAATCGCGTACCGATGCGTGGAGTATCGGCGGCCTGCCGCCGCGGAGTTTCGGCGTTGAGGCGCTCGACCAAGGCGGCGGCCCGCTCGCCGAACGTCGCGTCGGTCGGCGCGAACACAATCGCTTTGCCGGCCGCATGAATCTGCCGATGCGGATCGGCAGGAGCGGTCAGGTTGCTCTCGCGACAAGCCGCGGCATGGGCGGCGACGACGTTGACTCCGGAAAGGCGTTCGACGATCTCGCACGACGCCGTGTAGCGCGGATTGACCTCGACCGGCCAGAAATGTTCGCCGTCGAGAATGCCGTCAACGCCGAATAGACCGGTAAGCCCGAATTCGGCCGCCAGGACGCGCCCCAATTCTGTGATTTCATCGTACAGGCGATCGTCGAGCGGCCGTCCGTCGAATTCGAGCGGTCCGATCGACCCGGCGTATTGAAACATTTTTCCGCCCGTCCACGGCTCGCCGATGACTTGCTCGCTCGCACCAAGAAGCACGGCCTGCCCGCGGGCCGCAACGAATACGGCGCTCGCGGACTTGCCCCGTTTCCGTCGCTGAAAGTAACGAGGCTCTTTTCTGCAGTTAACAAAGTGGCCGTCGAGCACGCGAATTCGACCGCCCCCACTTCCCGCGATCGGCTTGGCGAACCACGTTCCATCGCCCGGAAGGTCGCGTGCGTCGCGTCGCACTTCAAGCGTCGGCAGGCCCTCGCGATCGAGCGTGGCGCTGACTTCGAAGGGATTGCGCACCGCTCGCAATACGTCCGGCGCGTTTCCCCACAGAGGACGCCGCGCGGAAATCCGTTCGACAACCCGCGGGTGGTTCTCCAGCCCGCCGGTGTACATCCAGGGTCCATCGGGCGCGCGGGCCGCGAGACCGACCAGCCCGCGAGGGTAATCGTCGCAGCGAATTGCGCTGGCACACGCGGCCAGGTCTTCGTCGGCGAACAGGTCGATCGCCGTGACGGCAAAACCGGCCCGTTGTGCCGATTGGGCGGCCGCACGGGCCGAGGCGCCGACGATCAACAGTGGGCTTGGCTCACTCATGCGGCATCGCCGGTCGAAATTCTGGTTGCCACGGCCGCCGCGCGGGTGGATAATGCCGGTCGTCGTCCTGCTCGTGATGCCGGGCGACAGTTTCGGTTGGTATTGGCGGCCAACGAATGTTAAGCATACTCGGCAATCCGCGGCAACTGTGCGACGGCGCGACCCGGCGGGAGTTTCTGCGCGCCGGCGGGCTTGGATTGGCTGGTTTGACGCTGCCTGATTTATTGCGGCTCCGCGAAGTGGCGGCCGGCGAGACGAAATCGAGCGAGGGTGGCGGCGCAACCGAGCGTCCTAAGTCGTTCGGCCGAGCCAAGTCGATCATCCTGCTGCACCTGTATGGTTCGCCAAGCCAGATCGAAACCTTCGACCCGAAGCCGGACGCCCCGGCCGAGGTTCGCGGAGAACTTGGCTCGATCGAGTCGTCGCTGCCGGGCTGCCGCGTCGGCGAGTTGTTGCCGCTGTCGGCCAAGGTGATGGACCGCACGACCGTGCTGCGGTCGATGACGCATCCGTACCCGGTTCACGGCGTCGCGTTCGCGCTGACCGGCATTCCGCGGATCGAAGTGGCGATGGAGCTTGCTCCGCGCGACGCGCAGCATTGGCCGTTCTTCGGATCGGTGGTGGAATTCCTCGCCGCGGAGCAGCGCCATGCCGCCGGATTGCCGCCGCCGGCCGTGCCGAACAATCTCGCGCTGCCGTTTCCGTTTAGCAGCAATCGCATCGGCGAAGTCCCCCGCGCCGGTCCCTACGGCGCGTTCTTGGGCAGCCAGTACGATCCGCTGTGGACGCAGTTCCGCGGTCGGGCCACCGCCGGGATCACCAAAACGCTCCGCGACCTGACGTTCATGGAGAACGATCCGTATGTCGGTGTCGACGACGACGCTCATTTCACGCTCCCGTCGGGTATGGACCTTTCGGCCGACGTGACGCTCGACCGGCTCAACCGCCGCCGCTCGCTGCTCGACCAGCTCAACGACCGCCGCCGCGGTGTGGGCCGCTCGCTCGCCGCCGCTCAGCTTTCGCGGCATCAGGCCAGCGCCGCGTCGCTGCTCGAATCGGACCAACTCTCCAAGGCGCTCGATGTTCGCCGCGAAGAAGCCGCCACCCGCGACCTGTATGGCCGCACGCTGTTCGGTCAAGCATGTCTGGCAGCGCGGCGGCTCGTCGAAGCGGGCAGCCAGATTGTCACGGTGTTTTGGGACGAATACGGTCTGGCCGGCAGCGGCTGGGACACGCATTGGAACCACTACGAGCGGATGCGGAAGGAGTTGATGCCGCCGTTCGATCGGGCGTGGTACGGGCTGATTTCCGATTTGGACCGCCGCGGCCTGCTCGACGAAACGCTGGTGGTTTGCACGAGCGAACATGGCCGCACACCCACGTTGACCTCCGGCAACGGCGGCGGACGCGATCACTGGTCGCGGGCGTACACGACGCTGATGGCCGGCGGCGGCGTGGCGCGGGGCCGCGTGGTCGGACGCACCGACAAGTTGGCCGGCGACGTGGTCGAACGGCCGATCAGCCCCAAAGATCAACTGGCAACGATGTATCATCTGCTGGGCATCGACCCGGCGACAAAGCTCCGCGACGCCATCGGCCGGCCGTTGCCGCTAGTCGACGGCGAAGTCATTCGCGAAGCGCTGGCGTAGCGCGGATCTGAAATCGTTTCCAGTCGGCACAGCACCGGTTCACGATGCCCGTATGAATGCCGCAGATGCAGGCCGCATATTCGCCAGCATGTTCTCCAGCACGCTTGCCAAACGGCGACGCGCGCGACGAGGACGAGTCGACCGTCTTTGGCAGAGAAACTACCCGGCCAGGATTTGAACCTGGAATGAGGGAGCCAAAATCCCTAGTGTTACCGTTACACCACCGGGTATCCTAGAGTCTTTTACGCAACTGCTTTGACTGTAACCACTTGCAATTCGCTAAGCAGTCCATCAAGGTACCGTAAATTGCCCGTTTTAACCGTATTTATGCCTCATTTAGTGCCAAGTTTAGTGCCAGCCAAATCTGCCCGACTTCAAGATCGCAGTATACCTTTCCTTCTGACAAGTCGCCAGCCAATTCGGCTCGCGCCGGCACGGTGCCGGATTGCCCGCGTTTCGGCAGAATGGAGACCCGGTACGGGCCGGACCAGAACTGTCTCCGACTTCGGCCAGTCTCAAAGTCTCACGGTATTTCAGAGAACCGCCTTCAACTCCACTTCGCCGCTCCATCACGCCAAGGTCACTAGTTACGGACGGCTACGAACCACCAAAAACCAACGTCCGCCGTCGCTATCGAAAAGCCGGCTCTTGGACGGTTTTGTCAACGCCAACTTTGGTTAGTGGAGGAGCGGGTGTGAGCGTCTCGATTGTGGGTGGAAAATCGGGTCTATTGACGGTAGTGG
>JBBDYI010000378.1:0-11051 GCA_040901705.1 Pirellulales bacterium | reverse complement strand
GGAGTCACGCCTTTTCAATTTGGTTGCGGCCACAGGCCGCGCTAGGAAATCCGTGCGATCTGTGGTCGAGTGCTTCATTCGACTAAACTGTTACGCATATTCATATTTTGCTCGACGCGGATTTGACGTCCGTTCTTGGATGCACGAAAACGCCTGTCCGCTTCGCGTAGAAGGAGCGCAACTTGCCGCGGTCCCGGCTCACCACACGTCCGCCAGCGCCACACCCATTGCGGCTTTGCGTTCGCCGTCCTTTGGACTGCACTCCAAGCCGACATAATCGCGATAGCCCAGCGCCCAGATTTCCTTGAGCACACGGTTGTAGTGAATTTCGCCGGTGCCCGGCTCGTTGCGGCCGGGATGATCTGCCATTTGCAGATAGCCGACCTGATCCCAGCCCTCGCGCAAGTGACCGCACAGATCGCCTTCGCTGATGTGCATGTGGTACAGGTCCCAGTTGATCTTGACCATCGGCGAGTCGACCTCGCGGCAAATCTTGACGGCCTTCGGGCTGCCGTACAGGCAATGGCCCTTGTGGTCGACGCGAATGTTCATCGGTTCGAGGATTAACATTACTTGGGCATCTTCGGCGATCGGCTTGACGCGCTTGAGCGCGACGATGATCTGCTCGTGCATCTCGTCTTGCGTCATGCCGCGAACGTCGTTGCCGCCGACTACGCACATCTTCTTCACGCCCAGCTTCTTCGCCACGCCGCACGCCTCGCGGATCGTCTTTTCGACGAGATCGTGATTCTTCGGCTCGTTCATACCGGGTGTGAAGCCCCAGGCCGTGAACTGCGAGATCGAGATGCCGAGTTCCTTCGTCAACGCGGCCAGCGCGTCGATGTCCTTGCCTTGATAGGGCCACATTTCGACCGCCGGAAAACCGAGCGCTGCCGCCGCCCGCACGCGGTCGAGAAACGGCAGCTTGCGAAACCACATCTCGACGTTGACGGCGAACTTCGTTTTGCAACTCTTGCCGGGCTGTTTGGGGTCGATGCGGCGTTCGGCGTCGGCAGAATCAGCGTCGGCGGAATCGGCGGTCGTGGCCGGTTTGTCTTCGGCGGCGCAAGCGGCAAGCGCCCCGCCAGCCACGGCGGCGGACGCGGTCAGAAAAGATCGGCGATCGAGTGACATGGCATGGTCCTCATGCAGTGCGGTCGCTGAGCCAATCGCAGGATGGCCCGTCGGCCGCGGCCAGATGGCAAGGTCGCGGGGTTTACTACAGCGATTGATTATAGTGTGGCGAATTCACGGCCGTCCAACGGACGTTCACCAATCCGTCGTTATGGCGTTTTCTCTGGGCCGCGGCGGTCCGCAGCGAAAAATCATGAGATTACGTCGACCGGCGTGTCGGGAATTGGGCGGCAAATCTGAGATACTGGATGTGGAGGTTTTTTTGACCGACTGCCCGCCGCGTGGCTAGACTCAAGAATGGCGGGCATTCCGGCATTGTGGCCCTTTTCGCCCTGAGGCCAGCGACTTTCGTCCTCGGAGCGAATCCCGAAAACCGCCCGCACGAAGACCGATGAATGACTAGGCTCCGCCGCATCACCTGCTGTCTCGCCGTTGGCGTCCTTGTGGCGCTCAGCGGGATGGTACGCGCGGAAGTGACTTACCGCGTGGCGGCGCACAGCGGCGGACTTGCGCCGGCGTTCGCGACTGGGGAATATGCCGGCAGTTTCGCGGCGTTTGCCGATTTGCCGGGCGACATGGGCCCGGTCGTCAACAACGCCGGCGAGGTGGCGTTTTCCGCCCGACTGCGGTTGGACGTTCAGCCGGTCGATCCGAATCTCGTCGGCGTCGACCCGGTCGCCCTAGGCGTGGCGTCGCAGAACGACCGGGGCATCTGGTCGGAAGGCAGCGGTTCGTTGCGGCTGGTGGCCCGCGAAGGAATGCCCGCCCCCGGCACGGCGTCGTACTTTGGCAACCAACTCCGCGAACCGGTGCTCAACGACCTGGGCCAGGTGGCGTTTCAGAGCAATCTCGTCGGGGCCAGCACCGACAACAGCATTTGGATTGGCCGCGGCAACCTGCTCGTGCCGATTGCCCGCACGGGCGACGACCCGCCTCCGCTGACCGACGACAACGACGAATTCCTCTCGTTCGACGATCCTCAACTCAACAACGCCGGCCACTTGGCGTTTCGCGCGCTGATCCGAGGCGACGGCATCGTTCCCGTCGCGGGTGTGAACGACCGCGGCATCTGGTCGAAGACATCGGCCGACTTGCGGTTGATCCCGCGCGCCGGTGAGCTCGCTCCCGGGGCGGTCGTCGCCGGATTGAGCGTGCTGTTCACCGAATTCTCGCCGCCGGTGCTCAACGACGCCGGCGAGATCGCTTTCCGGGCCACGCTGACCGGCGACGAAGTGAACGCGAACAACATGAACGGAATCTGGGCGGAGCGGGCCGGCGTCGGACTGCGGCTGGTGGCCCGCGAAGGCGCCATCGCCCCCGGTACGAACCAACCGTTCGCCCAAATCGGCTTGCCGGCCTTCAACGTCCGCGGTCGCACCGCCTTCAACGCCCGGCTGCTGGGCGGCGGCAGCGGCATCTGGAAGGAGGGCGTCGGTGGGCTGCAACTCGTCGCCCGCACGGGTGACCTGGCGCTTGGCGGTGGATCCGCCGGCAATGACGAGAACGTGTTTTTCAGTGGGTTCTCGCAGCCGCTGCTGACCAATCTCAACCGCGTCGCGTTCGCCGCTACGCTGGCCGGACCGAGCGTCGTCGCTGGAACCAACGACGAAGCGATCTTTGTCGAGCGCCGCGCGGGCTTGGCGATGGTCGCCCGTACCGGCGACTTGGCTCCTGGCGCGGGCGACGACGTGGCGTTCGCCGCTTGCGACGCCACGCGCGGCGATTTCTTCGTGCCCGTGGTGAACGAGCGCGGGCAAGTGGCGTTTCTCTCCTGCCTGGCCGGGCCGGGTATTACAGAAGCCAACGATCTCGGCCTGTTCGCCGTGACGCCCGACCGCGAGCTGGTCAAGATTGCACAAACCGGCGACCGCTTTGAGGTATCGCCCGGCGAGTTGCAGACGATCAACGACATCCGCCTTAAGACCGGTTCCGGCGGCGCGGACGGCCGCGGCCGCGCGTTCAACTGGCGCGGCGATCTGGCGTTTTGGATCGGACTCGCTCCGGACGGCCCGGCGACGACCGACGGCGAGGCGATCGTCGTGGCCAGTACGTCCACGTCGTTTCCGGTTCTCGGCGACGCCAACGGCGACGGTTGGGTCGATGGGTACGACGTCGCGCTGTTGATCAACTGGTGGGCCAGCGACGATTTCTGGGAAGGCGACTTCGACTACGATGGTTCGATCACGGTCAAAGACCTGGCGATTCTGCAAAACAACTACGGCGGCTTCGGCCCCCGCAATTCGCCGGAAGCGGTGCCGGAGCCAACCGCGTGGCTAATTGCATTTACGGGCTTCGCGGCCATCGTCGTGATTCGCCGCCGTCGCCGCGACCGACGGATGCCTGCGACCCGCAACCTAGCCTGGACTGCGGCCCGACGCCAACGATCGGCTAATGATTGAACAAGAATTCCTTGCCGGTGAGCACGGCCCAATAGATATCCTCGAACGCCTTGCGGCGTTCGTCCTGCGGCGTCTCGCCCAGCACGAGCATCAGCTTGATCCGCTCGGCGTCGGTCGGCTTCCGCGACAATGCCGCGAGGTACAACTTCTCGATGACGCCGAGGTCCGAGGTGTTGGCCGCGAGTAGCTTGTCGATGCGGTTGCCCACCGCCGAGAGCTTTGCGTTGAGCGTGTCGCCGTTTGACAGATGCAGCACCTGGACCATCGTCGGTTCGCTCGACCGCTCGCACTCGCACGTAATGATCCGCTCCGGCCGGCCGAACGACTTGAGGAAGTACGAATTCACGTTCGCGTCGGGTAGTTCGAGCGCCCGCGTTCCTTTTGGATACCCGGCGAAGTCCGTCGGTACGTCGGCGACTCGCGTAATCGCATCGAGCAGCACTTCGGCCGACAGCCGTTTGGGATAGTAGCGGCTGTAGTAGCGGGTTTCGTCGCGGTTGCCGGGCAAGGCGCGGCTTTCCCGCTGATACGCGGCCGATTGCAGAATGGCGCGCATCAGTGCTTTTAAATCGAAGCCGCTGGCGACGAGGAATTCCGCCAGAGCAGCGTGCAGTTGCGGATTGCTGGCGGGGTTGGTGAGCCGCAAGTCGTCGATTTTTTCGACCAAGCCCACGCCAAAGTAATTTGCCCACACGCGGTTGGTGATCGCCCGCGTGAAGTATGGATTGTCCGGTGCCGTGAGCCAGCGAGCCAGGTATTCGCGGCGGTCGCCGGTGGCGTCGAGTGCGATCGGCTGGGCATCGAGTGGTCGCGGCGGTTGGATTGCACCGGTGGTCGGTTGGATCAGTTCGCCTTGCCCGGCGTGGAACACGATGAAGTTCCCGTCGCCGTCGACGTTCTTGTTCCGCACGCGGGCGAACAGATTCGCCATGCCGTAGTATTGGTCGTTCGTCCACTTTTCGAGCGGATGGTTATGGCATTTCGCGCAGTTGATCGACATGCCCAGGAAGGCCATCGACACCGTCTCGGACATTTCGGCCGGGTCTTGGTGCAGGACGTAGAAGTTCGCCGCGCCGTTTTCGAGCGTCGCGCCTTGGGCGGTGACGAGTTCGCGGACCATCGTGTCCCACGGCTTGTTTTCCGCCACGCTTCGGCGAATCCAACCGTAGTACGCTTTCATTGCCGGCGGCTTGAGCTTGCCGCTGTTGACCAGCAACAGGTCCGACCATTTGTACGCCCAATAATCGACGAACTCTTCGCGGCCGAGCAGCCGCTCGATCAGCCGGTCCCGCTTGTCCGGCGCATCGTCGGTGAGAAACTCCGTCGTTTCTTCGGCGGTCGGCAACACGCCGATCGTGTCGAGAAAGGCTCGGCGAATGAACGTGGCGTCGTCGCACGGCGGCGATGGCGGCAGATTGAGCGCGGAGAGCTTGGCCAGCACGTGTTCGTCGATGAAGTTCCGCCGTGGCGATTGGGCAAATACTTCCGGCGAAACTTCGTTCTCGAACGGCACGGTCACGGTCGCCATCACGATGCGGTTCAAGAACCACGCGCCGATCGCCCCTTCGCCGTGCCCCATCACCTTGACATTGCCCGCGGCGTCGACGGCGGCGACCGTTTCGTTGGCCGAGGTGTACTTGACCCACCGCGTGACGTCCTCGCTATGCCCGTCGGTGAAATAGGCCAGTACGATCAACTGCTGCGACGCATCGGGCGCGAGCCGGACGCTTTTCGGCAATACCTCGAGCCGTTCGAGCCTGGCGTCGTCCGATTTGGGCGGCTTCGCTCCCGCGGCGATCCAATCGGCCAGCACGCGATATTCTGGCGAGCCGACATCGAATCGCACGCCGCCCTTGTGCGAAATCGCGCCGGTCGGCTTGGTGAGGATCAAACTCCGCGCCGGGTCGCTGGGGACGATTCGCCGCCCAATCGCCTGCCGGGCCACGGCTTGATAATCGGCCGCCGGATCGTATCCGAACAACGTCAACTTGAACCCGTTCTTGCCCGCCTGCGCCCCGTGACAGGCTCCGCTGTTGCAGCCCGCCTTCGAGAAAACCGAAACCACGTGATTGGAAAAGCTCCACTCCCACGGCCGGTCCATGTCCGACACGGTTACTTGGGCCGCGGCAGTCTGCTTCCCGGCTGGCGACTCGACGGTCGCCACGATCGTGGCCGTCCCATCACCGACTGGCATCGCCACGGTGCCGTCGATCTTTACGACGCGCTCGTCGCTGGAAGCGAACGTCACGCCTTCGGCGATCTGGCCCATTGCCTGGCCTTGCTCGGTTGCTTCGATCACGAGCAACTGCCGAGCCTCCCGGCCGACAAGCTGAAACGCCTTGGGTAGCAGTTCGATCGCATCCGCCGCGTCTGCGGTCGAGGGGAGCAACGCAACGACGACGGCGATCGCCCGCCATCCCGCCGTTCGTATCACCGCCAGAGATTGCTCGAACATGTCAAAGGCAACCGTTGATTCGCAACAAAGAACACGTCCGTCCCGGAGCACGCACCCGGCCGCACGCTCTACGCACAACTTACAGAATGATCTCTTGGCCGCCCGGCGACAACCATGCCGTGGACCGTGCCGTGGACCGAACCGCGACCGGTTTTCCGGCGCGAGCACAAAACTTCGCGGAAAACGCCGGTACCTTGACCGAAACTCCGCCTCGCCGCGTGCCGTTGCCGAACGGGGCGGCAAGACGCCGTGCTCCGATCGTCCGCGCATTTACGGACGTTTCGCTGCTGCTCCAGCGGAATGGCCAATCGCGCGAAGTGTGCGTAATCGCACGGACGGTCCGGCCGTATTCGTTCCCGTGTCCAGCGACCGACCGGAATACCGCCGCCGCGCTGAGAGCATTGTTGCGAACAAGTCGGCGTATCAGAACAAGTGCGGCGTTCTTTGGTTGCATTCGGCCGGCGGCGGCATCCTGTTTGCACCACGTTTTAGTGGCAATTGAAAACCCCCTTCGTCTGCGGCTCGCACAAACCGTGCGCCGCCGTGCCGGGGAAGGAGGAATACTGCCAAAAGAAAGCGAGGTGTCGCCATGAAAGCGCGCAAGATTGTGTTTGCCACGGACTTTTCGCCGTCCAGCGACGCGGCGCTGGCAACGGCGGTGTCGCTCACCCGCGAAAGCAACGCCACGTTGGTGCTGGTCCACGTGCAAGAACCGCCGATGGCGTTTGGCGGCGGCGAGGCCTACATCGGACCGACCGAAACCGAGGACGAGTTGAGCGATATGCTCGGCCGCCTGGTCGCCGATGAGGCGGGCATCACCGTGGAGCGGCGACTCGTCGTCGGCGAGCCGGCGCACGAGATCGTCCGCCTGGCCGAAGAAAACGGCGCCGACTTGATCGTCATCGGCAGCCACGGACGAACCGGCGTGTCGCGGCTGTTGATGGGAAGTGTTGCGGAAGCGGTCGTGCGTCGGGCGAAGTGCCCGGTGTTGACGATCAAGCAACCCGAAGCAGTCGCCGCGGCGAAATGACGCGACGGAAAAATGGGCTGAGTCGGTAGTGATCGAGGTGTACAGTGCCCGACGGCGGCAGAATGTCCAAGAGTTCGTCGAACGAGCGCTTTTGCTGTGGCAAGTGCGCCGTCGGGCGATTGGTGATGAGATCAGTTATCAATTTGAAGTCGTGTGCGCGGAATAGCGCGATTCGTGTATGCATTGCTGGTGGCGTGTCGTGAATACGAGAAATCTCGTATCCACGAAGTAGAAATGACTTGTCAAATACGAACGCGAACTGTAAACCATTCGTTCAACTTTTCTTCGGTCGTTCTTTTCTTCGGTCGTTCACGTCTCGCGTTGCAGGAAGCGTTAGTCGATGGGTGATTCGCATCACGACGAGCGCCCTGTTTCTCCGCCGGTAGAGAAACGTGAGGCCGACGGCTCGCGTCGCGACTTTCTGACGGCGGCGTCGGCGGTCGCGATGGCCGGCGGAGTAGCGGCGAGCTACGGCACGCTGGCCGTGATGGCCGGGCGGTATCTTTACCCGTCGGAAGACCACAACACGGCGTGGCAGTTCGTGGGGCTGGTCGATGACATCACGCGCGAGAAGTCGCTGACCTACGAATCGCCGGGTGGAGCGCGGGTCGTGATCGCACGGCAGAGCGACGGCAACGCGGCCGCCGATTTCGTGGCTCTGTCGAACGTCTGTCCGCATTTGGGCTGCAAGGTGCATTGGGAGCCGCAGAACACGCGGTTCTTCTGCCCGTGCCACAACGGCGCGTTCGACGCCACGGGCAAAGCCACGTTGGGGCCGCCGGCCGAGGCAAATCAGAGCCTGAAGAAGTATCCGCTCGACGTGGTCGGCAATCAGCTTTACATCCTGGCGCCGCTGGTGAGCGTGGTTCAGGCGGAGTCTCGCCCCAGCGTTGCACGGCGATCCGACGCCGCCAGGGAGGCGTAAGCATGGGCCGCGTGCAAGCATGGATCGCCGAACGCATCCCCGTCACCGGGGAACAGATCCGCGAGCTGACGAACGAACCTGTGCCGAACCACCTGAAAAGATGGTGGTTTTGCCTCGGCGGCACGCCGGCGTATCTGTTCCTGGTGCAAATCGTCACGGGCATTCTGCTGGCGTTCTACTATCAGGCGACGCCGGCGTCGGCCTACGAGTCGATCCGCTACATCACGCACGAAGTCAACTACGGCTGGTACTTCCGCAGTTTGCACAAATGGGCGGCCACGTTCATGATCGCCGCCGTGATCTTGCACCAGATGCGGGTGTACTTCACCGCCGCCTATCGCCGTCCGCGGGAGGTCAATTGGGTCATCGGCATGTGCCTGCTGATGGCGGCGCTGCTGACGGGCTTCACGGGATACAGTCTGGTGTTCGAGCAGCTTAGTTATTGGGGCGCGACCGTGGCGTCGAACCTCTCGGACGCCGTGCCGGTCGTCGGGCCGATTGTCAAGCAGATGCTACTCGGCGGCGAGGAATACAACGCACACACGCTGTCGCGGTTCTACATCATGCACGCGGCGATTTTGCCGGCGGCGATGATCCTGTTGCTCGTCGTTCACATCTCGTTGATCCGCCTGCACGGCGTGACGGAACTGCGGTTCGGCGACGAGAAGGCCGACGAGCCAGCCCACTTCAACTTTTTTCCCGAGCACCTGTACACGGAGATCATCGTCGGCCTGGTGCTGATGGTGCTGCTCAGTGCGCTGGCTACGATTCTGCCGGCGGAACTGGGGCCGAAAGCCGATCCACAGACGACACCGGAAGTGATCAAGCCAGAGTGGTTTTTCTACGTGTCGTTCCGCTGGCTGAAGATGTTTTCGCTCACGTTCGCCGTATTGAGCACCGGATTCATCGTCGCGGCGATGTTCGTTTGGCCGTGGATCGACTCGTGGTTGATCCGCGTTACCAAGAGCCGCGATGTAAGCATCTACATCGGTATCGCCGCCACGATCTTGCTGATCGGGCTAACCGTCGTCGAAGCCGTGTTAGAGCATTGAGGACTTTCACGCCGTAGGGTGCTCTGTGAGCACCTGCGTTGGACATACCCGCAAACCATTTGCCGAGGTGCTCACAGAGCACCCTGCCAAATCCAGAATCCCGACCTGCGTCATGGACATCAGTACCAGCATCGAACGCATCCTGCTATCGCGGGATCTGCTCGGCAGCACGTTTTACGACGTGTTTTTCCGCCGGCATCCGGAGGTGCAGCGGCATTTCGAGGGCGTAAACCTCGTCCGCCAGGGCGTGCTGTTGACGATGGCCCTGGTGGTGATCGAACAGTTCCATGCCCACGCCTATCCGGCCACGCATCGGTACCTGCAATACCTGGGAACCCGACACGACGAACTTGGAATTCCGGCGGAAACCTATCCGCACTTTCGTGACGCCTTGCTGGAAACGCTCGGTCTGTTCCACGCCGGCGAGTGGAACGCCGAACTCGCCGACGACTGGCGCGCGGCGATCGACAAAGCGTACGCGGCCATGCTCGAAGGATATCGCAAGCACGTCGGTAAATAGCCTGGAGGTTGGAGGTTAGGGACTCGTTCTTCCAATCTCCAACTTCAAATCTCAAATCTCAAATCTCAAATCTCAAATCCTGATCCCTGCTCCACCATGTCGCTCAAAGCCAAACAAGCCATCATCGCCGTGCTCGGTCTCGCGTTTCTCGGTTCGCTGATTTTCGTGCAGTACGCGGAAGTCACCCGCAAGGCGCAAGAGGCCGGATTAGTCGTCAAGCCGGTCTCCGTTCCGGCGAGTTCGTCGGCTTGCTACGAGTGTCATAAGAAATCGACGCCGGGCATCATCGACCATTGGGTCGGCAGCACGCACGCCGAAAAGGGCGTGGGCTGCGTGGAGTGCCATCAGGCCGATGCGAAAGACGCCGACGCCTTCAATCACGAAGGCGTCATCATCGCCACGATCGTCACGCCGAAAGACTGCTCGAAGTGCCACCAGCGCGAGGCCGAGGAGTTCGGCAGCAGCCACCACGCCAAGGCCGGCAACATACTCGCGTCGCTCGACAACCGTCTGGCCGAAACCGTCGAGGGCAATCGCGAACCGTTCAATCCCCATTCGCCGACGCCGGGCAATGCGAAAATCACGATGGTCAACGGTATGGCCAGCGTCGACACCGGCTGCAAGCAGTGCCACGGCAGCAAGGTTGCGCTGGAAGGAATCGACGGCTCGAAGATCACGGTCGACGATCTCAAGCCCGACGCGACGGGCAAGCCGACTGTCGCCGCGGCGGTGGCCAACATCAAACGCGACGAAGAAGAACTCAAGCCGACGATCGCCGCCAGCACGTGGCCGAACACCGGCATCGGCCGGTTGAACCTCGACGGGTCGCGCGGTTCTTGCTCGGCCTGCCATTCGCGGCACGATTTTTCACCCCGCCGGGCCCGCCAGCCGGAAAACTGCGGCAAGTGCCATCTCGGCCCGGACCACCCGCAGAAGGAAATCTACGAGGAGTCGAAGCACGGCGTCGCCTATCGGGACTTGCACGCCAAGATGAACCTTGACGCCAAGCACTGGGTGCTCGGCGAGGACTATTCGCAAGCCCCGACCTGCGCCACGTGCCACATGTCGGGTCATTCGCGGAACGGCGGCAAAGTCACGCACGATCCGGGCGAGCGGATCAGTTGGACGAACCGCCCGCCCATCAGTCTGCTCATGGATACAGACGCCAATCATGTGATCGTCAAGGAGACCGATCCCGTGAAACGCGGCGCCCTGATCAAGAGCACGTGGCAGGAAAAGCGCGTCGCCATGCGGCAGGTTTGCTCGCATTGTCATACGGACGGCTACATCAGCGCGTTTTACCAGCAATACGACGACTTCGTCGTGAACTACAACGAAAAGTTCGCCAAGCCGGGCACGAAGATCATGGCCGCGCTTCGCGAGGCGAAATTGATTACGCCGCAGGAGTTCGACGATGAGATCGAGTGGACGTGGTTCTACCTCTGGCATCACGAAGGCCGCCGCGCTCGCCACGGCGCGTCGATGATGGCGCCGGACTACGCCCACTGGCACGGCATGTACGAAGTCGCCGAGCGG
>JBBDYI010000377.1:0-60942 GCA_040901705.1 Pirellulales bacterium | reverse complement strand
CCCGATCACGATTGACGACAACACCCGCATCACCGTCCGCTCCAAAAGCGCCACGCAGCTCGACGGCAGCACCTGGAGCGGTCCCACGACCGGCGATTACTTCACCGATCCGCTGCCGCTGGCGGTGAGCGAGATTCACTTCAACCCAGCTCCGCCGACGGCCGCGGAAATCACCGCCGGTTTCGCCTCGGCCGACGATTTCGAATTCATCGAAGTCCAAAACATCCGCGATCGGCCGCTCAACCTCGCCGGCTACAAATTCACCAGCGGCGTCGAATTCACTTTCGGCAGCGTCACGCTCCAACCGGGCCAGCGGGCCGTCGTCGCTCGCAACACCGCGGCGTTTAACGCGCGTTACGGCGGCGGCATTACGCCGGTCGGTCAATACGGCAGCGCGATTCCGGCGCTCGACTTCCAACTCGACAACGGCGGCGAGCGCGTCGTGCTAAAAGGCCCGTTCGACAACGTTGTCGAAGATTTCTCCTATCGCGACAACTGGTACGAACTGACCGACGGCCTCGGTTTCTCGCTCGTGGCGGTCGATGCCTCGAATTCGCTCGCCGACGATAGCCTCGCGTCGTCGTGGCGGACCAGCGACTTCGAGCATGGTTCGCCGGGCACATCGGACGCCGGACTCGCGCCCGCCGACGGCGCGATCATCATTTCCGAAGCGCTTACGAACACCGCCAACCCGGCCGGCGACCGGCTCGAATTGCGCAATATGAGCGCCGCGCCGATCAATCTCGTCAACTGGTACGTCAGCGACGACGAGGCCAACGTCCGCAAGTACCGCTTTACGAAATCGACGCTCGTGCCCGCTGGCGGCTACCTGGTCGTCGGCACGACCGAGCTTAGCCCGGCGTTCGATCTATCGGAACTCGGCGGACGGCTGATCGTGCAAGCGGCCAACGCGGGCGGCGACTTGCTCGGTTTCCGCGCTTCGCGCGGCTACGGCGGCGCCGATCCGGATACCACGCTCGGCCGCGTCGTCAACAGCAGCGGCGACGTCGATTTCGTCACGCTCGCCACGCCGACGCTGGGCAGCGACAACGCTCCGGTCGTCGTCGGTCCCGTGGTGATCAACGAGATCATGTACCATCCTCGCAACGAAGCCGATCCGCTCAACGAGGACGAGTACATCGAGTTGTACAACACCGGTGCCTCGGCCGCGTCGCTGTTCGATCCGGCCAATCCGTCGAACACGTGGCGAATTTCCGGCATCGGCGGCTTCAGCTTCCCGCCCGGCGCAACGATCGCGGCCGGCGGATACGCGCTGGTCACGAACATCAATCCCGGCACGTTCCGCTCGCGCTATGGTGTGAGCGAATCGGTGGCGATCTACCAGTTCTCCGGCAATCTCGACAACGGCGGCGAGGCGATCGATTTGTTGCGGCCCGCGGCGCCCGTCGTCGCCGGCGTGCCTTACGTCGTGGCGGACCACGTCAGCTACGACGACGATGCCCCTTGGCCGACGCTGCCCGACGGCGGCGGTGCTTCGCTTTCGCGTTTTACCGTTCTCGACTATGGGAACGAGCCGATCAATTGGCTGCCGAGCACGATCGGCGGCACGAGCGGCCGTGTCAACACGTTCTTCGACACGTCTCCACCCAGCGTCCCCGCCGGCGTCACCGCGGACATCGCCGGGCCGACTCAGGTCGACCTGTCGTGGATCGCCTCGGTCGATCCGCAAAGCGCCGTGCTGCGATACAACATTTATCGCAACGGCGAACTAATCGGCACGTCTGCGACCAACGCCTTCAGCGACGCGAGCGTTTCGCCGGGCATTGCATACGTCTACGAAGTCTCGTCGGTCAATCTCGATCTGGCCGAAAGCGTGAGAAGCACCGCCACGCCGCCGCTCGTGATCATGGCGGCCACGTCGGTCGTTGCTCCGCGCGAGCACACCGTCCGCGTCGTGTTCAGCGAAACGGTCACTCAAGCCACGGCCGAGAACCTGGCGAACTACTCGATCGACGCCGCCCGCGTGGTCGGCGCGTCGCTCGGCGGCAATGGCAGAACGGTGCTGCTGACGACGACGTCCATCGCCGACGCGGTGCCCCATGATTTGACGATTCGCAACATTGTCGGCACGTCCGGCAATCCGCTCGCGCCGAACTCGGTCCACTCGTTCGTGCTCTCCGGCTTGCTCGAACATTTCGCCGTGCGGCACGTTTCCGCGGCCGGCAGTCAAGTGCCGAACCTCGCGGCCGCCGATGCGCTACTGGGATTGCCGAGCGGCAATCCCGGCATTGCCAGCGAAGCCACCGGCAGCCCGATCGTCATCGATTACAAAGACGACGACGGCGCGGCCGACACGGGCCGCTTCCCCGGCAACGCTCCGTTCCCAAACAATCACCTCGGCAACGACAACGACTTCGCCGTCCGCGCGACGGGCACGATCACGATTCCCGAAGGCCAGGCCGGGCCGTGGACGTTCGCCACGGGCATCATCGGCCCGCAACTCACGTTCGTTTCGACCGGCGACACGTGGAAGTACCTAGACAACGGCACCGATCAGGGAACGGCCTGGCGAACCGGCGGCTTCGACGACAGCACGTGGAGCAGCGGCGCGGCGGAGTTGGGTTACGGCGACGGAGACGAGACGACGCTCGTCGGCTTCGGATCCGATTCCGGCAACAAATACGCCACCACGTACTTCCGCAAAACGTTCAACGTGGCCAATCCGGCCGCGATCGTCGCGTTCTCGATGCAGCTCAAGCGCGACGACGGCGCGGTGGTCTATCTCAACGGCACGGAGATCGCCCGCGACAACGTCGCCTCCGGCGCGCTCTACAATACGTATGCTTCCGCCACGGCCGGCGACGACGGCACGACCTTCCTGCCCTTCACCGTGCCGACGAACTTGCTCGTCGCCGGCAGTAACGTGCTGGCGGTCGAGATTCACCAGGGCAGCGGCGGCAGCAGTGACATCTCGTTCGATCTTTCGCTGATCGGCGACACGGAGATTCCGCCCACGTCGCCGTCCGGATCGGTGATCATGCCCCGCGGCTCGACGTGGAAGTATCTCGACAACGGCACCAATCAGAGCAACCTATGGCGACTGCCTGGCTTTGACGATTCCACCTGGGCGTCCGGCCCGGCCAAGTTCGGCTACGGCGACAACAACCAGACGACGCTGATCGATTTCGGCGGCGACGGGAACAACAAGTACGTCACGACCTATTTTCGCACCACGCTCGACCTCGCCGATGCCTCGCAGTTCGCCACGCTCAAATTCCTCGTCGAGCGCGACGACGGCGTGGCCGTGTACCTCAACGGCACGGAAGTCGTCCGCGACGGCCTAAACGCAAACGCCGCCTACAACGATTCCGCCACGATCACCGTCGGCGGCGCGGACGAAACCACCTTCTGGGAGTTCGACGTCGATCCGTCCCTGCTCGTCGACGGCGTCAACACGATCGCTGCCGAAGTGCATCAAGTAAACGCCACGAGCAGCGACCTCGGTTTCGACCTCGAAATCGTCGCCGGCGGCGCAGTCAGCGACGACGGCGATCGTATTGTGATCGACGGCGTGCCGGTCTTCTCCGCCGACTCTGGCGCATCGCGCATCGACCGTTTCGGCACGGTCAACCTCGCCGAGGGCGAGCATTCCTTCGAACTCGTGTTCTTCGAGCGCGGCGGCGCGGCCCAACTCGAACTGTTTGCCGCACCCGGCACGTATGTCTCGTTCGACGACGCCTTCCGCCGCATCGGCGACGTGGCCGACGGCGGACTATCCATCGTCTCGCCCGGCACGCCGCCCAACGAATCCCCCTTCGTCGTCGACGTCCTGGCGTCCTCCTCGGCCTGGTCGCCGGCCTATCTCGCCGCCCTCGAAGCGGCCGGCCTCGGGTCGGGCGGAGTCTCGCTCGCCCGCGGCGCGGCCCAACTCGACGCCGTGTCGTGGACGAACCTCGACCAGATCAAGATCGCTTTCTCCGACGATATGAACGTGTCGGCGGGTGACTTGCGGTTGTGGGGCGTGAACGTCGCCGATTACGTTGCGTCGGTCGGCCTCGCCCCCGGCGGCTTAAGCTACGACGCCGCGTCGCGGACCGCCACGTGGACGTTCAACCAGCCATTCGCGGCCGACAAACTGCTCGTGGGACTGGCCGGCACGATGACCGACGCGCTCGGCGCGACGCTCGACGGTGAATGGACCGACGCCGCGAGTACGTACTCCGGAAACGGCACGCCCGGCGGCGACTTCCGCTTCCGCTTCGACATCCTGCCCGGCGACGTGAACGCCTCTGGAGCGGTGACGGCGGCCGACGTGCAAGCGAACCGCGCGAGCCAGTTCCGCGGCCTCGGCCATGCTCAGTACGATCCTCGTCAGGACGTCGACGGCAACGGCCTCGTCAACGCCACGGACCTGGTGCTGGTCCGCGATTTCCAAACGACGTCGCTGCCGCCCGGCACGCCAACACCCGGCGGTTCGCCAAGCGCCGCCGCCGAAGCGATCGTCGCCGGAATTTCGCGCTCAGGCACGTCGAACGAGTTAAAACCGCGCATCGCGCGAGCGCGGCGAGCGAATGCAACGCCCGAGGCGCGGCGGATCATTACACGAGCCGAAGCCCGTGCCGATGCGTCCGCTGCGACCGACGCCGAATCCAGCACGCTTCGCGCCCGCAGAACGGCAAGCCGAGCCGTCCGCGACACGGCGCTGCTCGATTGGATGCACAGCGACCGCTAAGCCCGCCGGCTGCCGCATTTCGATTAGTCCGCATTTCGATCGGCGTCGTCATGCCGGCCGATTCGGTCGCGCCCAGCCAATCCTCGCCACAAATACGCTCCCGTCCGCGCCGCGTTTTTCGACGCCATTGGGCTGCATCCATTCGGCGACCGTTACCCAAGTCTCGTTCTCGTTGACGTTGGTGACGCCGAAATTGCCCATCCGTGGCCCGCGTTCCGGCACGAGCACGCGCTCGGTCTCACGCAGCACACGCAGTCGCTTCGTATCGACGCGAGCGATGAACAGCGGCGCACGGTGGCGGAAAATGTGATCGTTGTTCGCGCCGCGCCGCGTATAGACGAGATACAGGGCGTCGCGATGCACGACCCAATGCTGTTGCGTGTTGTAGCTGCCCAGCGGCTCGCCGTCGTCGAACGTCCACGGCCGAATCGGCGCGAACTGTTGCCCGTCGCGGCTCCGCGTCACGTAGGCCAGGTCGTCGTTGCGAATGGTGAGAAAAAACTCGCCGCCCCAGCGGGCCAGCGACGGCTCGTGCAAGCCGCGCGTCTTGTCCTTCACCGACAACTCGTTGCCGTGCTCGATGAACTTCAGCGTTTCGCCGTCGAACGAACAACGGGCCACCGCGACGCGCGAACTGCCGTCGTTCGGCCGAAAGTAGAACGGCAGAAGAATCTCGCCGCCGTCCAAATCGTAACGCTGCACGCAGCCCGAACCGGCGTCGTGATATTTCGCCCCGGCCGGCATCTCCAGCTTGCGCCACGGTCGCCAGCGGCGATTGTCGGCGTCGTACGTGGCGTAAGCCGTGTGCCGCGGCCGCGGCCGCGCGACTTTCCAGTCCGGCGTGTAAACCACCGTGTGCCCGATGACCAACAACGTCTTGCTCGCCGCGTGCCAGGCGGGCCACAGATCGCTCGCCGCCACCGGCCGCCGCTCGCCGTCGATCGTCTCGAACCGCGGCGCGAGTTCGCGGCTCTCCACCGGCTCGGTCCACGTGAGGCCCAGGTCGTCGGTCTCCATGCTGAACACGCCCTTGAACACGTCGCTGCCGGCCAAATCGAGCGTGTTGAGCGTCATCACCGCCCGCGGCCCGCCGTCCTTTCCCGCTCCGGGCACAATCCCCGCCCGCGGATGACACCAGCACCGCTTGCCATCGAACAGCCGCGTCGGTGCTTCCAGCGAAAGTTGGAATGGGTTGCCGTTGGTTGCGCCGTCAGCCGCATCTTCGTCCGCCGAGAACGCCGGTCGCCCAGCGAGGACGCCAAACGCGCCGGCCGCCGCACTAGCCTTCAAGAACGTTCGTCGGTCGAACATGAATCACTCCCGAGTTGCGCTGCGTTGCTATCGAATGCCGATTCGTCCATCATGGGCTGCTCAACGGAAGCTGGCAACCGCGGACCAATGCTGAGAGGTTGTGAATGAATGTAGGGTGCTCTGTGAGCACCACAAAGCGTTGTGCCAAGGTGCTCACAGAGCACCCTACAGGTTGCGGTTGGACTTGTTCATGTTCGATTCTTTCACAACCTCTGAGGCCTCGTCATTCGCCTCGCCAGGCCGACGTCGGGCGATTATCATATTCCTGTCGCGTGGGGGTCGCCGGTGGCGACGCGAATTCCTTCGAATCGAAATCTATTTCGCCATGCTGTCGTTCAAGAACGTTGGTCTGTGGCCGTGGCTGCTCGTTCCCGTGGCGTGCACCTTGCTGGTCCCGCGGGACGCAGCTCGCAATGTGGACCAGGATTTGCCGCCCGCGCTGGCCGTCGACCAATCCGATTCGTCGCCCACAGCTGATATGGATCGTTCCCCGGTCGATGTCGTCGTCGCGCTCGACGAATCTTGGGCCGTCACGGTAAACGCAACGTCCGGCACAATTTCGCTTGTCGACCTGTCTTCGACCGGCAATGAGAACGGCCGCCGCCTACTCGACGAGCAACCGGTGGGCGAGTTGCCCAGCGCTGCGGCGCTGTTGCCCGATGGCAAGCACGTGCTCGTTTCCGCCGCGCGGTCGAAGCGCGTGACGCTGTTCGAGGTCGCCGACGGCCGACTGAAGCTCGTCGCCACGATCGAGGTCGGCTACGAACCGCGCGGCATCGCGGTTTCGCCCGACGGCCACACCGCGTTCGTCGCGCTCACCGCCGAAGACAAGGTCGCCGTCGTCGATTTGGTCGAACGCAAGAAAACCGGCGAGATTGCCGTCGGTCGCTGGCCGCGGTATCTGTGCCTGTCGCCCAACGGCGATCGGCTGGCCGTGGCGTGTAGCGGCGGCGGCGGGATTTGGATGGTCGACACGGGCGAGCGAAAAGTTCTCTTTAGCAAAACGTTCGACGGCCTCAACATCGGCCACATGACGCTCTCGGCCGACGGCCGCGCGGTCTGTTTTCCTTGGACGTTCTACGGCGAGCGGGAAACCTCGCCCGGCAGCATTCGACTCGGTTGGGTCATGGCCAGCCGCTTGGGCACAGTGTCGTTCGACGAGCAGACGGAGCCGAGCGGCTTGTCGCTCGACCCGCGCCGCGACGCCGTCGCCGACGTGCATGGCTTCGCGCTTTCCGCCGACGGCAAACGAGCGGTGGTCGCCGCCGGCGGCACGCACGAGTTGTTGGTCCTCCGGGCAAGCGACCTGCCCTGGATCGGCATTGGCGGCAGCGAACACATGGACCGCGAATTGGCGGCGGACCGCGACCGCTTCGCCCGCATTCCCCTCGGCGGCCGGCCGATGGGCGTTCGCTTTTCGCGCGATGCCACCAAGGTCTACGCGGCGAACTACCTTCGCAACAGCGTGCAAATCGTCGACCTCGACACGAGCAAAGTCACCACGGAAATCGCCCTCGGCGGTTCGCCCGAACCGCAAACGGCCGAGCGCCGCGGCTTCGCCCTGTTTCACGACGCCAATCGCTGCCTGGAGAATTGGTATAGTTGCCACACGTGTCACTTCGACGGCGGGCCGAACGCCGAAACGATCGACACGTTCAACGACGGCTCGTCCGGCACTTATAAGTCGGTGCCGTCACTGTGCAACGTCGCCGACACCGGCCCCTGGACCTGGCACGGCTCGCGAGACGACCTGCCCGAATCGATCGCCAACTCGTTCGTCACCACGATGCGCGGGTCCAAGCCAACGGACGAAGAAACGGCGAACGTAATCGCCTACCTCAACACGCTCCGCCCCATGCCGAATCCTCATCGTAGCGCCGATGGGAAGCTGTCCGAGGCCGCACGGCGCGGCGAGGCCGTGTTTCATTCCGCCAAGGCCGGGTGCGCCAACTGTCACAGCGGTCCGCTTACGACCGACGGCGAGATTCACGACGTCGGCCTGGGCCGCAAGAGCGACCGCTACCGGGGATTCAACACGCCGTCGCTCGTCGACGTGCAGCGCCGCATCCGCCTGTTGCACGACGGCCGCGTCCGCACGCTGGAAAAGCTCCTGACCGGCCCGCACGACCCGGCGAAAGTCACCGGCGAAGGCGAGCTATCGGCCACGGAGCGGGAAGATTTGATCGCTTACTTGCTCACGCTATAGCCATTTGTTCGCCCGTCCCGCGAGGCGATCCTCATTGCCAATCGGCACGCGGCTGTATCCACGCTGGTATTGAGGTGCAGCGGTTATGTTTGCGCCGTTGCCGCGGTCCATTATCTGGCTGACTTGCCGTGCTCCGAAACTTTCACGAGACGAATTTCACATCATGGACTCTGAAAGCAACAACTTCAATGTGGGCGTGTGCGTCGGAACGGTCGTCGGCGTGCTGCTCCAACTTGTCGGGTTCCTGCTCGTCGTCGGAGACGGTTCCGAGTTTGGCTGGGTGATTTTCTTGATCGTGCCGTTCGTTTCCGGTTTCGCGGTGGCCGCGATCGTGCGGCGGGCGAATCGCGTGGCGGCTTGCTGTACGGCCGGGTTGTTCATCAATTTCTCGGTGCTGGTTTTCACCGGCGGCGAAGGGATACTTTGCTGTTTGATGGCGCTGCCGCTCGTGGCGACGGGTGTTGCGAGTGGCGCGCTTCTGGGTTATCTGCTCCGCGGGCGGTTCATCGACCGCATGACCTCGTCCGGTCGAAAGACGGCGTTGCTGCTGCTATGCTGCCCGCTATTGATCGCGGCCGCGGATCGGGTCGAGCGGCCGTTTCGTTCGGTCGAGCAGCGCGAAGATGTCACGACCGAGACGACTGTCGACGCTCCGTTGGAAGAGACTTGGGATCTGGTCGCACACATGCCGACGCTTGATGGTCCTCATCCGTTCTTGCTGCGCGTGGGGTTGCCCGTCGCGCGGCGTTGCGAATTGGATCGGGCGGCGGTCGGCGGACGGCGCGTCTGTTACTTCGACGACGGCATCATCGCGCAGGAAGTTACCGCATGGCGGCGTCCGTCGTATATGGGCTTGCGAATCACGGAGAACACACTGCCGGGCCGCCGCTGGCTGACGTTCATCGACGCCAGCTATGAGTTGCGGAGCGAAGGAAGCCAGACGCGCGTGGTGCGTCATACGGCGATCGGCACGCGGCTGTATCCACGCTGGTATTGGCGTCCGCTAGAGCGATGGGGCGTCGAGTCGGAGCACGAGTTTGTGTTCTCGAATTTGAAGCGACGGGCGGAGGAGCGATGACTTCGCCTATTGAATCGACGGAGCCTGATTTGATGATATTGGGGTAATACTCGGCCGGAAAACCAGTTCTCATTTTGGCGCGATGGCAATGGAACATATCGCGGATTTTGCCGCTGTTGTCATGCTCGTGGTGTTTGTGTCGATCGGGTGTGCTTTGATTGTATTCCTTCGCAGAAACTGGCGGCGGGAGTTGCTTGCGGCGGACGACGCACTTAATGAGAACAATGTCGAGGAAGTCGCGCCGCTGCCGCCGCTCGATGCGACGCCGGACCGGCCACAGTTCTTCGGTTACAAGACGTCTTGGATCGCGGTGCGCTCAGGCAATGCGGAAGACATCGTTCGAGTTTTCGTCGACGCCGAAGTATTTCGAGCTAACTGGGCGAGTGGGAACGAGGCGGCTCGCCAGGGGCTTGAGTTCGTAACGCCTGTCGTGGATGGTTGGGTGTTTATTATCGCGCCTTGGGGGACGATTGCGACGGGTGACGACCCGTTCGTATTTGCCGAAGAACTATCACGACAGTTCGGCGAATCGCAGTATTTTCATACGCATCGTATCGTCGACGCCCACGCTTGGTATCTGTTCAGGAATGGCCAGGAATTGCGAGGCTACGAATACCTCGGGGAAAGTGGTTCGACAGACCGCAATCACGGCGAACGGACGCCCGGTGAAATCGCCCTGGGATATCAATACTTTGACGAATCTTCGCCCGAGGCAAGTTCGGAGGAGTACTGGGAGCGGGACGATCTCACGTCGCCGAGCGAGGATCACGTGATGGAAGTCGCGGGCAAGTGGAGTATCGACCCGCGCACGCTCGACGAGCGGGAGGAAGTTTCGTGCGGGTGGGTGATACGTCGATCGACGTTGGGATACGAGAAAGAATGGGACGTTTAGGAGGCACGCTGGACGGCATGATCGACAAGATACTGGGGGCTTGGTAGGGTGCTCTGTGAGCACCTAACGTTTGAACGTGATTGCACCATCGAATCAAAGGTGCTCACAGAGCACCCTACATGAACTTTTGGCTTCGGGCCTTTGCACATGGCACTATTCTCTCGTCAAGACATTCTCGCCCGCCTTCGTGCCAAGGTTACCGCTGGGCAGCCGATTGTTGGTGGTGGCGCGGGCACCGGAATCAGCGCGAAGCTTTCCGAGGCCGGCGGGATCGATTTGCTCGTGATTTACAACTCCGGCCGCTTCCGCATGGCCGGCCGCGGGTCGCTGTCGGGGTTGATGCCGTATGGGGATGCGAATGCGATCGTGTTGGACATGGCCCGCGAGGTGATTCCGGTCGTGCCGCGCACCCCGGTGCTGGCCGGGGTGTGCGGGACCGATCCGTTTCGGCTGATGAAGCTGTTTTTGAAGGAGATCGACGCAGCGGGATTTTCCGGCGTGCAGAATTTTCCCACCGTGGGTTTGATCGACGGGCAGTTTCGCCAGAATCTCGAAGAGACCGACATGGGCTTCGGCCTCGAGGTCGACATGATCCGCACGGCCAGCGAGATGAATCTGCTCACCACGCCGTATGTGTTCAACACCGACGACGCGGAGGCAATGGCCGCAGCCGGGGCGGACATTTTGATTCCGCACATGGGCCTGACGACCAAGGGGACGATCGGGGCGCAGACGGCCGTGACGCTCGAAGAATCGGCCAAGCGGGTGCAGGCGATGCACGACGCGGCGATGCGAGTGAAGAAGGACGTGCTCGTATTGTGTCATGGCGGGCCGATCGCCGAGCCGGCCGATGCGCAGTACATTCTCGATCACACCGAGGGGATCGTCGGGTTTTATGGGGCGAGCAGCATGGAGCGGCTGCCCGTCGAGCCGGCGATCACCGGGCGGGTGCGGGAGTTTACGTCGCTGACGTTTCGTGCGTCACCGTAGCGTGCGTCACCGTAGCGCGAGGCACCGTAGCGCGAGGCGCCGTCGCCCGAAATTCGGTGCTATGATGATTTGATTCGCGCCGTCGGCTTGTCCTCTGCGCGGCTAGCGGCTCGTTCGAGTCGCCGCGATTCGGATTCGATTTCGAACACATGCTCAACCGCGACCCATCGCCGAGACAGCTTCGTCAATTCGCCGCCGCCGGCCTGGTGCTGATGCCGTTGGCCGCGTGGTTGTTTGCCGGACGCCCGTTGGGCGATGCCTGGTCGCCGTGGCATACGCGGCAAATCGGCGGACTGGCCGCGTTGGGCGGCGTGCTGGTCGCGCTGTCGTTCGTTGCGCCGCGCGCGTTGCGGCCGGTGTTCGTTGCGGCGTCGCTCTTGACGCTGCCGATTGGGCTGGTTGTGGGCGAAATCTTGTTGGCCGTGATATACTTTCTTGTGTTCACGCCGGTGGCGCTGTTGTTTCGGTTGATCGGCCGCGACGCACTCGACCGCAAGTTCGACCGCTCGGCGGCAAGCTACTGGCGTCCCAAAGCACCGCCGCGCGACGCGACCAGCTATTTTCGCCAGTCGTAAGCACCCGCACCGGCCAGCGAGCGCCGGAATCGCCGACAACATTTCACGACCAATTCTCACGACACCGATTCAAGATGGCCCGACGAGACAAAAACCGCGAACCGGCCGGCCAGCGCGATGCGTTCGAGCAGGCGTCGGAAGAGGATCGGCCGTCGCTGATCGCCGAATTCCTGTACTTCCTCGCCCACAGCAAGAAGTGGTGGCTGTTGCCGATTCTGATCGTGCTGGGCATCGCCGCGCTGTTGGCGGTCTTCGCCGCGTCGGGCGTCGCACCGTTCATATACGCGTAGGCGTGATGCCAATGGTCTTGCCGTTAAGCACGCGAGTCCCTGTCGTCGATCATCGTGGACCACCACTGGAAAACCATCGCCGCGATTCTTCACCGCCGGACAGACGCGGCGGAGTAGTCATTCGCTCCCGACTGTCGTTATTCGCTCTCGACCGTTGCAGCCAACCGCACCGTCGGGCCGGTTAACCAACTCCATCTAATGGGCGCGCCAGAACTCGAATCTGGGACCTCCACCTTATCAGGGTGGCGCTCTAACCAACTGAGCTACGCGCCCGTCGCGATTTCACTTCGGCATTTTTGGTCTGTTCCTGCATCGGCCGCCGATGCGTGGCCCGCCGTTTTTCCGGCCGGCTGGCAATACAGCATCGTGGCGGCTTTCACCTCGCGTCGGAGCAGACGCACCGGCCGAACCGCCGGTTCGCAGCCGTGATATTGTAAGTCGTGCGCACGACGTGTCAAAGGGCCGCAAATGCCCGAATAATGCGCCGCTAAACCGGGCGTTTCACCTCATTGGCCGAGCCTTACCGCCCGATTTCGTCGGCCAGTTTTTCGACGCCGTATACACTCCGCAGCGATTCCATGATGCCGGCCGAATGGACCGACACCGCGCGGGCGATCTTGTCGCTGTAGACGAAATCGAGCACCAACGATTGGATGTTGCCGTCGAAAATGATGCCGACCAGCTCGCCGTCGCGGTTCACCACGGGGCTGCCGCTGTTGCCGCCGATGATGTCGGCCGTGTTGACGAAATTCAGCGGCGTGTCGAGCTTGATCTTGTCCTTCTTGTCGATCCACCGTTGCGGCAGCTTGAATGGCGGCTCGTGATTGTGTTCGGCGGAATGTTCGTAGGCCCCGGCAATCGTCGTCCAGGGCGGAATCTGCTTGCCCGCTTCTTCGTAACCGCGGACCGGTCCGAAGGCGAGGCGGAGCGTAAACGTGGCATCGGGATAGACGCTCGTGCCGGCAATCGCGAACTTGGCGTTGGTGATCTTGGCGTAGGCCTGCCGCTGCGGCTCGTCGATTTCTTCTTCGAGACGCTTGCGCACGGCCCGCGCCGCCGGATCGACCAGCTTCGCCAGCGCGATCATCGGATCGTCCGAGGCGTCGATCGCCTTCTTCCCGCCCTCGGCCAATCGCTTCCGCACCGCGACGTCGGCCAGCTTCGAACCGGCCACCAATTCCGCCGCCCGTTCCTTCGGCGACTTCCCGGCCAGCACGCCGCGGACCAGCGGATGCTCCGCGCCGAGCGTTTCCATCAGCATCGACAGTGAATCGCCGAGCGTGAGCGTTTCCATGTCGGCGTAAATCGGCGCTTCGGAGAACAATTCCTGCTCGAGCGATTCGCGCGCGGAGTCGGAATACTCGCGCAGCCGCTCGGCGTTCGGCTTTTCCGATTCGTCGGCCAACCGCACCAACGTCCGCGCGATGCCGAACAGGTGACTATAAAACGCATGGCCACGTTCCAAAAGCGCGTGATCCCGGCCGATCTCGCGGTGGATGGCAATCGTCTTGTCGATCTCGTCCCACGCCGAGCCAGCCTCCTTCGCAAGCTTTGGATTCGCCGCCACCGCGTCGCGCAGCGCCCGCTCCTCGGCCCGCTTCTTACTCATGATTGCCGGGTCTTGCAAACCGTCGAGGCCGCCGATCCGCGCCTTGCGGCTGTTGGCCACGCCGAACAGTTCGTCCTTCGCCCGCCGGGCGTTTTCCAGGCTCCGCTCGCTAAACGTACTAAGCAGCACTTCGCGGCGACGCAGCACTTGTAGAATCCAGGGGTACGTTTCGTCGCGAAGGAATTCGAGATGCGCGACCGTGTTCAGCCGATTCGTGCGGCCCGGATGCCCAGAGACGAACGTCAGCTCGCCCTCCTTCGCCCCGGCCTTGCTCCACTTTAGAAAATGCTCGATCTTGGCCGGCTTGCCATTTTCGTAAGCGCGGAAGAACGAAATATCCATGTCGTACCGCGGGTATTCGAAATTGTCTGGGTCGCCGCCGAAGAACGCGATGTCCTGCTCCGGCGCGAATACGAGCCGCACGTCGGTATACTTCTTGAAGCGATACAGGTGATACCGCCCGCCTTGGTAGAGTGTGACCACGTCGCTGCGCAGGCCGGTCTTGTCGAGCGACTCCTTCTCGATCGTGCTCATCACCGCCCGTCGGGCCGCGAAAGCGTCCGCCGCCGCCATGCCGGGCTTCACCGCCGCATTGACTTGCTCGGTGACGTCGACGATTTCCATCAGCACGTTGAGTTCCAAATCGACGCATGGCTTTTCATTCTCGCGCGTGGGGGCGTAAAAGCCTTCGGTCAGCAGGTCGTGCTCTTTGGTCGACATTTTTTGCAGCGAGTCGGCCGCCACGTGATGATTGGTCATCACCAGGCCGTTGCTGGAAACGAACGAACCGGAACCGCCGCTGTTGAACCGCACCGACGCCCGCTGCAAATGGGTGAGCCACTCGTCGGTCGGCTCGAAGCCATACCGCTCCTTGAGCAAAGCCCGCGGCGGGTCGTTGAACAGCCACATGCCCTCGTCGGCATCGGCGGGGGCGAGCAGGGCAGTCGATGAAAGCGTCATGGCAAACAAAGCGGTCGTGAAGAAAGGTCGTGCGGAAGTCATGATGGAGTCCAGCGGTGGAGGTGTCCGTGTGTTCTTGCACTAATACAGCCGACCGTCGATCAAATCTAGCTCAATTCGGAGACGCTGGCGACTTCGTCGGATTCTCAGAGGTTGTGAAAGAATCGAACACGAACAAGTCCGACCGCAACCTGTAGGGTGCTCTGTGAGCACCTTGGCACAACGCTTTGTGGTGCTCACAGAGCACCCTACATTCATTCACAACCTCTCAGGTCTCGCGAGCAAGGTCAGCGTACGCCATTACACCAAATCCGGGCACTACTGACGAGCCGCACGGCGTTGACTCCGTCCCGATTCCACGTCAGCCAAACAGCCTTTCTCGCGCCGCCTGGCAGATGGCCACCACCGCCGGGTGTTTCAGTTTACGTTCGACCGAGATGGCGTAGAATCGTTCGCGGATCTCGTCGGTGCGGCCGACGAGGCGGACGTTGTATTGGCGACGGATTTCGTTTTCGATGACCGTCGGCGCGGCGAAGATGCCCGCCGCGGCGTGGCCGAATTCCTTTGTCAGCGCCGTGTCGTCGAACTCGCCGCGAATCTCGGGGCGGATGCCGCGCTCGTCGAACCATTGATCGAGCGAGCGGCGTAAGTTCGCGTTGGGCATCGGCAGCAGCAGCGGCGCTCCGTCGAGCGAGGCGGGGAACCGCTTTCTATGCTTGGTCGCCAGTTGCGCCGCGGCGAAGAACGAAATGCCGCATTCGCCCAATTGGTGGTTGTAAACCTTCAGCCGCGCGCCTGGCGCGGACGGAACGTCGGAGAGCACGACGTCGAATTCGTGCATCGCGAGTTGCGCTAGCAGCGGCTCCGGCTTGCCTTCCTGGCAGACGATATGAACGGGCTGGGCCAGGCCGAACGCCGGTTCGAGCAGCCGTCGAACGATCGGCTTGGCCAGCGCGTCGGTCGCGCCGACATTCAGCCGCAACGGACGATCGACCGGCCGGTCGCGGACGACGTCTTCCAACTCGCGGCCGAGCGAAAAAATCTCCTCGGCGTAGCGGAACACCGTTTGTCCCATGTCGGTCAGCGCGAGCGTGCGTCGCGAACGGTCGAACAGCGGCCGGCCTACGGCTTGTTCGAGCAATTTGAGCTGGCCGCTGATCGTCGGCTGCGAAACGAGCAGCTTTTCGCACGCGCGGGCGATCGTCCCCTCGCGGGCGACGGTCCAGAAGTAGAGCAGGTGATGATAGTTCATCCAGCGCATGGCGGACTTCCGCAAGTCGATTTCCGCGAGCGCGGCGGACCGTTCGGTAAAGGGCGACAGCCGACATGCAAGCATACATCGGAAAATGCGATGGATCAACATGGCAAAATCCGCTTAGTCAATGAGTCGCCGTTGCCGTAATCTACTTACGTAAGCCAGTCGCATCGCCGTTTGTCGTTTCCCTGCGGAGGTTCAAGACATGAGAATCAGCATTCGTTGCCGTAACGTGCGCTTGTCCGCCGGCCAGCGGAGCCGGTTGGTTCGCCGCGTCGAATTCGCCCTGTCGCAGTACCGCGAGCGGGTGCGCCACGTTTCCGTGGTGGCTCAGGACGAAAACGCCGAGCGGAGCGGGGTCGACAAAACCTGCCGCGTGCTCGTCCGCGTGGCCCCGCTCGGCGACGTCGTAGCCAAGGGAGACGGGCGAACGTTCGACGTCGCGGTCGGCGCGGCGATCGACCGGGCGGCGCGATTGATTTCGCGCGGGCTGGGCCGCATCGGCGGACGCCGCAAAGGGCGAGTGTCGATGGCCGGCGACCTTTCGCAGACGCTCCAGAGCGACGTGCCGGCGGCCGACCGTTCGGCGGCGCCGGCGTCTGTGGCTGATGCGACCCACTACTATCAATTGGGAGATATTCCATGAAATGCCCACGCTGCGTCGTCGAACTGCGCATCTCCAATCGGCAGGCCATCGAGATCGACATCTGTCCGAAGTGCCGCGGCGTGTGGCTCGACCGCGGAGAACTCGACAAGATACTCGAGCGCGCCAACGCGACGCACTACTTCATCGACGACGACGATGACGACGATTTGGGACCGCAGGGCGGCGACAACGCCCGCGGGCGTTCGCAATTGCCGCGTCCCGCCGGAAAACGACGCGAGTCGTTTTGGAGCAACCTGTTCCACTTCGATTAGCCGTTCGCGCCGGGCGCGGTTTCGCGTCTTGCTGAGTGCTGCGGGGAAACCCGTTTCTTCGCTTCGCGTTTCACGGCTCCGAGTTTCACGGTGTTCCGTAGCCGCTCATTGAAGTAGGAATCGATGGTGGATCATTCGCTGTGGTGGTGGTTTGGCTTCAATGCGTTCTTGTTAGGGATGCTGGCGCTCGATTTGGGTGTGTTTCACCGCCAGGCGCACGCCGTGTCGTTTCGCGAGGCGCTCACTTGGAGCGGCGTGTGGGTCGCGCTGGCCTTTGCATTCAACGGCATTGTCTATTACTGTCACGGCGAGCAGGTGGCGCTCGAATTCCTCACCGGCTACCTGATCGAAAAATCGCTGGCCGTCGATAACATCTTCGTGTTCGTGATGGTGTTTTCATACTTTCAGGTGCCGGGAAAATACCAGCACAAGGTGTTGTTCTGGGGGATACTCGGCGCGCTGGTGATGCGGGCCGCGTTCATCTTCGCCGGCGTCGAGCTGATCCAGCGGTTTCACTGGATGATTTACGTGTTCGGCGGGCTGCTCGTAGCGACCGGCGTGAAGATGATTTGGATCAAGGGAAAGGAACTCGACCCGGACAAAAACCCGGTGATCCGCTTGTTTCGCCGCTTCGTACCCGTGGCGCACGACTACGGCGGCGACAAATTCTTTCTTCGCCGCGGCGGCAAACTGATGGCCACGCCGCTGTTCGTCGTGTTGGTTTTCGTCGAGATCAGCGACCTGATCTTCGCCGTCGATTCGATTCCCGCCATCCTCGCAATCACGCAAGATGCGTTCATCGTGTTCACGTCGAACGCGCTGGCGATTCTTGGCCTGCGGTCGATGTACTTCGCCGTCGGCGGGCTGATTCAGATGTTCCATTATCTGCACTACGGTCTGTCGGCAATCTTGATGTTCGTCGGCGGAAAAATGCTGCTGACCGATGTCTACAAAGTGCCGACGGCGGCGTCGCTGGGAGCGATCGTCGGCATCTTGGCGTTGACCATCGCGGCGTCGTGGCTGCGGCGGCGGCAGGAAATGTCTCGCGAGAACGCTGAAACGCCGGAGGAATTCTCGGCGAGCGTTCAGCCCGAACGGGCGTCAGCGTCCGCGGAGGCGGCTGTCGCCCACCAGCATTCGGCGTGAACGTTCGCGTGAAGCCCGACGACGAGATCAGTCGCGCCGCGGCATCGCAAGCTCGCGTAGCGATGCAAGGTTTCCGAAAGGCCTTGCGCTTCCTGTAGGCAACGGCCGGATCAGAACGCATCCGAACCCATCGCATCCACAACGCCAATTCAAGCAAGCAACACGTTCCGCCGCGACTCAATAATCCTCGCCCGTGCCGTTGTCGGGCGGTGGTGGAGCTTCGCCGCCGAACGTTTGTCGCACGCGGCGGGTTTTGACTTCATCGTTGAGTTTGGCGATCGCTTCGGCGACGCTCATCGCACCGAGGTCGCCGTCGATGCGGTCGCGGAGCGAGACGGTGCCGTTTTCGGCGTCGCGGGGGCCGACGACCAGCATGTAGGGAATCAACTCTAGCTGCGCGTCGCGAATTTTCGAGCCAAGTTTCTCCGCGCGGAAGTCGCCGGTCGCGCGGAAGTTGGCCGAGAGAAGTTCGCCGAGCACCTGCTTGCCGTACTCCTCCGACTTTTCGCTAACCGACAGCACGCGGGCTTGTTCGGCCGCCAGCCACAACGGGAACGCCCCGGCGAAATGCTCGATCAGCACGCCCATGAACCGCTCGAACGAACCGAGCGGGGCGCGGTGGATCATCACCGGGCGGTGCGGCTGGTTGTCCGCTCCGATGTATTCGAGCGCGAACCGCTCGGGGCCGGGCAGGTTGTAGTCGAGTTGCACGGTGCCGAGTTGCCACTCGCGGCCAAGACAATCGGCCACCACGAAATCGGCCTTCGGTCCATAAAACGCTGCTTCGCCCGGCTCCGGCTGCGCTTCCATGCCGAGCGACTTGCACACCTCGACGAGCGCGTTCTCGGCCCGCTGCCAGGTTTCCTCGCTGCCGACATACTTGTCGCTCTTCGGATCGCGAAAACCGAGCCGCACGCGATAGTTCTTCAGTCCCAGAGCGTCGAGCACCGTCTGGGTCATCTCGATGCACGAGCGAAACTCATCGGCCACCTGATCTTCCGTGCAAAAGATGTGCGCGTCGTCCTGGGTGAAGCCGCGGACGCGGGTCATGCCCGACAACTCGCCCGACTTCTCGTAGCGATAGACGGTGCCGAACTCGGCCAATCGCACCGGAAGCTCGCGATAGCTCCGCGGCCGCGACTTGTAGATCATAATGTGGTGCGGGCAGTTCATCGGCTTGAGCAGGTAATGCTCGTTTTCCTCAAGCTCGATCGGCGGGAACTGGCTTTCGCGGTAATACGGAAAGTGGCCGGAGGTTTTGTATAGCTCGATCCGCCCGATGTTGGGCGTGTAAACCGGCTGGTATCCACGGAGGCGAAGTTCCTCGCGGACAAACGCTTCGAGATTGCCGCGGATGGTCGCGCCTTTGGGTAGCCACAGAATCAAACCTTGGCCGACGAGCGGGCTGATCGAGAACAGTTCGAGTTGCTTGCCCAGCACGCGATGATCGCGGCGTTTGGCTTCTTCGAGCACTTTGAGGTGTGCGTCCAGATCGGCTTGCGAGAAGAACGCGGTTCCGTACAACCGCTGCAACTGCTGCTTCTCGGCATCGCCCTTCCAATACGCCCCGGCGACGGTCGTCAGCTTGAACGCGCCGATGGCGCCGGCCGACGGAATGTGCGGCCCGCGGCAGAGGTCGATGAACTCGCCCTGGCGATAGAACGACAGCGTCGGATGATCGGCGAGACCTTCTTGAATGTGCTCGACTTTGAGCGGCTGTTTCAAGTCGCCGCAAATCGCCAGCGCCTTGTCGCGCGGCTCTTCGATCCGCTCGAACGGCTCGTCGGCCTTGATGATCTTCTGCATCTCGGCTTCGATCGCCGGAAAATCCGCCTCGCTGATCGCGTGCGGCAAGTCCATGTCGTAATAGAATCCAGCGCCGGTGGTCGGGCCGAACGCCAATTGCACGCCGTCGTACAGCCGCATCACGGCCCGGGCCATCACGTGGGCGCACGAATGCCGCATCACGGCCAGCGCTTCGGGATTTTTGTTGGTCAGAATCCGCAGCTTGACGTCGCCCGATGCGGGCAACTTGTAATCGACGCCGACGACTTTGCCGTCGACCTCGCCGGCCAGCGCGGCTCTGGCCAACCGCGGGCCGATGTCGCCCGCCACGGCCAGCACGCTTACGGATTGGTCATAGGAACGGACGCTACCATCGGGCAGATGCACGTTGAGCATGGTGAATGGGTGCGGGCAGAATCCCGCCGAAAAGGAACGCCGCCGCTCGACCGCAGGCCCGCGCCGCTACAAAGGGCGTCGCTACGAAAAATGGCCGCCGCGAAGCTCGGCATTCAGCACGCAAAGTATAGGTCCGATTGGGATTACGGCAAAGACGAGAATCGATTCCGTCGGCGGATCGCCAGCGGACCCAATGGCACTTCTCGGAGGACGCGCCCGTTCGGCAGTCCGAGAGACACTGTTTATCGTGGACGTGTTCGCTGGAAAAAACACGTGTGCGCGAGGATGCTCACCTCAGTCGAGCGGTGAATGAAGCGACCCAAAAAGGCGGCTCGCATTGGGTCGGAATCGTCGACCGATGGATCAATGATTCACTGACGACTAACGTGCCCGACGGCTGCTGTGGGACTGGGTTGGCGTTGAACTTCGACGTGCCGCCAAAACACTCTCGACCTGGTCCGCAAGCGCCGCTGAAAACACGCGATCGACCGTGCCGGCGCGGATTTGCCGCCGAGCGGTGGCGGCGGTCGCGACCAGTCGTCGTTGATTTGGAGCGTCCGGTGATCGCGCACGAACCGACGCCACGACGGCGGCCGGCGCAGGCGGAACCGCGGGGTACGACCGCCCAAAGTTCCGCGCGACGATGGCCACATCCGCGCGGTCGATCGCACCGTCGCCGTTCAAGTCGCCATCGGCGCGCGTCGCGTCGCCGGCGACGCCTAGCGATCGTTGCACGATGACCAGGTCGACGAGATCGACGCGGAGGTTGCCGTCGACGTCGCCGGCCATTAGATCTGCTCCGCCGGGCGAACCGCCGAGTTCGAAGCTGGGCCGCCACGCAGAGGCCACGCCCCACTGGCTCAACGGCCCCGTCGGATCGACGATCACAAGCGACGCGCCGCCGCCGTCGGCCGATGGGTGCCAATCGGGGTCGGTGTCGTCGTAAGTGAAGTCGTGGATGCTGCTGCCGTCTGGGTCATCGAGCTTGATCGCTTCGCCGCCGTTGTTGAGATTGCCGGCGTATTGACCGGCGACGGTGATCGACCCGCCATACCGCTGGGCAAACGCCGCGGGATCGACCGCCAGCACAACGTAACCGCCCGGCGGCACGTTGACGTCGCCGAACGTGTACGAAACGCCGCCGGTGAACGACACGCCCGCAAGGTTAAGCGTCGTCGTCGCGCTGACGTTCTGCAACTCGATGAACTCGAACTGATCGGGGTCGGTAAATCCCGCGGCGAGTTCTTCTGCCGTGGGGTCCGCCGGGTGATACATGATCTCCGTGACGCGGAGAAACTGCTGGGTGTCCGACGGCGTCGAAGGCGTTGTCGTGCTGGCGATGACGACCTCGTCGCCGAGCGAATCGGGAACCGACAGATCGATCGTTTCGCCGAAGTTCGAGATGTGCCCTTGGTAGCCGCCGACCACTTGCAGGCTTTGGCCGCCGGTAGGCCCGCTCGCGCGAGCGCGAAACTCGCGCACGTCCGACGCCACGTACAACGACTCGCCGGTGGGAATTACCGTGCCGCCGGCAAACGTGAAATCGACGCCGCCCGACAGCTTCCAACCCGATATATCGACCGCGAACGGATTCGGATTGACGAGTTGGATGTATTCTTCGTCCTGGTTTCCGCTGGCCGGGTTGTAGTCAATCGCGCCGAACTGAATCGGCGGGAACTCGGCTTGTCCGCCGGGAATGCCGACCGAACCGGCGAAACCCGGCGTGCCGTTGACCAATTCCGGCAGCAGCAGCATGTCGCTGCTCGTGCCCGTGCCGTTGGTCATGTCGTTGAGGCCGTGGATGGCGAGGATGTTCTCGCCGGCGACGAGGATGCCGCCGGGTCCGGAAAACGCAGCGAGGTCGAAATCGACAAACGCCACGGCCTCGCCGTCGTTGTGCAACGCAGTCGCCGCCGAGTTCCACTGCGGCGACGCCGGGGCGCTGGCCTCGGCCACTTTGATGCCGTTGATGTAGGCCACGAAGCCGTCGTCGTATTTCATCCGCAGCTTGAGCTGCGTAAGCGCGGCGGGATCGGTGACGTTGAATGGGATGCGGATGTAGACCGAGTCGTTCTCGCTGGTGCCGTCGCCGTTGGTGTCGATTCGCTGTTCGGCAGGAAAGGCCGTCGAGCGTAGATCGAGTCCGAGCAGCGAGTTGTATGTGACGTCTTCGTCGTAGCCGACGCCGCTCGTGCCGGCCAGCCACGCGGAATCGTCGAAGCCCGTCCGCTGCGTCCAAGTCAATTCCAGTGAACCGTTTGTCGGCACCAGCGCTCTGGCCGCGGCGCCCGAGGCGAGCACGGTCGTCACCGGCGAGGGCTGATTGTCGGCCGAGTGCGTTACATACAGATGCGTTCGCCGCGGCACGAGGTACTCGTTCTTGATCCGATCGACCGCCTGTTGCAGCGTATACGTTCCGCCGCCGAAGTGGGCGCTCGATCCCCAGCGGGCCCGATCGAGCAGCACGTCCGGCCCGAGCAGCGCGACCAGATCGTCGAGCCGCTGCTCGAAATACCGCTCGGCGGCCGGCGTGCTTGCGGCATTAAGGAAGTCGTCCATCAACGACCGCACGCGGCGCAAGAACATTTCCCGCGTTCGCGGCGTGTTGACGATCGCATCGAACAGATGGTTCTTTCGCCCGTTGTAAGGCACCGACAGGATGCCCAGGAACGGGTGGCTCGTATTGCCCGGCGGCGAATCGTTGGCGGCTACGATCGTGTCGGTATTGAGCGCGTTGGGTCCGAGCACGAGGTCGAGATCCCACGGCAACATCTGCCACTCGCCGTCGCCATCCGTGTCTCGATAGATGAAAAAGTTCTTGTCCGTGGCGTCGATGTTCTGCAGCAGCACGTTGACGGCCATGAAGTTGATCTGCGCCGCCAAATCGACGTTGTCGAAAACAAAAGTCTCCAGCGCCGCGCCCGATTGCGCCAGGCCGTTGATCAGGGCTTGCAAATCGGAGAAGTTCTCGTCCTTACGGGTCTTCTTGTCGAACGCACCGAGAGCGTTGCCGGTCAGGCCATTGGTCGGGTTGGCCGTCCCTTTGTACAGCGCGCCATCCGGATCGAGATCGTTGCGGCGGAGAAAATCTCGGTCGGGCTGTTCGACAAAATCGGCGACGCTAAAGAACTGGCCGTTCTGCTCGACGCGCACGGGAAACGTAACCGGCGCCATGCCGCCGCTGTCGCGATGCAACTCGTAAGCCAGAATCGCCCGCACGTAGGACTTGTCCGTATACGTCGTGTTGAGATCGAATTCGTCGACGCGGGGCAAATTCGGGTCGAAGCGGAAGTGGTTGCCGTCGTTGAATTCGATCTTGTAGCTCTTTTTGGGCCACGATCGGGCGGTGCCGCCGCGGATGCGGATGAACACGTTGTCGTAGAATTCGCCGTTGTAGAACAGCGACGCCCGCGTGCCGCCGCCGGTTTCCGCGGCCGCTTCGTTCTGGATGAACCGGTGCAGCACCGGCAGTTGCGTGACGATCGCCGGGTCGTCGATCACCGTGCCGAAGTATTGAGGCGAATGGATCGGGTCGGCGAACCGCGGTTCGCGCGTCGAGACCGCCGAAACGTCGGTCGCCGTCACGGCGTAGCGGAGCATTTCGCCAGGCGCGGCGACCGACGCCGACAGTGTGGCCGTGAACAGGCCATCGCCGGCCACAACGTCGCCGTGCGTGCCGTCGTCGAACATCGGCGTCGTCTGTTCGGCATCGAACATGCGGCGATACGTCAGCGCGACCGTGCCCACCGCTTCGAGCGTCTGCAACACTTCGGCCGTCACGCGAATCGGCCGCTCGGTCAGTGAGCCGGCTTCGCCGACCAGTTCCGCGGCGACGAGGAAATCGTCGTCGGCCGCCGAGACGTTGAGTCCGTGAATTGCCAGCACGTTCGTGCCGGTGCGCAGGGCTGCCTTGAATTGACTGACGTCGAATTCCTCGTATGCCGTGGCGGCCACGTCGGCGTGTTCGGCTGTGGCGGCCGCGTTCCACGTCACGCCGCTGGGATTTCCCGCTACCGGATTGAGTCCGTAGCCGCTGGCGGCGGCGTTGACGTGAGATTGGAGTTGCTGTTGCGTCAGCGCGACTTTCCAAATGGCGAATTCGTCGATCAAACCGGAAAATTGCAGCGCGGCGTCGTTGATTCCGAAATTGCCGAGCGTAAGCGGCGCGTTGCCGTTCGTTACGGCGACGTACGGCGCGGTGGCGACGACGACACCGTTGAGCCACGCGCTGATCGTGCCCGAAACGGAGTTGCCCGTGATCGCCACGTGCGACCATTGGTCGAGCGGCACGCTATTGGCCGGCTGGCCGGTCTGACCGTTGATCGACTGTGCGCCGTTGAGGAACAGATCCTGGCCGTTGTTCGCATAGCGAAACGCCCAATGCCAGCTCGGCGTGCCGGGAGACCACTTGGTGGCGAAACGGTCCCATTCGCCGGTGTTGGCCAGGTCGGGCTTGACCCAGGCCTCGACGGTCCAATCGGCGGCCAGGTCGAGGTCGTTGGAATCGACAGCCGTCAGCATGGCGGCCGCGCCACTGTCGCGGCTGATGCGGACGGCCTGCCCCACGCGACCGGCGCTGTAGCTTGTCGCGAGCGCTCCCGCGGCGGCGGTGGCGACCAGGTTGTCGACCGCCACGCCGGAATTGTTCGTAAACAGCGGGGCCTGATCGCCCAGCGTGCCGTCGAAGCTGTAATATGTCGCCAAGCCCGTCGTCGGGGAAATGCCACCCACGCCGGGCGTGTTGCGGCTGGCGATTGGCTGACCGTTGAGATAGGCCACGAAGCCGTCGTCGTACTTCACGCTCAGCTTCAGCCGATCGAACGCCGCCGGATCGGAAACGTCGAACGCCGATCGGACATAAGCCGACGCATTCGCGCCGAGCATCGTCGCCTCGACGTCGGTCCCAATCAGCGGATCGTAATCGCCGGCCGTGTCGAAACCGACGCCGCCGGTCCCGGACGTCCACGTTTCGCCGTTCGCGCCGACGACATAATCGGCCGCGGTCCAATCGAGACCGAGCGCGTCGCTCGTCGGCACGAGCGATTGAACCGGCCCGCTAGCCGCGACCAAGGTCGTCGACGAGACGCCGGTCGGTTCCAGAATCTCATGCGCCACGTTCTTCACGATCGGTCCCAAGTCGGCCGATCCGGTGCCGTTCGGCGCGCCGGGCGTCGGCACAGCAAAGTACCGCTGCGACGCGGCGTCGACCACCACGTTGCTCGACCGCAGCGCCGCGCGAATGAGAAAGTCGCGGTCGCTAGTCGAAGAATTCAGGCCGTGAATCGCCAGCACATTTTCGCCCGGCTGCACGAACGAGGCTAGTGACGAAAGATCGATCGTTTCGACCGTGGTGGCTGCGCCGTCGGCGCGATCGAGCGGGGCGGTCGAGTCCCACTGCAATTCGGTGCTCGCTCCGACCGGCGTGAGGCCGTATCCGAGCGCCCCGGATTGAAAGTGCGACATCACTTGCGACGCCGTGAGCGGCACGCTCCACACGGCCACCTCGTCGAGCAATCCATTGAATCTGATCGTCGACACCAACGTGTTCGAGTCGGCAATCCCCAGGCCTTCGCTCGCGGCGGTGTGAATCGTGCCGTCGTAGGGCACTGCGTCGACTTGCACGCCGTTGAGAAACACGCGGAGGAAATTGCCGTCGGCCACGCCCGCGATGTGCTGCCAGTGGTTGAGCACGACCGTGCCGCCGTTGGCGTTCGGTTCCGCGGCGTTGGATTGCCCATGAAATAAGCTAACGCTGTTGGCGTAACCGCTGTTGTTGCGGATTGCGAAGTGATAGGAGTGTTCCGGCAGCCCGCCCCAGTTGAGCACGAGCCGCTGCCAGGAATCGGCGAGTTCCGTCGGCATGACCCAGGCTTCGATGGCGTAGGTTGCCGGCAGTTGGACGTCGGCCGAGAGCGGAGCCGTATAGTCCGTGGCGTCTCCGCCCTGCACGCCGACGGCCAGGGCCTGCCCAACCTTTCCGGCGGCGAACCGCGCCGATCCGCCGCGCGGCGAGAGATTGTCCGCCACGACGCCCGAGTTGTTCGCAAAATCGCCGGCGCGGTCTTGCGTCGTTCCGTCGAAATTCCAATACGACATCAGGCCCGACGTCGGCGATACGGCGCTCGACTGCGCATTGCGGCTGGCCACTTCTTCGCCGTTGAGATACGCCACGAAGCCGTCGTCGTATTGAATGTCGAGCGCGAGGCTGTCGACTTGGGATGCGTCGGCGACGTTAAAGGTCGTCCGCACGTACGCGCCGGGATTGACGCCGTGCATCGCCGCTTCGACGTCCGTGCCGATCAGCGCGTCGTAGTCGCCGTCGAGATCATATCCGACACCGCCCGTGCCAGACGTCCATAGCGAATCGTCGAAGGCGGCCGACGTCCAGTTCAGCCCCAGCGAATTGTCGACCGGCACGTGCGCCCGCACCGCGCCGTCGGCCGCGACGCGGAGCGTTTCCTCGCTCGTCACGCCGGCTCCGTAGGCTACGTCGGCCACCTGCTGCGGATAGGGATCGAATTGCGTGGTCGTCGTTAGTCCGTCCGGCATGACCAGCGCCAGGAATTCACCGTCGCCGGAAAGGCGGAAGTTCGTATGCAATTCTCCAGGCGGAGGCGTACCGTCTTCCGAAGCGAATACGACCAGATAGCCGCCGGCCGGCACGACCGCGGTTGGAAACGTCCATTTCGCTAGATTGGCGGCGTTGTCCGTCAAATGCCAGCCGGCCAGATCGACGGCCGCGTCGCCGGGATTGTGGATCTCGATCCAGTCCGAATAGCGGCCCTCGCCGTCTTGCAGCGTCGAGTTGTTGATCGCCATGAACTCGCTAATCACCGGGTCCGCCGCCAGCATCATCCGCGGTTCGAGCGATTCGCAGCCAAGCGACGGGCGTCGCGAACGTTTCCTCTGCGGGCGAGCGTAAGTTCTTTGCCGCATCCCAATGGGCGATCGTGCCATGAAGTTCCTCGATGATCGTGAATGCACGCCGGCTAGGGCGAGTACATGAAGCGAGCGGCCGACTGGATGCCGTCCGCTCGCGGAGATCTTTTTTCGTTCAACGCGACGGCGATTCGCCGCCGACAACCGGGGCCGCCGCGTGGACTTGCCAAATCATTTAGCAATCTTTTGTCGCCGTGCCCGCATCGCCGCACAGCCAATCAGCCCGACCGCCAACAGGACCATCGTCGACGGTTCCGGCACCGGTGCGCCAAAGCCGTTGAGGCCGTGTTGGTACTGATAGCGAATCTGTTCGGGCGTCAGCGGCACGGACCAGATCGCCACGTCGTCGAGCAAGCCGTTGTACTTGATCGTCGACAGCGCCGTGTTCGAGTCACCGATGCCGAGGCCCTCCGTAGGCGTGGTGTTGATCGTGCCGTCGTACGCCGCGGCGGCGACTTCCTCGCCGTTCAAATAGACGCGAAGGAAACTCCCGTCCGCGACGCCCGCGATGTGTTGCCACTCGTTGACCACCACCGTTCCACCGTTGGCGTTCGGCTCTGCGAGGTTCGCTTGGGCGTGAAACAAGCTGACGCCGTTGATGAATCCGCTATTGTTGCGGATCGCGAAGTGGTAGGCGTGTTCCGCGCCCACGGGGCCCCAATTAAGCACCAGCCGCTGCCACGCATCGGACAATTCCGACGGTTTGACCCAGGCCTCGATCGTATACGTGGCGGGCAGTTGCACGTCGGCCGACAGCGGCGCGGCCAGATCGGTCGTGTCGCCAGCGTTCACGCCAACGCGTAGTGCCTGGCCGACGCGGCCGGCTTCATAGTTCGCCGTGCCGTCGCGGGCGGTCAGATTGTCGTTCGTCACACCGACATTCGCGGTGTAATTCTGCGCAACGTCGTTCGCGGTGCCGTCGAACGTCCAGTAGCTTACGAGTCCGCTAGACGGCGGGGGAGCAACGGCCGGCGGCGGCGGCAGCGGAATCAGCGCTGCGCGGCTTTGCAGGTACGCCACGTCGACCGCCGCGTTGTGAATCTGCGCGTCGTCGATCAGACCCGTGAACTGCAATCCGTTCGGCGTCGCCGTGGCGAAATTGCCGAAGTTCATGGTGCCCGCGCCAGTGCCTGCGGCCACATACGTGCCCGTGACGACCTGATTGCCATTGATATACCCGCGAATCTCATTCGCCGTGCTGTCGCCGACGATCGCCACGTGCGACCACTTGTCGAGCGGCACGGAATTGGCAGGCAGGCCATTGTTCGCCGAAACGATCGGCCCGGCGCCGTTGAGAAACAGGTCCAGACCGTTGTTCGGGTAGCGAAACGCCCAATGCCAGTCGTTGCTGCCTTCGCCCCATTTGATCCAGAAGCGGTCCCACTCGCCCGTGTTCTGCAAATCCGGCTTGACGAACGCTTCGAGCGTCCAGTTGGCGGCCAGATTCAAGTCGGCCGACGACGGCGCCTGGAGAGCGAACGCCGATCCGGTGGCAAAATCGAGCCGCACGGCATCGCCGACGATGCCGCTCGCGTACGTTTCCGAGCCAGCCCCGGCCACGATGCGAGCCAAAAGATTGTCCGCGTTCACACCGCTCGGCGCCGTGTCGAGCAGGTTTCCGTCGAATGCATACTTCGTAACCACGTCGGCATGAACGACATGCGTGATGCTCAGCGCCATGAGCGCTGCGGCCGTGAGCACGGCGTAAGAATGAGTCGATCGCATTAGCAAGGCTCCTGATTCCTGACAAAGAACGAATCGTTGAAATCTTCGATATAACAATTGCGAGAACCGCCGCACCGCATCCGACCAGCTTCAAGCTGGAGAGCGCCCTGGAGAGCGCCGGCGCAGCCCTACGGCCCCGATTTTAATCCTCACCACGTCAAAAGCAATAATAAAAACGCGGTTCCTCCGCATTCTATAGCCTTGGATGTGGCAAGCCGTGCCGCGACGACGATGCGGTTTTGTAGCGCAAACACGCAATGTGTGCCGAGCGTCTGAAAATATCCCGTCTGGCGCGCCGCACCGTATCGCTTCGCCCGCTTCTGACTTAAAATTGCCCATCGGCGTGGTCCCGCCTCGACCGCGGACGCTGATGCGTACTTTTGCCGGAAAGCCCCCCCTTCGCCGCATGTCGACCGCCGCCGAGACGCCGCCGAGACGCAAGAAGCCGCAGGTCAATCCGTACCCTGCCCGCAGCCCCCGCTTCTGGCACGGCATGCGGTGGGGCGATTGGATGAAGTTCTGGGCGTCGCACGGCTTTCGCGCCCATCCGCTGCGGTTTCCGATGGCGCTGGCGATCACCGCCGTCACGCCGATGAACACGGTCCTCGGCTGGATGCAATCGCTGCTCTACGGCCGGCGGATCGCGAACACCACGATCGACCGGCCGCCGGTGTTCATCGTCGGCCACTGGCGGACCGGCACGACGCTGCTGCACGAACTGATGTTCCTCGACGAGCGGTTCGGCTCGCCCACGACGTATCAATGCTTCACGCCGCACCACTTTCTGGTGAGCGAGTGGTTCCTGCCGCGTTGCACGTCGTTCCTGATGCCTCGAAAACGCGCGATGGACAACATGCCGTCGGGCTACGAGCGTCCGCAGGAGGACGAATTCGCGCTGCTGGCTCTCGCCGCGCCGACGCCGTACTTCCGCATGGCGTATCCCAGCGACCCTCCGCCGTATATGGAGTTTCTCGACATGCGTGGCGTCGCTCCGGCCGATCTGGTGCGGTTTGAGCAGGCGATGGAAAAGTTCGTCAAGTTGATTACCCTGCGCAGCGGCAAACGCGTGCTGCTCAAGTCGCCGCCGCACACCGGGCGAATCGAGGTTCTTTCAAGTCTGTTCCCCGGCGCGAAGTTCGTCCACATCACCCGCGATCCGTACTCGAGCTTCCCCTCGACGCTGCGGCTCTGGTACGCCCTCGACGAAGCCCAAGGCTTCACTGTCGTGAGCGACACCGACGCGGAAGCCGATCGCCGCGAGGAATTCGTGTTCGCCAGCTTCGAACGGATGTACCGCGGCTTCGAAGATCAACGCCAGCGGCTCGATCCGTCGGCCGTCTGCGACGTGCGTTACGAAGACCTCGTTGCCGATCCGGTTGGCGAGGTCCGCCGCGTCTACGAACAACTCGACCTCGGCGACTACGCCGGAGTCGAACCGAAGATCGCCGCCTACGCCGCCCGCGAAAAGAATTATCGTACGAACGTCCACAACCTCGACGAAACGCTCAAGACTCGCATCCGAGAGCGTTGGTCGGCATACTTCGAGAAATACGGCTACGAGTAACAACGAATTCGTCGCGATAGCAACGTCGCACCCTACGATTACTTGAGTTGCCACGCTTCGTCGAAAAAGTCCGCCGCGGCGATCTTGCCCGGATACCGCGGCCCCGCCGGCGTCGATAAATCGACAATCGCCCAATCGGGCAGCTTCGGCACTTGCCGGGCGTTGTTCAAATAGTCGTACTCGCGATACGTAAAGCTGCTGTTGAGTACGACGTACCGATCCGGATTCAGCGGATTCGGATAGATCATCGCCACGGCGTGCGAATCGGCCGCGAACGTCTTGTCGCCGACGGCGATCTTGTCCGCACCCCAGCGAACCGGCAGCTTTTCGGCGATCCGCCCCAGCACGGCATTGCTCGCGGGATCGCCCCACAGCACGAGATTATGGGCCGCAATGTCCGCGTCGGTCACGGCCGTGTCGTCCTTTACGCGAGCATCGCCCCGCATCTGCCGCCGCCACTCGCCGATCGCCCGGTCAAGTTCGGCGTGCGACCACCGCTCAACCGCCTCGTGCCGCGTCTTGCCGGTCGGCCGCACGAACAGAAACGAATCGAGAAATGCATCGTCGATCGGACCTTGCAGGCCATGGCGCTTGCGGAGGCCGTCGCCTTTGGCCGGACCGGATTCCCATATATCGCCTTCGACAAGCTGGGAGTTCTCGACGTGAAAGCTACCGGTCCAACTTCCGTCCGATTTCGCTTTTGACATCGTAACATCGTGACCATTTATCGCCACTAGAATGTCTGCGTTCGCGTTCGACCGTCCCGCCGGCAGTGTGAGCGTAAACGCGGCGACGCCGTTGGTTTGGACGTCGTATCGTTCGACGAACTTGGACAGCTTGAGCGCCTCTCCTTCGTCGCGCAACTCGGAAGATTCCACTTCGAAAGAATCACTGATCTGGACCTCCGACCGTTTCCAATGTTGTTTGAGCGAGTCGACCGTCACATCACCAAATCGATTGAAACGCAGCGTGTACGTAACGAAGTTGGTGCCCCATGTATCGTGCGTGCGCCCCTTTTTCGCCAGTTCGCTCATCCGCCGTTCGACTTCCACGGCCGCTTGCGGATGGTAAGCATGTTTCGTCCCCGGGCCAATGACGTGCTGTAGCTCCATTCCTTCCTCGGCCAGCGCCTTGGCCATGATGTCGGCCGCTTGCTTTTGCGAATCGATTTCTCCGCTGTACGCCACCGTCGGGCACATCGAAATGTTCCGCGCCCAATCGGTGCAGTCGTAGTAATGCAGCAAACTCTTCTCCCACGGCGTCGGTTCGATCGTTTCGTTCTGAAACACGCGAAGAAACTCCGGCGTCTCGCTGAAGCCCGCGCCGGGATTCGCCGCGAACCACCGCGACGGATAGTGAACGGCAAAGTGCCACGCCGCCGCTCCGCCCATCGAAAAGCCGCGGACGCTGATCCGGTCCTCGTCGACGCGGTACTGACGCTTGACGTCCTCAAACGCTTCGAGCACGTCCACCTCGCCGGCCAGCTTGAAGGCGTTGCAGTACCGGCCATAAGGATGCAGCACGATCGTATCCGGCGGCGCGAACTGACCGCGGTTCTTCATCCGATCGGCCAGAAAGTTCGCCTCGCTGAGCGTTTCGCCGCGGCCGTGAAACCAAACGTCGAGCCGATACCGCCCGGCGGTTTGATGCGTGTACGATTCGGGAATCACCAGGCCATAAGGCTGCACGCTGCCGTCGATCTTCGATACGTAACCGCGCACGACCAGCCCGCGAGCATCGGTCCACGGCGATTTACCGGCACCGAGCTGAGCCGCCCGTTTCAAGCCGATCTTCGTACACTGGTCGAGCTTGCGAAGATCGTCCTTGTTGAACACCTCGTCGTATTCGACCGCCCAACGGACCGCCTTGGCAAAGATCTGCACGTCCGGCAGCAGCGCGCGGATACGGGCGTCATCGCGTTTTTCGAGGTCGGCGATCGCCTCTTCCAGCCACGTGGCCTTGTCGAGAAGTTCCTGACGCTCCTCGGCCGAAATCTCAACGCCCGGCGGCGGAACGGGCCGCACATTCTTGGCGACGTTATCCTGCGGTCCATCCGCAAAGGCCGGCGACGGCGCGAACCACAACGACAGAAAGGCGGCCAGGATTGCCCACGGCGAAATGCGGTGTTTCATGCAGAATCTTTCGCGGCCAAAGTAAAGCGGCGCGATGTAACCAAAGTGGTTCGGCCGCGTGCCGGTACATTCTCGCACGCTACGATTGCGGTGGGAACTGGCGTTTTTTGGTCGCTTTGCCGCGAGTCGCGTTGGGGCATCGCTACCAGTAACGCTCGAAATGCACGTTCCCCCGCCGCGTCGGCGTATCGGGCGTGAACCCCCGCTCGACGAGCAGTTCCGCCATGCCGCGCGGCCGTGGATAAACGAGCTTGTCGCTCCCCGGCCCTTCGCGGCGCGGCAGGCCGAGCATGGCAGGATTGCCGCACAGAAAGACCTGCGCCGCGGAAGGACCGAGTCGCCCGCCGGTGAGCGCGTCGATCTCGGCCGATTCGAAAACATCCTGCACGTAGCGCTTGCCGACATAGTTTGCCGCAGTCGCGTCGACGTTCCGCGGTTCGCGCGTCGTTAGCGGGACGTAGCGATAGTTCGGCCAACGCGACTCGACCCGGCGATGCGTGGCGAGATAGCCGAGGTCGCGCTCCAATCGCACGCAAACAAGGGACACGATTGGCCCGCGATGCCCTGCGGCGAGCAGTTCGGCCAGCATCGCGTTATGCGGTGCTTCGCCCGTGCCGGTGGCCGCAAAAACGATGGTGCCGTCCAACCGAACGTTGCCGAGCGTGTAATGTCCCGTCGCGCGATCGCCGACCAACAGCCGATCGCCGGGCGCAAGTGCAAACAGCCGCGGCGTCAAGCCCGGCGGATGTTCCGCCGTCGCCGGCACGAGTGTGACGTAGAACTCGATCAGTCCGTTGGCCGCGGCGACCGTCGGCGTTCCGCCGCCATCGAGAATCGGCGACGAGAACGAGTACGCCCGCTTGATGATCCGCCGGTCGCCAGCATCGATCGGCCACTGCGGACCGCCAACGATCGGTTTCTCCCACGCGCCGAGCCCAAGCACCGTGTGCTGCCCACCACGATAACTGATCGGACCGCCGTCGGGCCGCACGCGGAGAATTCGCAAACCCTCGTGAATTTCGACTACTTCGACAAGTTCGGCGTTGTAAGCATTGCACGACCGACGTCCGATTTCGCCGATCGTTGGCATCGCTTTGGCGCTTTCATGGTCGTTCATCGCGTCATCGTATTTTGTCTCGCGTATAGTGTCGCACAACTCGTCGTGTGTCGCGAACGTTGAGATTGCCGCGGTCAGCATCGCTATACCATCCCGGCGTTAGGCCGGATTACGACGGGCAACCCCCGTGCCGACCCGTTGGCATGATCGCATTCGACCACATCGCCGCTACAATTGGGGATTAACCACGGTTGAGTGTGCGAAAGGGCGCGCCGTGTGGCTTCCCGCCGCGCAGACGTGCCCCGGACCTATGCACTTTCTGCACGTGCTCCAGCCGCACACACCGTGGCACGGCAATTGCGAACCAAACTCATCAAATTACCGCATCAATTGAAGCGACCGTTGCGAGTTGCTGCGAAAACCCGCGATCTTACGGAGCGTTCGCAACCGCCGCACGTTTAGGATGCATTCCATCGCACGGCTCGACATGACCGAACCGCACGCACCCGCCAGCTTCGACGCGGTATTGCCGCCGCAAATGGCCGCCAAGGCCGCCGAGATCGGCATCACGAAGGCCGCCATGCCGGCCGGGCGGCTGTTCGTGCTCGGCATCCTTGCCGGAGCGTTTATCGCGCTCGGCGCGGCATTCTCGACGACTTCCGTCGCCGGAGCGGGCGAATTGCCGTACGGCGTCGTTCGCGTCGTCGCTGGCGTCACGTTTTGTCTCGGTCTGATCCTGGTCGTTGTCGCCGGCGCGGAATTGTTCACCGGCAACAATCTGATCGTCATGGCCTGGGCCGATGGCCGCGTCGCCACGCGCGACGTGATCCGCAATTGGACCATCGTTTATGCCGGCAACTTCGTCGGCGCCGTGGCCACGGCGGTGCTGGTGTTCGTTTCCGCTCAGTACACGCTCGGCGGAGGCAGCATCGGCGCGACCGCGCTGCGGATTGCCGCCGCCAAGTGTTCGCTGTCGCCGCTGTCGGCGTTCGCGCTGGGCGTGTTGTGCAACGCGCTGGTCTGTTTGGCGGTGTGGCTTTGCTATAGCGCTCGGTCGACGACCGACAAAGTCCTGTCGATCGTGCCGCCGATCACCGCGTTCGTGGCCTGCGGCTTCGAGCACTCGGTGGCCAACATGTATTTCGTGCCCGTCGCGATACTGATTCGCCGTTTCGCGCCCGATTCGTTCTGGCAGGCGACGAACCTGTCGGCAGACGGGTTTTCGCAAATCACGACGGCGGATTTCTTGGTGGGCAACTTGCTGCCCGTTACGCTCGGAAATATCGTCGGCGGCGCGGTGCTGGTCGGGGCAGTATATTGGTTCGTCTACTTGCGCTCACCCGGCGGCGCTCGCTCCGCGTGAGTCACCGAGCAGTGCATATCCCTGACATGGCCCCATGACCGTCCAGCTTACGATCGATGGCCGCTTGCATTCGGCGGAACCTCGTCAGTCGGTTCTCGACGCGGCCCGGTCCGGCGGCATCGAGATTCCCACGCTGTGCCACCATCCGGACTTGTCCGTCGTCGGAACGTGCCGGCTGTGTGTCGTGGAGATCGACGGCTACACGCGGCAGATGACGGCCTGTTCCACGCCGGTCGCCGACGGCATGGTCGTGCGTACCGAATCGCCGCAGCTATCGCATTCGCGACGATTCGTGCTCGAAATGCTGCTGGCCCGCTTCGCCGCGGCCGAAAAACCCGGCTACGCAAGCGGTGAACGCGACAAGGCCGAATCCGAGTTCGAGCGTTGGGTTCGCCGCTACGACGCCCACCGACCTTATGACGTCATAGCTCCGCGTTGCCAGGTCGACTCCGACGCCAACCCTTTCATCCGCGTCGATTGGAACAAGTGCATTCACTGCACGCGCTGCGTGAGGGCGTGCGAAGAGATTCAAGGCCGCATGGTCTGGCATCTGGCCCAGCGAGGCGCAAATCTCGAAGTCGTCGCCGGCATGGGCGAGTCGATGCTCGACGCCCGCTGCGAATCGTGCGGAGCCTGCGCGGCCTATTGCCCGACGGGAGCGCTTGCCGACCGCATGAGCTACGGCGGCGGTCCGCCCGATCGCCTCGTCACGACGACCTGCGGTTATTGCGGCGTCGGCTGTCAGTTCGACTTGAATGTGAAGGACGAGCGCGTGATCGGTGTGACGTCGAATCCCGCCGCGGCAGTCAACGGCATGTCGCTGTGCGTCAAGGGGCGTTACGGTTACGACTTCCTCGATCACCGCGAGCGACTGACGCAGCCGCAAGTGCGTGCTTACTTGCTGGAAGGCCGCGCGAAGCCGGCCACGCTCGACGCCGAATCGTGGGTGGCCGTCGATTGGCCGACGGCGCTCGATCTGGTGGCGCGGCGGTTTGTCGCCGTTCGCCAAGAGTTTGGCGGCGACGCGCTGGCCGTGCTCTCGTCGGCCAAATGCACGAACGAGGAGAATTACCTGCTGCAGAAGTTCGCCCGCGGCGTGCTGGGGACGCACAACGTCGACCATTGCGCGCGGCTCTGCCATTCGTCGACCGTGGCCGGCCTGGCGATGTGCTACGGCAGCGGCGCGATGAGCAACTCGATGGACGACGTCGCCGAACAATCCGCAGCGATGCTGATTATCGGCTCGAACACGACCGAGCAGCATCCAGTGTTCGGCGCGATGATCCGTCAAGCGGTGCTTCGGCGCGGACTGAAACTCGTCGTCGCCGATCCGCGGCGGATCGACATCACCGAGTTCGCGGCGTTGCACGTGCGACAGCGGCCCGGTACGGACGTGGCGCTCCTCAACGGCTTGATGCATCTGATCTTGCAAAACGGCTGGCACAACGAGCGATTCATCCGCCAGCGCTGCGAAGGGTTCGACGAATTCGCCGCGTCGCTGGCGAGATATACGCCCGCCTATGTCGCCGCCCTGACCGGCGTTAGCGAGACACAGCTTAACCAAGCCGCCGAACTGCTCGCCACCAACTGCCCGATGGCCGTGCTCTGGTCGATGGGCATCACGCAGCACACGACCGGCGTGATGAACGTGCTGGCGCTGGGTAATCTGCAAATGCTGCTGGGCAACATCGGCATTGCGGGCGGAGGCGTGAATCCGCTCCGCGGGCAGAACAACGTCCAGGGCGCGTGCGACATGGGCGCGCTGCCCAATGTGTTCCCCGGCTATCAGGCGGTGACCGATCCGGCCGCGCTGGCGAAATTTTCAGTGGCGTGGAAGACGCAATGCGCCGGCGACGATTCCGCACGTTCGCCGGCTCGCACGGTCGAATCGGTTTCTACGCCCGGCCTCACGGTAACGGAAATCATTCGCGCCGCCGGCGCGCGGAAATTGCGCGGCCTTTACATCGTCGGCGAAGACCCCGCAATGACCGAGCCGGACAGCAATCACGCTCGAGCGATGCTGGCGGCGGCCGAGTTGGTCGTATTGCAAGAAATCTTTCCGTCGGAAACGTCGGTCTATGCCGACGTGCTGCTGAGCGGCGCGGCATTCGCCGAAAAGGATGGCACGTTCACGAACACGGAACGCCGCGTGCAACTCGTCCGCCAGGCGATCGACCCGCCCGGCGACGCCTGGGCCGATTGGCGTATCACGTCGGCGCTCGCCCAGCGCATTTTGGAATTGGAAGGCCGCCGCGCCGTGGGCCCGCATGCCGGCTGGAACTATGAGCATCCCGCCGAGATCATGGCCGAAGTCGCCGCGCTCACGCCATCCTACGCCGGAGTGTCGCACGAGCGATTGGCCCGCGGCGAGCGGCTCCAATGGCCCGTCCACGACGCGAATCATCCGGGCACGCCGATCCTGCACGTCGACAAGTTCACCCGCGGCAGGGGCAAGTTCCACGTCGTCGAACATCTCAATGCGGCGGAACTGCCCGACGCCGAGTTTCCCTTGCTACTTACGACCGGCCGCGTCCTCTATCACTGGCACGGCGGCGAACTGACGCGCCGCGCGGCCGGACTGGCGGCGATTTATCCGCAAACGCTCGTCGAGGTCAACTACGAGGACGCGGCGCGGGCGGGACTGGCCGACGGCGACGTCGTGCGCGTCAGCTCGCGGCGCGGCGAAATGATCGCCCAAGCGGCGGTCAGCGACCGCGTGGCGGCGGGCGTGGTGTTCGGCAATTTCCACTTTCCCGGCAACGCCAACGTCAACAACCTGACCATCGCCGCAGTCGATCCGGTGGCGAAAATCCCCGAATATAAGGTTTGCGCGGTGCGGCTGGAGCGCGTGGAAACGGCCGAATAAGTCGCCGTCGGCGGCGACGCCATGCCTTGCCGCAACATTGAGCGGCGCGAAGCGGCCATCTATTATGGAATGATCGCGACAGCGCGGCGTTCGCGCGGCGGTTCCATCCGGTCGCCCCTCGGGCGTGACTCATGCGCTGGCCGCTGCGATATCAGATTCTCGTGCCGTTCGCCGCGGTCATGCTGGTGGCGATCGTGGGCGTCGCGGCGCTCAGCGCCGTGTTGGCGGCACGGCGGACCGAGGCGCAACTCGCGTCGCAGCTCGACGGTCTGGCATCGACGCTCCGCGAAGCGACGTTTCCGCTTTCCGAGAACGTACTGCGGCAAATGCGGGGGCTGAGCGGGGCCGAATTCATCGTGACGACTGCCGACGCTTCGGCGCGGCCGATCACGTTCGCCAGCACGATCGCGGTTCCGAATGAATTCTCGTTGGCGTTCACGCCCGAATCGCTTTCCGGCGCGAAGAGCAGCGAGTTCGACGTCGATCGCACGCTGCACATGGACGGCCTCACCTACTTCTACCTTTCCACGCAAACCCGCCCCGGCCGCGACGGCAGTCGGCAAACGCTTTGCATTCTCTACCCCGAAGCCCGCTGGCGCGAGGCGCGCAGCGCGGCGATCGTTCCGCCTTTGGTCGTCGGTTGCGCGGCGCTGGCCGTGGTTTCGCTGGTCTCGATCGTGATCAGCCGGCGATTGAGCGGTCCGATCGGGCAGCTTCGCTCGCAGGTCGGTCGCATCGCCCAAGGCGATTATCGTCCGATCGCGCGGCCCGAGCGCAACGACGAACTGCGCGACCTCGTCGAATCGGTGAACTCGCTTTCGTCACAGCTCGACGAGTTGCACGGAGTCATTCGCCGAACCGAACGGCTGGCGGTCCTCGGCCAACTCAGCGGCGGACTCGCCCACGAACTGCGCAACAGCGTCGCGGGCGCGCGATTGGCCGTCCAGCTTCACCAGCGGGCTTGCGACGAGCGCGATCCCGAAAGCCTCGCCGTGGCGCTGCGGCAACTCGAACTCACCGAGTCACAATTGCGGCGGTTCCTCGCCGTCGGCAAGCCGGCGACGCCCAGCCGAACCCGCTTCGATCTTCGCGAGGCCGTCGAGGAAGTCGCCGCGCTGGTGCGACCGTCGAGCCAACATCGCGGGATCGTCGTCGAAGCAACCGGCGGATCGCCGCCGATTGAGATCGACGCCGATCGCGATCAAATCCGCCAGTTGCTCGTTAATCTCGCGCTCAACGCCATCGAAGCCGCCGGCAGCGATGGGCGCGTGCGGATAACCGTCGATGCGACGGCCGATCGATCGGCTCGCATCAGAATCGTCGACAGCGGCCCCGGTCCGCCCGCGGAACTGCTCGATAAGCTGTTCGAACCGTTCGTCACGACCAAGCCCGAGGGAGTTGGCCTGGGCCTGGCCGTCGCCCGCCAAATCGCCGAAGCGCACGGCGGAACCATCGCGCTCGACACCACGTTGGGTGAAACTGCGTCGCGCGAAACGTGTTTCGAAGTCGTGCTCCCGCTCGGCAGCGATCTCGATCCGACACGTAAAGACGCGGAAACCGTTCACGCGGATCGACCCACGAGCCAGCAAAACGCTCGCGAAACCATTTCCTCCAAGGTGTAACCTGTGACCAGCACCCCCGGACACGTTCTGATCGTCGACGACGAGGAAAGCATCTGTTGGGGCCTCAAGCGTTTGCTCACCGAAGAAGGCCACGAGGTGAGCGTCGCCAGTACCGCGGAGCAGGCCCTTGCGCTGGCCGACAAGAGAACGCCAGACCTCGTCGTCATGGACGTGCGGCTGCCAGGCATCGACGGTTTGACCGCGATGAAGCAACTCAGCGACCGCGTCGGGCCGGTGCCGGTTGTGGTCATCACGGCCTTCGGCAATCTGGAAACGGCGGTCGCGGCCGTCGAGCAAGGGGCGGTCGATTATCTCACCAAGCCATTCGATCTCGACGAAGTGGCCGAAGTGTTGCACCGCGCGTTGCGCGGCCGCCGGGCCGATGCGAAAGCGGAAACGCCCGCTCCCTCGTCCGTCATCGACGGCGATCTGCTCGGCGCCAGCCCCGCCATGCAGCAAGTCTTCAAACGGATCGCCATCGTCGCCGCCACCGACATGAGCGTGCTCGTCACCGGCGAAAGCGGCACCGGCAAGGAACTCGTCGCCCGCGCGATCCATCGCCATTCGCGGCGCAGCGACCGGCCGTTCGTGCCCGTGCATCTGGCGGCGCTCAGCCCCACGCTGGTCGAAAGCGAGCTGTTCGGTCACGTCCGCGGAGCATTCACCGATGCCGTCGCGGGCCGCGGCGGTCTGCTCGAACTGGCCGACGACGCGACGGCGTTCTTCGACGAAGCTGGCGACATTCCGCTCGCCGTGCAAGCCAAGCTGCTCCGCGTGCTCGAACAGCGCGAGCTAACGCCCGTCGGCACGACGACGCCGCGGCCGTGCGATTTCCGCGTCATCGCCGCCACACACCGCGACCTCCGCCGCGACGTGGCCGAGGGGACGTTTCGCCAGGACTTGTACTTTCGCCTGGCCGCGTTCGAAATTCATATTCCGCCGCTGCGGCAGCGCAAGGAGGACATCCCACTGCTGGCCGAGTACTTTCTGCGGCAAAGTCGCGTCAATGCCGCCGGCCAAACCCAACTCACGCCGGCCGCCATCGACGAACTCTGTCGCCGCACATGGGTCGGCAACGCCCGCGAGTTGCGTAGCGCGATCGACCACGGGGCGGTGCTGGCGCGGGGTGGCCCGATCGATCCGGAACATTTGCCGCCGGCGGTTTCGCTCAGCGGCGAGTCGCCGGCCACGCTTGAAGGATCGCTGGCCGAATCGGTCCGCGCCTGGGCGGCCGAGGAACTACGCCGCAGCGAAACCATCGACGGCACCATGCACGAACGCATGCTCCGCGTCGTCGAACCGGCGCTGCTCGGCGTAGTCCTCCAGCACACGGGCGACAACCGCGTCGCCGCCGCAGACATTTTGGGCATCCACCGCGCCACGCTTCGCAAAAAGCTGAAGTAGCGCGCGGCGATCTACTTTGGCGGTTGCTGCTCGTTCAGCTTGCGGGCTTTTTCGAGTTGGGCTTGCTTGGCCGCCAGTTCGTCGCGGAGACGTTCGACCTGAGCACGCAATTCTTCCCGCTCCAGCCCCAGTTTCCGCTGAACCGCAGCCAATTCCGCGGCCTTGTTCTCGGCCGCTTGCCGCAACTCGCCGTTGGCCTGGGCTTTGGCCGCTTCCAACTGCTTCAGCGCGGCTTGGTGCGCCTGCTCTTCGGCCTGAGCGACTGCCGTCCGCTCGACAAGCGCTTGCGCGACTTGGACTAGCTTGAGCCGCAGCACTTCGTTCGGTGTGTGCTCGCTTTGCAGCGAGTGTTTCAATTCTTCCGCCGTGCGATTGGCGGCCTCGCGGCGCTCGTCGCCCTCGCGTCGATCTCCGTCCGGTCGATCCGGCCGCGGTCGATCACCTTCCGGTCGGTCTCGTTCCGGTCGCTCTGGTCGAGGACGGTCTGGCGGCGGTCGATCGCCTTCACGCCGATCGCCTTCGGGTCGGTCCGGGCGCGGACGATCCCGTTCACCTCGTTCGCCTTCCGGTCGAGGCCGATCCGGCCGCGGACCGTCGGGACGTGGTCGATCCGGAGCCGGTCGATCGCCTTCGGGGCGGTCCGGCCGCGGGCGATCGCCGCCTTCGCGTTGCCGCATGCGCTGCTCATGTTCGCGAGCCAATCGATCGGCAACGTCGTGCATGCCGGCCGCGTGCAGGTGTTCGATGGCGGCCCGCAAGTGTTCGAGTCGTTCGCGTTCCTCCGGAGCGGGTCGTCGCGGTCCCTCTCCTTCGCGCGGTCCGCCTTCACGTGGACCACCTTCCGGTCGATCGCCGCGCGGACGATCTCGATCGGGCCGATCTCCGTCCGGCCGTTCCCGCTCGCGTCCGGCCATTTCGCGCAGCCGATTCACGAGCCGCTCGGCTTCGCGAGCCAACTCGCGTCGTTCGTCGGGATTGCGGTCGCCCAACTCGCGGATGTGGTTGCGGATTTCGCGGACGCGATTTTCGATTTCCTGCGCCTCGCGGCGGCGTCCTTCGTTGCGCTCGGTGACTTCGCGTTCTCGGCGCTCGGCCCGCTCGCGCTCCTCGCCTTCGCGACGTTCGCCTTTCTCGCCTTCGCGACGTTCGCCTTTCTCGCCTTCTTCTCGTTTGCCTTCTTCTCGTTCGGCTCGTTCGCGATCGGCGCCCTCGCGGGCTTCCTTCCGGTCGCCTTCACCGCGCTCGCGCTCTTTGCGCTCGCCGGCTTCCTTTTTTTCACCTTTGTCGTCGTCGCGGTCGTCGTCGTCGTCGTCATCGTCGTCGTCGTCATCATCATCGTCGTCGTTATCGGCGAACGCGACCAACGCGGTTTTGCCGCTGGCGGCCGGGGGTTGGCCGGCCGGCGCATCGGCCTTCGCCGGTCCGCTGGCCAGCATCGCCAGTGCGACGCCGCATAGCGACCGCCGCCAGGTGTCTGCAAACGTTCTCATCTCGGATTCTCCTGGGCTCGAGTAAAAATCGGTCGAGGATAGGTGGTTACGTCCCCAATAAGCAACAAACAATACGCATACAATCGCCGCGACGCCGCCCGCGCCGCGCATCGCCAGCAGCCAACCGCGCGAGGCCGGCCGCCAAGGCTCATCGCATTCGGCCAATAGCCGCTCCACGCGACGGGCCAACGACGAGCGGAATTCCCCCTCCGCGCCAAACACCGACGCAACGCGCCGCCGGGCCATTCGCTTGCCCAGCACAACCAGCGCCTCGGCCAGCCGTTCCGCTCCCGAGGGCAACGCCCGACTCGCTTCGTCGGCCGCTGCTTCGCTCTCTTCGATCAACCGCCGCCGCATCAGCCACGCGGCCGGATGCCACCACACTGCGGCCGTCAACACGTCGGCCAGCAGCCGCCACAGCGGATCGCCGGCGGCCAGATGCGCCAACTCGTGTGCGAGCACGGCCCGACGCTGTGGCCGCGTAAATCGTTTCTCAAAATCGCGCGGCAAACCGATCGTCGGCCGCCGCACGCCAAACGCGATCGGCGAAGAACCGGCCGGCAAAGCAACCAGCCGCACTTCGCCGGAATAGCCCCATACCGCGGCCAATTCGCGGACGTCCGACGGCGTTTCTGCACGGGCTTGCGAGTTTTCGTCCGCGCCGATGTCCGGTTCGCTTACATACGGCGGCAATCGACTGGCCAGCGTGCGCATCGCCCGGCCGGCCAGGATCAACCGCGCTAAAAAGTACAACCCGCCGCCGAGCCAACTCGCCGCAAACGCCGCAGGCAACCAACCCGGCCGCGTCGCGTTCGCATCACGGTCGATGTCGCGCTGTGCAGCTGAGCTTGTCGAAATGATCGGTTCCGAAACATCGGACCCTGCTTGCGTCGCGCTCCATCCGGTCGCGATCGCGGCCCGATTATCGTTCGAAACAACTAATTTCTCGCCGACCTCCACGTCGATGCCAATCGACGGTGGCGTCAAAGCGGCGACGTCGTTTGGCCAATCGAATCGGTTCTCGCCGTGCGGCATCGTTTCGTCGATGCCTGACCGCGGTGCGTCGCGCGGCAATTGCGATTCGGCGTAAGTTGACGCCTCATGCTGCGGCGCGGTCGCCGATTCGATCACTGCCAGGGTCGCCGCGCCAACGCCGCTTAGCTCCAATGCAACGAAACCGAGCGTCGCGATCACCGCAACTTGCCACGCCGTTCGCCGCGCGACCGCCGAACCAAACGCCATCCCAACGACCGTCGCGCCCGCGGCCACGGCGATCGCCGCCAATGCAACGGCAATCGCCCCGCCGGATACGGCCGCCGATAAATCGGGCCACAGGTTGTCGGCCATGTTGCACCCGCCGTCTTGCAGTCGAGTTGTCCGCCTTTGGACTGTCGGTTACTCGCAACCGAGCCGCGCTAATCTCGCTTTGCCCGGCCCCGTTTGTGTTCCTTGATCAACCGTTCCAACTCCGCCAATTCCTCCGCGCTCACGTCCCGTTCTTCGAGTAGATGACTGACCGTGCTGGCCAGACTTCCCTCGAACAATCGCTCGACGAGATCGCCCGTCATGCCGCGGGTCACCTCGCGTTCGCTCACCAGAGGTCGGTAAACGAACTTCCGCCCTTGGCCATCGCTGCTGGGAGCCTCGTGCGCCACCAGACGGCGATCTTCCATTTTCCGCAGCATCGTGGCGACCGTAGTATACGCCAGCCGCTCGCCGGCAAGCTGGCCGTGAACGTCGGCCACGGTCGCCGCGCCGAACCGCCAGAGAACCTTCATGATCTCAAGCTGTAAATCGCCGAGTCGGTAGGTTCGATCGTCGCTCGCCATGATCGTCGCTCGTGAAGTCGCCCTCGCCACAAAACCACGGACCGCCGGGCTCCCAAAAGTCTACCTCGGCGATGATTACCGCGGTAATACTACCGCGGTAGTTTTTGTTTGTCAAGCACGAGAATGGAGAACAAATAGGTGAAACGTCCGCCTCTTAAGCCGGTAAACGCACGCCCGTGAGTGACTGCCGAAAGAACTTTGGCCGCGCATCGAAGCCGGGCGAGCGGCTACGGATCGTAACCGAGATTCGGCGACAGCCAGCGCTGGGCTTCGGTCGCCGCCATGCCCTTGCGGCGGGCGTAGTCTTCGACCTGATCGCGGAGCAGGCGGTCGACGGCGAAGTAGCGAGCGTCCGGGTGAGCGAAGTACAGCCCGCTGACCGATGCCGCCGGGAGCATGGCAAAGTGTTCGGTGAGCGTGACGCCGGCGTTTTGTTCGGCGGCGAGCAGGTCGAACAGCGTCCGCTTCTCGGTGTGGTCGGGCTGGGCGGGATAGCCCGGGGCGGGGCGGATGCCGCGGTACTTTTCGGCGATCAGGTCGTCGCTCGATAGTTTCTCGTCGCGGCCGAAGCCCCAATCGTCGCGGGCCCGCTTGTGGAGCAGTTCGGCGAACGCCTCGGCCAATCGATCGGCCAGCGCTTTGACGAGAATCGCCTGATAGTCGTCGTGATCGGCCTCAAACTCGCGGACCAGCTCGTCGGCCCCGATGCCGGCGGTGACGGCGAACGCGCTGAGATAATCTTGCCGGCCGCTGTCGATCGGCGCGATGAAGTCGGCCAGCGCGTAGTGGACGTCCTGACCCTTGCGCTGCCACTGTTGCCGCAGCGTGTGAAAGCGGGCCGCCTCGGTCGTCCGCGATTCGTCCGTGTACACAATAATGTCGTCACCGTCACTCGCCGCCGGCCAGAAGCCGTACACGCCGCGGGCCGTTACGCGCCGTTCGCGAATGATGCGGTCGAGCAGCGTTTGAGCGTCTTCGAAGAGTTTGCGGGCCGCCTCGCCGACGCGCGGATCGTCGAAGATTGCCGGGTACTTGCCTTTGAGTTCCCAGGCCATGAAGAACGGCGACCAGTCGATATAGGGCAGTAAGTCGGCGAGCGGGAACTCGTCGAGCACGCGGCGGCCGAGAAATGCCGGCTTGTCGATCCGCACGCTGCTCCAATCGGAGGCAAACCGTTTCGCCCGCGCTTCGGCAAGCGGAATCAGCGTGGCCTGCTGGCGAAGCTTGAACGACTCGACGAGCTTGGCTTGCTGCGTGCGGTTGTCTTGCTCGAACGGGGCGCGCATGTCGGCGCTGGACAGCCGATCGACCACGCCGACACTCCGCGAGGCATCGACGACGTGGACGGTCGTGTGGCGATACGCCGGCGCGATCTTGACGGCCGTATGCTTCGCGCTCGTCGTCGCGCCGCCGATCAGCAGCGGAATCGTAAACCCGCGGCGATCCATTTCGCGCGCGACATGGGCCATTTCGTCGAGGCTGGGCGTGATCAAGCCGGAGAGTCCGATCATGTCGACGCCCTCGGCCACGGCGGTGTCGAGAATCTTGTCGCAAGCGACCATCACGCCCAGATCGATGATCTCGTAATTGTTGCAGCCCAGCACCACGCCGACGATGTTCTTGCCGATGTCGTGGACGTCGCCTTTGACGGTCGCCATCAGCACCTTGCCACGCGCGTGTCCCGCCGTGCCGGCGGCGGCTTTTTCGGCCTCCATGAACGGCAACAGATACGCCACGGCCTTCTTCATCACGCGGGCGCTCTTGACCACTTGCGGCAGGAACATCTTCCCTTCGCCGAACAGATCGCCGACAATCGACATGCCGTCCATCAGCGGGCCTTCGATGATCGACAGGCCGGTGGGATAGGTCTGGCGGGCTTCTTCGATGTCCGGGTCGATGAACTCGACGACGCCTTTGACGAGCGCGTGCGAAAGCCGTTGGGCCAGCGGCAACTGTCGCCAGGCCAACTCTTCCTTCACGTCGACTCCGCCCTTGGACTTTACCGTTTCAGCAAACGCGACGAGCCGTTCGGTGGCGTCGCTACGGCGATTGAGAAGCACGTCCTCGACGAGTTCGAGCACGTCGCGGGGGATTTCTTCGTAGACGTCGAGTTGGCCGACGTTGACGATGCCCATGTCGAGGCCGGCGCGAATGGCGTGATACAGGAACGCCGAGTGCATGGCGCGGCGGACGACTTCGTTGCCGCGGAAGGAGAACGAAATGTTGCTCACGCCGCCGGACACTTTCGCGCCGGGGCAAACAGTCTTGATCCGCCGCACGGCTTCGATGAAGTTGACGGCGTAGGGGTTGTGTTCCTCGATGCCTGTGGCGACGGTGAGGATGTTCGGGTCGAAGATGATGTCTTCGCTCGGCATGCCGACGACGTCGGTGAGGAGGTCGTATGCCCGACGGCAAATGCGAACCTTGTCTTCGACCGCGACGGCCTGACCCTGCTCGTCGAACGCCATGACGACGACGGCCGCGCCGTACCAGCGGGCCAGGCGTGCCTGCCGCAGGAACGTCGCTTCGCCTTCCTTGAGACTGATCGAGTTGACGATCGACTTGCCCTGCACGCATTTGAGCCCGGCTTCGAGGACCGACCACTTCGAGCTGTCGATCATGATCGGCACGCGCGAAATGTCCGGCTCGGACGCGATGAGATTCAAGAACCGCGTCATCACCGCTTCGCTGTCGAGCAGGCCTTCGTCCATGTTGATGTCGATCACGTTCGCGCCGGCTTCGACCTGGCTCAGCGCGACCGCCAGTGCGTCGTCGTAGCGCTCTTCGCGGATCATACGGGCGAACGCCTTCGAGCCGGTGACGTTCGTGCGCTCGCCGATCATCGTGAAGTTGCTGTCTGGCCGCAGCACGAGCGGTTCGAGGCCGCACAGCCGCGTATACCGTGGCGGCGCGGGGCGGACTCGCGGCGGTTTGTCGCGAATCGCCTCGCCGATCACGCGGATATGCTCCGGCGTCGTCCCGCAGCAACCGCCGACGACGTTCAGCCAGCCGTTGTCGGCGAACTCGGCCAGCTTGTGGGCCATGTCGTGCGGCGAGAGATCGTAGCCGCCAAATTCGTTGGGCAAGCCGGCGTTCGGATGGCACGAAATGAATACCGGGGCGATGCCGGAAAGCTCCTCGACGTACGGCCGCATCAAATCCGGCCCAAAGGCGCAGTTGATGCCCACCGACAGCAGATCGGCGTGCGAAATCGAAATCCAAAACGCTTCGAGCGTCTGGCCGGAGAGCGTCCGCCCGCTGCGGTCGGTAATCGTCACCGACGCCATGATCGGCAGCCGCGTCTGGCGATCCTCGAAGACCTTCTCGATGGCGAACAAACAGGCCTTGAGATTGAGCGTGTCGAAAGACGTTTCGGCGAGCAACAGATCGACGCCGCCTTCGATCAGTGCGTCGATTTGCTCGTAATACGCATCGACCAATTGATCGAACGTCACGCCGCGAAACGCCGGGTCGTTCACATCCGGAGAAATCGACGCCGTGCGGTTCGCCGGGCCGATCGAGCCGGCGATAAACCGCGGACGGTCGGGCGTGTGCGGCGCGACCGCCACGATCGCCCGCCGAGCGCAATCGACGGCGGCGAGATTGATCTCGCGGACGTACGCTTCCAGGCCATAGTCGGCCATCGAAATCGACTGCGCGTTGAACGTGTTCGTCTCGACGATGTCCGCGCCGGCTTCCAGATACGCGCGATGGATGTCGATGATTGCCTGCGGCCGGGTCACCACCAGCAGATCGTTACAGCCCTTGAGGTCGCGCGAATGATTGGCGAACTTTTCGCCGCGATAGTCGGCCTCGCTCAACTTGAGCGGCTGGATCATCGTCCCCATCGCCCCGTCGAGCAGCAAGATCCGCTGTTCGAGCAGCTCGGCGATGGAAACCGAAGTCCGCGGGCCAATTTCGATCGAATCTGCGGTAGCCATGTTGGGAGTATCGCATGGAAAAACGGCCTGGGCAAGGCCGATCGACGCCGCCCGTCGGGCGTATCTCGTTGCCAGACAACGGCTTGCGGCCGAAGGTTCGCGCGCAGGCGCCGGCCGATTCGCCAAGCCGCGCAGCTTCGCTAACCGGCAAATCCGCGTTAAGTCTCAAGATCGGCACATCCGCTACCGATGTAGAGGCCGGGGAATTGCCGCGCGGCGCGCCGGCGGTCGCTGCCTGGAAACGCGAACCGCCGACCGCCCCACGAACGGCCGAACCGCTCACGAACACAACCGTCGAACCTCGACGGTGCTTGCCTTTCGCTCGCCCATCAGGTGGTCGACCATGAACCGCGGTACACGAATGTCTTCAGCGTTGGCCTTGGTTACGCCGCGGCCGGTGGCCGAAACGTCGGCCGACGCACGGGACGATCGACTCGCGGCGCCGCGGCGCATCGACGTCGAATCGGCCACATTGCATCCGACGACCGCGATGGAACGGGCCGCCGAGGAGCCATCGCTCGCGGTCGTCGCCCAAGTTCCCGACATGTGTACGGAGCCGGCATCCAAGCGTGCGGCGTCGAACGATTCGGTGTCGAACGATGCGGTGTCGCGGCGAAGTTGGAAACTGCATTGGAATCCCAACTGGAAGGTGCCCCGTCCGAAGTTTCGCTTGATCTACGTCAAGGCCGCCGCCGCGCTGTTGCACTTCGACCTCGCCGCCTGCTGGGGCTGGGCGATCAGTTTGCCACCGATCGTCAAATTGGGCACGGTGATGGCGTCGCTGGTGATGTCGTTGTGGATGTTTAGCGGCGGCAAGTCCGATCCGCCAGTCGAAACGTCGCCGCCGGCCTGGCATCAAGACGAGGAAACGGCCACAAGCTATTCCGCCGCGATCGATGACGCCAAGTCAAAGTCGAACGTCGCGGATGACGATCGAAAGCCGCCGGCCGATTCGTCGCATGTCGCAGAGGATCAGGCCGGTCGCAACGGACCGACGATCCGCGAAATCCAAGACGCCGCTCGCTCGGCCGGGGCTTCCAAGAGTTACGACGACCGTTGGCCGGACGAAATCGCCGGCGACGTGACCGGCGACGGGCGATTTGCTCACGCCGCGGTGCGGCCGATTCCGTCGCACCGCGAGCCGCTTGCCCGTGGTGATTTGCCGTTCGACGCAACGCCGCGCGACGAACCAAACGGCCGGCAGAACGAACGCAACGCCTGGCGTGGCGACGAGGGGCCGCAGCCGCCGACGGACATGCCGCGGCGTTGGGCCGAGCGGCCGCAACCGACACAGACTTCGGAGTACGCGCCGATTCGAACGAATCCGTACTATGCCGACACCGCCGTCGCTCGCACGCCCAATCGAGCCGCCGACGCGAGAAATGCCTTCGATCGTCCGGCCGAAGATCGGTACGCGGATCGCCGGTTCGACGACCGACGAGTCGAGGCCGATCGCGTTGAATTCGAGCGCAGAACGGCCGAGCGTAAAGCGGCCGAGATCGCCGACGCCGAGCGTCGCGATTACAGAAACAATCGACCCCCGGCCTACAACATTGGCCGCGAACCAGCGGAAGCTCAGCGGCCCTTCGTTCCCGAAACTTACCGACGTTAGCATCGCGAGATATCTCATGGCAAAACTCGATCAATCGTTCATCAAGGCGTATGGTCACGTCGGAGCACGCGGCGCTGGGTCGCGCGCGGCGCAGTCGAAGCTTGCGTCGGCGTCGGAACCAGCGGCGGCATTGCCGCTGTTGTCGGCCGCGCCGATCGTCGTTGACGCCGGTGCGTTCGCCGTCGACGAGCCGTGCGTCGAGACGCACAATGCCGCGACGCTCGATCGCGTCGCACCGCGTACGGCGCGACGATTGCCGGCCAAGCCGCAGCCGCGAGAAACGCCGTCGCCCGAAAGCGTGGAAAGCGCGTCCGCCTTTAAGGCACCGCCGTTCCAAGCGACGTCCTTCTCGGTCGATACGTTCGTCGGCAAGAACGACCCCGTTGGCGAAGTCGCACCAAAAACGACCAAACGACCGATTCCGACTCCGGCAGCGCGTCGGCCGGCAGCGAGTCGCAGCCCCGTTCCGGCGAGGGCTGAAGCCGCCTCGCCGCGCTTCGATCGGGCGAATCTTTGTCACCGTGCATGCACCGAACAATTTGCGACGAGCGGCGACGTCGAGCCCGATGAACTCCGCGCCATTGAGCCGCATCGCGGGCTGAGTCACGATCCGTACCACGATGTGGTTGAAGAATCAGCCGATGAAATCACCAACCACGCGGCCGAAGCGGATTCGTTCGCGCTGCGCGTCGATGGCATTGCTTATCACCGCATGTCGGCGCAGAGGGCGTCGAATTTACGCGCCGGCTACGAAGTCGATGCCTTCCGTTGGCCGCCGATCGTGGCCGGACTCGCCGGCCGCGCTACGACGGCGTTGTCGACGCTGATCGACGAATTGGTCGACGCCAGCAGCGGCGGCCGCGGCGTCGTGATGTTCGCCGGCGAGCGTCGGGGCGCCGGGGCGACGACGCTGGCCGCTTATGCCGCCCGCCGGCTGGCCGAGTTGGGCCTTTCGGTCGCGCTGGTGGACGCCGACTTCGCCAGGCCGACGCTGGCGCGATCGTTGGGCATCGCCGTCGATCACGGTTGGGACGAAGCGCTCGACGGCCGAAGCGACTTTGCCGCGGCGCTGATCGCCTCGCTGGACGACGGCGTCACGATGCTGCCGCTGCGCCGCGCGTCGACGAACGTCAACGGCGCGAGGGCCGCACAGATCGCCGCCGACCTGGCCGTGTTGCGGCAACAATTCACACTGGTCGTTATCGACGGCGGCTTGCTCGCCGAAGCCGAAGCGTGGCTCAATCACGCGCCCGAGGACACCGTCGATTGCGGCATCGTCGTTCGCGACGTGCGGATCGACGCGGGCCAGCGCGTCGCCGGACGGCCTCACTCGCCGCGCGCCGCCGCCTTGTCGGCGATCGGCGTCGTGGAAAACTTCGTCGGCGGAGCCAAAACGCCCAACAAGTAGGACGCGCTACCGTCGCACATTCGTTGACCACTTGTTGACTCACGCCAGAACCTCCGGGAATCGTGCTCATGTATGAATCGTATTGGCGGATCAGCCGCAAACCGTTCGAGAATGGCTTCGACGCCCGATCGTATTATCCCAGCGAAGTGCATCAGGGCGCGCTGCTAAAGCTTCGCTACGGCATCGAGAACCGTCGCGGCGCGGTGCTGCTCAGCGGCGCGGCCGGACTCGGCAAGACACTGCTGGTCGAATCGCTACGCCGACAAGCGCCGGAAACGATCGCGCCGTTCGTACATCTCGTGTTTCCACAGATGCCGGCGGATCAACTGCTCGCCTACCTCGCCGGCGAACTTGGCGCAGCGACGAACACCGCAGTCGCCACCGATTCGTTGCAGCAAAGCGTTCGCGCCATCTCGAACGTCCTCGCCGAAAACACGCGGGCCGGCCGCCACGCCGTGGTTGTCGTCGACGAGGCGCACCTGCTCGCCGGTCGCGAAGGCTTCGAGACGCTGCGACTGCTGCTCAACTTCGAGACCGACTCGCAGCCGGGTCTGACGCTGCTCATCGCCGGGCAGACCGGCCTGTTGCCGCAACTCGACCGCATGCCGGGCCTCGAACAACGCCTGGGCGTAAAGTGCCTGCTGCGGCCGTTCAATCTCGAAGAAACGGTCAGCTACATCAGCCACCGCCTCACCGCCGCCGAAGCCGAGGTGCCGATCTTCGACTCCGCGGCGATGGAAGCGATCTACCACCTCACCCACGGCGTTCCGCGGGAGATCAACCGGCTGTGCGACCTGTCGCTGCTGATTGGCTACGCCGAGGAACAGCCGTCGATCACGGCGGAGCAAGTCGAATCCGTGTCAGAGGAACTGGTGACCGTCGCGCCGGAATAATGGCCACTCCGTTAAGCCGCCCGTTTCTCGGTCGGCGCGTCGGCCGCCAACTTGCTGCGTTCGGTTAGTTCCGCCACGATTCGTCCGGCGCTATGAAAGGCGGACCATTGGCGCGAGAACTCGGCCGCCGTTCGCCGATAATGGGGCCAGTGCGTGACGATCTCGTCCAATAGCGTCGCCACTTCGCAATCGTCGGCGGCGATGAGTCCGACCGCACCGAGCGGATAGGTTGCCCGCGGCAAGTGCCCCGCGGAGAGTAGTTCGATTTCCACGTCTTCGAGAGCGATCGGGCCGCTGTCGTATTCGTTTTCCCACCGCAGCCGCACGCGGCCGGCGTCGACCGGAACCGCGAACATGACGCGCACCGGCGTATCGCCGTGGCGGCGGCCGACGACGAACGCCCGGCGGCAATCTTCGTGTCCGTTGCCTTCGTCGGCGAAGTTGTCGGTGTCGTTGTCGGCGGCTTCGAGCGACACCCGCGCGTATGTGCCGGCCTCGGTTGGATGCCGCCAGCGGAACGAGCAGAGGACGTGCGTCGTCGCCGCGGGGATGGCAAATCTGGCGACGATGGCTTGTGCGCCGGCGGGGAGCACGAGACGCCCATCGATGGCGGCTGAACTGCGTCGCGCTGATTGACCAAATGCACCAGTGTGGCCGGCGTCCGTTTCAACGACTGGCGACAAGTCGGCCGCAACATGTCGCCTAACGACGCGCAATTCGCTCGCCGCGCGATCGAGGTGGGCGAAGTTCGCCTCGGCGATCTGCTCCGCCATCCAACAACCGGCCGAGACGACGACGGGCGTACCGACACTGAGCAGCTCGACCAACACGCCGCTACATCGCGCGTAGTAGCGCCGGCTGTCGTACATCAACAGGCCCACGTCGGCCGAACGGATCAGTTCGACGTAGTCGTCCATCGGTAGCGGATGCGGTGCATAGACGACCGGCTCCACGTCGTCCGGTAATTCCGCCTCGTCTTCGATCGGAAGCGGAAGGCGAAACCGCCGCTTGTTCGACTGAACGACCAACTGGCACCGGCCGGGCAGAAAGTGGCTGTCCCACAATTCCTCCACCACGTGAGCCAATTCGGCCGCGCCCTTTTCCGGCCGGATCGCGCCGAGGCAGGCGACGCGGAGCGGCCGCGGAGTTGCGTCGCGTTCGGATGTCGCGCCGTCTTCGCCGCCGTCTCCGCCCGCGAGCGATTCGTTCACCGGATAGGGCAGCGCCGCAAACGCCGCCAATCCCATTCGCTCGTACTGTGCGGCGAGCGGTTCGGTCGTGTTGTAGAAGTGCAGGCGATGGCGCGGCACTCGGGCCAATGCGTCGGCGAACGCGGACCGCATCGTGTCGAGTTTGTCAGCCTGCGCCGCAAACTCCGGCTCGCGGCCGTCGAAGATGTTGTAGTGAAACTGCAAGTGCCAGTCGGCGACGTCGCTGGTGTGGCCGGAGGCTTCGAGATAGCGGACCAGCCCGGCCAGATCGAGTTCGCTGAGCGTGGGGATGAATACCTGGTCGCCGGGCGCGAGCGGCTCGCGTGCGAACAACTTCGCCAGCGAGGCGGCAAACGCGGCGACATGGCGTTCTCGCCCGCGGCGGTGCCAATAATCGCCGATCTGCCGCCACAAGCCGCTCCACGTCCAAGCCCGCGCGGGCCATCCGACTTCGCCCGCTGTGTCGGCCGTCGCAACGCGGCGTTCGTGCTGTGGCCGGCTGCGGTAGATCGTGTACGGCGAGTAAGTCGTGAAGCGAAACACGGGCCAAGTCGACCAGTGCCGCGGATAATCTGCGCCGCCGCGGAACCGCCGATGCGTCGACAACACGGGTTCGTAGCCTGCCCGTTCGGCGGCGCGAAGCACGTGGGCGGCATACTCGTAGTGATGCCCGCCAACGCCCTTGAGCGAATGATCGATGAGAATGAATCGCGACATCCGTGTCCTATTGCCCAAAGTATCGCGTCAGGCAGCGCGGAAAAAGAGTCCGCAAACGCCCTCGACGCAAACCAACCGCGTCCTTGCGGCCTTGTGATGCATCCCAATCATTTACCACGAACATGCGGGGCGGATTTGCAACCCGTCCCGTGCGCGGCGTCGGCACCGAGCCGTTGCGGCAGGATGGCTTTTACCAAACTTCGATATCGTTGTGCAATCGCGCTCGACTGACGACGGTCGCCGCTGCATGCTGCGCTAGCTGCTTGCAGTAAAAGGTCGAACAGCGCCCGCGAAGGTGGACGCCGTCGGTGGCGACCTGCACTTCGAGATCGAACACGCCGCGGCGGGTGTCGCGGCGAATTGCCCGTTCGACGGCCAGGACGATCGCGGCGGCGCCGGTTCGCGGCTCGCAGATTGCGGCGTCGGTGGCTGTCGTCTCCTCGGCTGCGGTTTCATAGCGGGCCGTCAAGAAATTAACATCGGACATCAGAGTTCCTCCTTGTTCGGTCAAAGCTCGCCGGCAGCGACGCCGGCTGTGCTAGCTCGCCCTGGGAAGAACGTCCTTGTTCTCGTTGCGATCGGGAAATCCATATTCCCAAACGTAACCGCGACGCATTCAGACGGCGTTGCCGGATCGTAAGAATCCCGGCAAAGCGACCCCCGCGCCGCCGCCGAGTGCGACGCGCGAAAGCCGATACCTGATCGCCAAGAACATCCCGTGGCGCGCGAACTTCAAATGTTGAAAAACAGACCACCGCCCTCGCACATTCGGGCGTGGCCATCCACGGAGACTGACGATTTCCGTCCTGCCGTTGCCGCGGTGATATCTACAAGCAGGGTTGTCGCCAAAGTAGAAGTGCTTCCGCGTTCGCCTGCCTGTGGCAGTAGTTCTACCCGCGCCAACCCGCAATTGTCAACCCCGGCGCATTACGGATATCAAAGCTGGCATTTGCCAGCATGATAGCGTCTGCTGCGTTGCGTCCGCCGACATCGGGTGAAAATGGCCGCGCGCAGCCGCGCCAAACGTAGGATGCTCTGTGAGCACCACAAAACTGTAGGAGGCGAATCCTTTCGCCGAAGGAATCGCTCGACAGGAATCGCTTGACAGTGCTTTCGGCGAAAGGATTCGCCTCCTACAAAATTCGGTTACGGGTTAAGCCTTAAGGCATCGGCAACAGAATCGTCGCGTTCTCGGCGAACGTCGCCTCGCCTTCCTTGCCGTTCATGCGGTAGTTGATCCGCAACTGTTTGACGACGCCCGGCGCGGGGTCGCCGCCGAACGCGGCGTTGTAGCTTTCCGAAGGCAGGCCGACGAGCGGCAGGTCGCGGGCCTGCTTTCGCAGGATGTCGGTGACGTCCCGCTTGGCTTCGCCGGCGCCATATTCGCCCTTGACGATTTCCAGCTTCACCGGCGCGAGGCCGATCTTCGCCAGCAGTTCTTTCGCCGAGGCGTCCTTGCCGCCGATCTTCTGCACGATCGCCAGCGACACCCGCGTGGCGTCGTCCTTGAGTTCCTTCGTCTCGGACGCCTTGACCGCGACCTTCAGCGCGTCGACGCTCGGATAAAGTTCGAGAACTTGCAGCACAAGCTTGCGTTCGTCAACACGGCCCGCGGCCTCGAGGGCCTTGTCGCACATTTCGGCTCGTTGGGCGGGCGACTTGGCGAATTGCCGCGCCAAGCGAATGTACCCGCGCATTGCGCGAATCTGATACTTCTCTTCCTTCGCGGTTTTGGCGATGTCCAAGAGCACCGGACCCGCGTCGACGCTCATCCACGCGCCGAGCAACCGCGTCGAGGTGTCTTGCAGTTGCGGATCGGCGCCGTTGGCGGCGGTCGCCAGCGTCGCCAAAGCCTTGGAGCCGCCAACTGCGCCAAGAATTTCCAGTAGCGTGTCCTTGGTCTGGGCCGAAGCGCCGACCATTGCGGCCGCAAGCTCCGATGAGCATTTTTCGCGATCGGGCATGCGCACGGCCGCGGCCCGCAGCGCTCGCTGAGCCGCCGGAGCGTCTTCCAGATGTGTCGGCGACGTCGCCTGAGAGATCAACACGCCGAGATCCTTGGCCGCGACGGTTTCGCCCAGAGCGGCCAGCGCCGCTGAGCGAGTTTCCGCGTCGTCGTGCTTGAGCGCGGCGATCAAATCGGTGGTCGCCTCAATGCGACGTGCGCCCACCAGCTCGATCAGCGTGATGAGCATCTGGCCGTCGGCCTTACCGAGCCGTCGGGCGATCTCGGAGTCGATTTTCTCGCCCTTGAGGCCGGTCAGCGTTTGCTTGGCTGCGGCGGAGAGTTCGGCGTCGTCTTCGCCGGCAATGTCCAACAGCGCGGGCGCCGTCGAAGCATCGGCAAACCGCCCCAACACACCGATCGCCGCGATCCGCACGGGTTTGGGACTCGATTTGACCGCCTTGAGCACCGCCGGCGCGGCCGCCGGGTCGTTGCGGTCGCCGAGCACGGCGAGCAGCGCGGCTGCGTGGTCCGGGCCGACTTCGGCCAGCTCGGCGGCGATCGCTTCGGTCGCCTCGCGGCCGGGCAATTCGCGGGCCGTGCTCAAACCGATGTAGTAAAACGCCTTGTCCGGCGAGCGAATCTGCTCGATCAGCAGCTCGACGCCGCCAGACTTGCGGGCCAGGATCGCGCCGCGCGTGGCTTCCAGAATTCGCGGTTTGGGCACGTCGGCCGTGCGGACTTCGTCGTAGATTTTCCCCGCTTCGTCGCTGCTGTCGCCGCTCATCAGCCGCTCGGCGCACAGGATGCAGCCTTCGGCAACTGCGGAGCGGACGCCTGCGGGAGCCTTGGAAAGCGCGGCGCGGAGCGTCTTCGTGGCGGCGGCGTTTCCGATCCGGCCCAAAGCCACGGCCGCGGCCGAAGCCACGGCGGTGTCCTTGTCGCTCAACCGCTCGGTAAGAACGTCAACGGCCTTGGCGTCGCGGCGGAAGGCGATGGAGTTGAGCACACCGATGAGCACGCGACCTTCGAGTTTGCCGGCCGCGTCACGCAAGGCCGCGTCGGCCTCCGCGCCGGGTATGACTTCCAGCGCCGTGCGAGACCACGACGACAATTGCGGATCGGCCAGCAACGGCGCGAGTTGCGGCACCGCCTTCGCCGAGCCATAGATCGCCAACTCCTTGCAAGCAATCGCCTTGTCGCCGCCAGGCGCGTCAGAGGCCAGCACGGCGATCAGCGACTGCTCCTTGGCCGCTACGGCCTTGGCGTCTTCTCCCGCGCAAGCCGGCGCGGCAAACAAACCCACCGCCGCCACCGCGGCCAGCAGCATCGTGTTCATCGTTCTTGACATGGTATGAAATTCCGATAGATGGATTGGAAAACCGTTCAGGTGAAAACTCGTTCTAACCATTGTAGGAGGCGAATCCTTTCGCCGATGCGTCGGTTGGCGGATCTGTCGGCGAAAGGATTCGCCTCCTACAGTTACGAACTCGCCAGCCGCTCTCTTACAACCGCCACGGCTCGCGAAGGGCTTCGGAGCGAAGGCGATTGGCCTCCTCGTCGTCGATGAACTCGTTCTTGTGACGATCGAACTTCACCGTGCGATTGAGCGCGACGGCGATGTTCGCCGCGTGGCAGGCGATGTGGGCGTAACAGGCGGCCACTGGATTGCCCTTCGGCTTGCTCCGCGTCTTGACGCAATTGAGGAAATCGCGAACGTGGAACGTGGCCGGATAGCCGCCGATTTCCTCGACCTTCCGCCCGGCGAGCAACGCCGGCGAACTGAGCACCAGCTTGCCGCTGTCGCCCGCCTCGACCCAACCGTCTTCGCCCTCGAACCGCACCGGGCAGGAACCCAGCGGCAGCCAGCCCGTTTCGCGGATGACCAGCTCCACGCCGTTCTCATAACGCGCCACGACGCGGCCGTCCTTGGGCGGGTTGTATTCGATGGGCACCACGTCGTCGGCCCCCACGGCCCATTGGCAAAGATCGACGCAGTGCGAACCCCATTCCAGCACGCCGCCGCCGACCATTCCGCCGCCCTTCTCGAAGTTGAAGCCGTCGAGCTGCCGACGGTTGAACGGCCGCCACGCCGCCGGGCCGAGGTACATGTCCCAATCGATCTCTTCCTTCGGCGGTTCCGGTTCGGCCGGCAGCCAACCGCTCATCTGCGTCTTCATGCCAGCCGGATGCGCGTGGACCGCTTTGAGCTTGCCGAGCTTGCCGGTGCGGGCCAGTTCGCAGGCGAAAGCGAAGTGCGGCAAGTTACGCCGCTGCGTGCCGGCTTGAAACACGCGGCCGGTCCGCTGCATCGTTTCCTTGAGAATCAGGCTCTGCGAAATATTCTTCGTACACGGCTTCTCGCAATACATATCCTTGCCGGCCCGCGCCGCGTTCATCGCCGCCGTGGCGTGCCAGTTCGGACCCGTGGCGATCAGCACCGCGTCGATGTCGGCTCGCCCCAGCAGTTCGCGGAAGTCGCGATACGTGTCGCAGTCTTGGTTACCGTACTTCTTGTCGGCAATGTTCTTCACGGCCTGGCGGCGACTTTCTTTGATGTCGCAGACGGCGAGGAACTGCACGTCGGGCTGTTCGAGAAAGCAACTCAAATCGTAGGTGCCGCGATTGCCGATGCCGATGCCGCCGACCGTGATTCGCTCGCTGGGCGACACCGCGCCGTCCTTGCCCAGCGCGGAACTTGGAATAACGTGCGGCGCCATTGCCGCCGCGCCCACCGAAAGCGCGGTCTGGATGAACCGCCGCCGATTCGGACGAATAACCTTGTTCGACATGCCTGGTCTCCTAGTCGTGAATGGCCGGTGCCGTGAAGGGCCGCGGTCGTGCTTGAAATAGCTTGGCTCGATGTTTCGGATAATTCAATCGTCTGCCGACGTGCCGCCAATTGCGAATCCGCCTCGTCGGAAAGTTAGGGCAAACCGCTCGGCCGGCCGAGATTTGTGTCTAGCGTAGAGCGCCGGCGGCGCAATTGCCAGTATTTCGAGTTTTTCGTGTGTAATGCGCCATTAGAAATGTCACCTTAAGCGGCCATTAGAAATGTCCCCATAATCACCTCCTTGAGGAACTGGATCGGGGAAACGTTGTCGATCAGCGGCAGGCCAGCAGCGGCGGCCGTTAGAGACTTTTTCTCGACTCAAGGCTCGCGAGTTTTCGCTCACCAAAGCGGCGGAGTTGTCGCGGATCAGCGGGCGGCACGTAAAGCGAGCGTGGGCTGGCTCCGCGCCGCAACTTGCCGAACCGCCCGCCGCCGAATAAAACAACCTTTCCACAATTATCCGCACGCCGCCCGAATCCTGAACCCGCGCCGTTGTGGCCGGTCCCCCCACCGCGCCACAAGTCTCCCCGACCCCTGACCCCCGACCCCTGCCATGGACAACATTGCCCCCACGCTCAACTCCGCCCTCGACGCCGGCGAAGGCCTCCTCCGCCTCACGCCCACCTGGGTTCCCCGCAGCTTCCTGCATCCCGGCAAGCGCATCAAGCTCCATCCCGCCGATTGGTACGCCTACGGCGCGCACCGCGGCGGCATCGACGAACGCTGGTTCGCCAGCACCACCGAAGCCGCCAACGAAGGCCGCGTCCCGCACGAGGGCCTCTCCTTCTGCTCCTTCGGCGGCCAGCAGTTCCTCCTCCGCGACGCCGTCGCCGAAGCCGGCAACCGCCTCATCGGCGACGCCATGTACAAGAAGTACGACCGCTGGCCCGTCTACTCCAAGTTCTTCGACAACATGGGCCCCATCCCGCACCACATGCACCAGAGCTTCGCCCACGCCAAGCTCACCGGCCAGGAAGGCAAGCCCGAAAGCTACTACTTCCCGCCCCAATACAACAATGTCGACAACAACTTCGCCTACACCTTCATGGGCCTCGAGCCCGGCACCACCAAGGCCCAACTCCGCAAGTGCCTCGAAGACTGGTCCAAAGGCGACAACGGCATCCTCGATCTCTCCCGCGCCTATCGCCTCCGCCGCGGCACGGGCTGGCTCATCCCGCCCGGCGTCCTGCATGCTCCTGGCTCCCTCTGCACCTACGAACCCCAATGGGGCAGCGACGTCTTCGGCATGTTCCAATCCCTGGTCGAAGGCCGCGAAGTCCCCTGGTCGCTCCTAGTCAAAGACGTCCCCAAAGAAAAACACCAAGACCTCGACTTCATCATCTCCCAACTAGACTGGGAAAAGAACGTCGACACCCACTTCAAAGACAGCAACTACCTAGAACCGATCACCGCGGCCAGCGGCGAAGGCTGGATCGACAAGTGGATCGTCTACGGCCGTGTCGACGGCGCCCAACTCTTCAGCGCCCGCGAACTAACCGTCGACCCCGGCAAGAAATGCACGATCCAAGACAAAGCCGCCAGCGGTTGGATCACCGTGCAGGGTAAAGGACGCATCGGCAAGCTAAACCTCCAAACCCCAGCCATGATCCGCTTCGGCCAAGAAACCGAAGACGAAGTCTTCATCACCCACGAAGCGGCGACCAGAGGCGTAGAAATCGAAAACACCGGCTCCGAACCCCTGGTAAGCCTCCGCTACTTCGGCCCCGACACCTTCCAAAAACTCCCCAACGTCGGCGACTACAAATCGTAGGTCAGGCCAAGCGGGAATAGACTAGTGGTCTGTCGTTGTCGGTTGGATAAGTGCTGGCATGCCGCCTCCTCGTTTTTTTCAAGGAGGCTGGCGATGCGGAATTATAACAGCAAGTATGTGGTGCGGTTGTCGGAGCAGGAGCGGTGGGATTTGCAGGGGATTTTGTCTCGTGGCAAGGTCGCGGCGGCGAAGCGGCGGCGGGCCCAGTCGCTGCTCAAGGCGGACGCCGGAGCGGAGGGCAACGGCCCGACGGACGCGCAGGTGGCCGAAGCGATCGACGTGAGGAAAGATCACCGTGCATCGAACGCGAAAGGCGTATGTCGAACTCGGTCTGTCGGCGTTGGGCCGGCAATGTCTGTCTCGGCGAATCGATTCGCAAGAATTCCTGACCACCGAAATCAACGCCTGGCAGCAACCACGCAACGCCGCCAACGTCCGCGTCGACTGGCAATTCCGCACGGCCGACGCCCGCATCAAGCTCAAACGCCTATATCCCACGCTAGCGTCAATCACTTC
>JBBDYI010000376.1:0-11111 GCA_040901705.1 Pirellulales bacterium | reverse complement strand
CCTTTTGCTCGGCGGCCTCGGCGGCCTTGCCTTTGCCCTTGCCGAGATCGCCTTCGGCCGATTTCTGATGCTCCGCGGCTTTTTCGAGCGGTTTTTGGCCCGGCTGATCCGGGCTGGGCGAATCGGACTTACCGCCACCCATACCACCTTCACCGCCCATGCCGCCCTCACCCGGCTTGCCCTCGCCGCCGCCCGGTTTGCCTTCACCTTCACCCGGTTTGCCCTCTCCTTCGCCGGGCTTACCTTCACCTTCTCCTGGTTTACCTTCTCCTGGTTTACCTTCTCCTGGTTTACCTTCTCCTGGCTTACCTTCACCCGGCTTACCTTCGCCGGGCTTGCCTTCACCCGGCTTACCTTCGCCGGGCTTGCCTTCGTTCGGCTTACCCTCGCCGGCCGGCGTTGCCGCACCGCTTACCTCGCGGGCGAGTTGCTCCGTCGACTGCCGCACGTCGCGCTGATCGTCGGCCACGGGACCGAGTTGCTGCACGCCTTCGCCGCGGGCCTTGACCGTCTTGCCGACGATTTCCTTTTCAAGGCGGATCAATTCCTCGACCGCCTTGACCTGGGCGTCAAGAGCGGCAAGCGTCTTGTCCTTTTCGGATATCTTTTCGGTGTTGAGTTGCTGTTCCTTCTCGTCCTTGATCAACTCGCGAAGCTGCCGCGCCTGATCCTCCAGCCGGCGTATTTCTTCGTCCCGCTCGTCCTTGTCCTCGGTGAGAATCTTGATCAGCAGCTTGATGTCCGCGACGATCTTTTCCTGCCCCTTGCCGGCCGTGGTGAACTCGCGCACGTTGAGGCTCGCGACCACGTCGACGATCGTCGATTCCAGACCCGACTTTTCGGCCTCGGCCAGCGCCGCATAAATCCGCTCCCGCTGCTCCGGCTCGATCGCATTCGACTTCGCCAACTCGTCGAACTTCTTCCGCAGATCGACCACCAGTTGCCGCACCCGAGCCTGACGAATCGCCAGCGGCGACTTGGCGTCGGTCGCTTCCGCCGGGACCGCAACGTCATCCGCCGCAGCCGGGGCCGGGCTATCGGCCGGTTTTTCGGCTTTCGGATCCGCCGGCGCTTGAGCGATCGCCCAGCCCGCCAAAATTGCCAATACGAACATCGCCTGCAGATGTCGAACCAACGCCATGGCCAATGCTCCTTGTAATGACTGGCAATGCTACGCGGCCCCAACCGAGCCGCGTCCGTGAAGCGAACTTATCCTATCCCTCAACCGGCGGAAAAACCACGTCAAAACATGCCGTTCGGCAATGCCAGCACGTCGCCGCCCGCAAATCCGGCCCGGCCCACCAAACCCAACGGCCCGCAGCCGAGCCTATCGCCTGCCCACACCCCTATTTGTCGCCCGAACCCTCGATTAGTTCGCGCAACATTTGCCTCGTCGCGGCATTCAGGTTCCCCTGCACGTCGAGAATCCGGTACGCCAGATTGATCGCCTCTTGATAGCCTTCGGCCTTGACCATATACCGCAGGATCGATTTCATCTCCGCAGCGATGCGGGTTTCCGCCGCCACCGCCTCGTTCAAAAGCTCGTCCCGCTTGAGCGAATCGCCGTCGGGCAGCCGCCGCGCGTCGTCGACCAATTGAGCCGCCGCGGGAATCGACACGTCGACCAGCCGCACCAACGGCTCGATCACCTTGCCCCGCATTTCGCGCTGATACCGCCCCTCCGGACCTTCGAGCCGATTGTTCTGAGCCTCTAGGACGATCTGGTCCAGCCAGCCGGCGATCGTCCGGCACCGCTCGCCGATCTGATGCTGCCGCTTCTGCGCCTTGAGCAGCGACTCGCGGCTCTCCGGCGGCGTATCCGGCCGACCGCGGACCTCCGACGCCAGCGCCTTGGTCTCGGTGACCAGATCGTCCTGACCGACAATCAAGTCCTCGAATTGCTTACGCTGGTCCTTCTCGCGGCGCAGCAGATCGTTGCGAAGTTCCTCTTCCGTAACGACGCGAAGCTGGAAGCGATGCGACTTGCCCGTCTTGGGGCCGGAAACCGTATCGTTGTCGACGGCCTCGATGTGGAATTCGAAGTCGTCGCCCACGGCCAGTTCGATCGGCGCGACTTCCATCGCAAACCGGAACTCGATCTTGTCCGAACCGTAACGGTCCTTCAACTCGTCGTGCGGAATCGAGCCGCTCCGCTCGGCGAACGCGATCGCCGGAGCATCGTCCTTAGCCGGCGTCTCTGTATCAGCAGCATCGGCTGGCGGTTCGTCCTGCGCAAACACGAACCCGTCACCGTTGGGGCCAGCCTCCGGCAATTTAGCCCCCGGTGATTCACCGGGGGCAATCGGCGCAGATTCATCGCCCGCCGGAGAGTCGCCAGTGTCGCCCTCCGCCGGCGCTTCATCACCCTTCGCCGCCGGCGCTTCACCGGGGGCTGAATCCGTCGTCGTCTTGACCCGATACGCCACGCCCGACTTCGTGATGGCGAAGTCGTCGCTCATCGTAATGACGATCGGCACGACGGCCTGCGGCACGATCATGCTGCTGATGCCGTCGAGCTTCGCGCCGACCGACGGAATGCGATCCGCCACCGCCTTGAGCGCGAACGCCTCGGGCCGCCGCGATCGGCGATCGACCTCGTCGACCACTTCCAATTCGTAGTTGGCCGCCATCACCTGCTGCGGCGATAGCGACACCGAAAACCGCTGGGCGTTGTCCGCATCGATCGCAACCGGCACGCTTTCCGCCGGCTGCCCGCGGCGACTAATCCGCAGCATCGCCGACTTCAGGGTTTTCGTCGCCGTGCCGCGAATCGCCAACTTACTGCCAGGATAAAACTCGTACGGCCCCTGTCCTCTCGCCAGTTCGGCGATTTTCAACCGCGTATAGGCCGGCGGCGTCAATTCGAGCGTCATCGCGTCCACCGCCGGACGGTCGACCAGCCGCACGTCGACCCACGGCGTGTCGCCATCGCCGCCGCGAGCGCGGATCGAAAACGCTTCCAGCACGTTCTTGAACGTGTACTCGTACCGCGGCTTGTTCGTCGCATCGACCGCGACCATATCGCCCGGCACGACGCCATCCATCGGCATCATCTCGCTTTCGCCGCGTGCCGATCGGCCCGCGCCGTATTGAATCTCGACGCTGTCTGGCACCAGCCCTTCGTAGACTTCGACCACGATCCGCAAATCGTCGCCGGCCGGCAGAATGATTTCCGCGCCCTCGACGTCGACCATCTGCAAGTGCGTGTCCTGCGGCCAACGGGCGTCGCCGAAAGCGATGTTGCGATTGGCCCACGTGCTCAGCACGTGCGGCGCGAACACGCCCAGCGCGACGAAAAACGCCACCACGCCGACGGCCTTCGCCACGTTGCGGCGGAAGCGGCCTCCTTCGAGAACGTCCGAAAAATTCACGCCGCCGGCCGCCCGCGTTCCCTGGTCGATCGTCGCGCGAACCATCGTCGACGACATGCCGAGGCCTTCGTACTGATCCTCGACCCGAGAGAATTGCACCGCGCTGATCAAGCTTTGCCCCAACTCGCGATGCTTCGACTCGACCTGCAGCACGAGGACGTCGTCGGAGTAGCTCTGCCCCAGCGGTTTGAGCAACCGGCGATAAATCACGTAAGCCAGCGCGGCGACCATCAACACGAAGCACACCCGTCGCTGGGCCAGGTCCATGCGGAACAGCCAATCGACGGCCAGATCGATGAGGAACACGCCCAGCGCGGCCACCGCCAGCGCGGCCAAACCGTCCACCAACAGCCAGCCGACGATCCCCCGCCGCAACGCGGCAAGTTTGTCGGTAACCGACGACGGAATATTCGTAGGCCGCTCGCTATGCGAAATCGTAGACATCGGGGGAAAGTTTCAATTTTCAAGTATCAAGTTTCAAAACCCAACTCAATCAAACGTCAGAATCTCCAATCTCCAATCTCTAATCTCCAACCCCGAACCCCGCGCCCCGCTCCCCTACATCAACTTAAACCGCTTCCGCGCGCCCCATTCGATCGTTAGCAGCAACGCCAGGATGAAAATCAATCGGTTCGTGTCCCACAAATCGATCGGCCGGCCGGGCACGACCTTCTCCGTCCCGCGGTTCGGAACCGCCGCCACCAGTTCGGACATCTGGTTGACGTCGAAGTACCCGCCCTTGTACTGCCCGCTCGAACGCTTGGCGATTTTCTCGAGTTCGACTCGGTTCAGTTGCCGTTTCCTCGCTTCGATATCCACCATCGCCACCGGAAAATCGCGCGATTCGAGCACCACCGTCTCGCCGACCTTCGCCCCCGCCAGTTCGATCTTGATGATGTGCGAGCCTTGCGCCGTCGCCGTAAACTCGCCTTCGAACTCGCCCGGCGAGCCTTCTTTCGGCTTGAGTTGCGTGCGGGCCAGCACCGTCTTGTCGTTGACCGAATGCAGCGCCGCCGACACTTGGGCGTCGGTGAGCGGGTCGCCCTGTGGCGTGCGGATCGTCGCGGTGAACTTGATTTTCTCGCCCGGCGAGAATCCGAGACCCGGCACGTCGATAACGCCGCGCTGCTGCGACCCCATCTTGCTGCCGTCGACCAGATACCACACCATCTGCGTCCAAAACGTCGTGAAGAACGAGCCGTCGTTGCCGAGTCTTCGCCACCGCCACGTGCCGTTGAGGCCCAAATACGCGGTGCGGCCCATCGTCGGCGGGCCGGCCACCAGCAACGGCCGGTCGCCGCGTCCGGTCGTGCGAAAAAGCAGCGTCTTCGAGCCGCGTTTTTCCTCCAACGCCGGGAAACTCCAAAACATCGCCGGCATCGCGTTCCATCGCTTCTCGGTCTTGTCCAGATCGACGTCGAACCGCAGCAGCGGATGATCGAGGTTCGCTTTCACCGCTTCGATCGTATACGGCTCGTTGTACTTCTCGCTCAAAAAGTCCTTGAGCAGATTGCCCGGCTCGTCGAACCGCACCGGCAGGATGTCGGCGATGCCGCCCGTCGCGTCGTCGGTAATGAATCGGCCCGCATGTTTCGGACCCGGCATGTACAGCAGCCCACCGCCGTTCTCGACGTACCGCTTGATGATCTCGCTCCACTGTTTTCCGCCGGTGCCGACGCGGAACTCGGCCGGATCCGGATCGAACAACAGCACGGCCTCGAACTTCGCCAGTTCTTCCTGAGTCAGCGGCATCGACTCCAGAACCGTGTTCCCTTCCTGCGGCATGTCCTTGATCGTTTGCAGCCAACACGAAACGTCGATCGTCTTGTCTCGCTGGAGCATCACCTGCGCCGTGCGATATTCCCACGTCGGACTGCCGGCGATCAACAGCACCTTGGCCTTCTTGTCGATCACCTCGACGAGCGTCGACGATTCGCGGTTGCCGTCCGCCGACGTGTCGTCGACGACCTCGACCTTGATCGCGTAGTAAAATTTGCCGATCATCTTCGGCACGTACGTGAATTCAACCGGCGTCGATTCGCCGTCGGCCGGCAGGGAAATGTCCTTCGTGCCGACCACCTTTTCCGCCCCGCCGGCGTCGCCGCTCGCCGCATCCACCGCGCGCTCGATCAACTGCACTTGCGCCAATCGTCCCTGATACCCGGCCGCAGTCACGGCCGACTTCAACAACAGCGATTCCTCCCGCCAAACTTTCTTGCGGGACGCCTCGATCGTGGCCACGTCGATCCGCCGCTCGCGGCTGGCGTCGCCGACGCCCAGGACCAGGATCGGCACGCGGCGGTCGGCGGCTTCGTCGGCCGCGGCAAGATAGCCCTCGTCGGCATTATCCTGGCCGTCGGTCACCAACACGAGCGCCGCGACTTCCGACCCGCCGGTCGAACCTTCCAGCACTTTGCGAATCACCCGCGCCAAGTTCGTCGACCGGCCCACGCCCGTCGGCAGCGGAATCGTGGCGTCGAACTTCGGCTCGTCCAGTTTGGGTTTTTCCGGCGGAGCATACGGCTCGGCGATTTCGTAACCCGCCAGTGCGGAAATCTTATCCAGCTCCAACAGCACCAGCGGATGCCACCGCGGATTGGCTTCCAGGAAAATCACCAGCGAGAAAAACGCCGCCGTGACGGGCAGCGCCGCGATCAGCGCCACCAGCGCGCTGCCGCGAAAGAACGCCACGATCAACAGCAGCGCCGTGAGCAGCGCCGCGCCGTAGAACACCCATTTCAAGTCGGGCCACTTCACGTCGCTCTTGTCGACGCTCTTGTCGATGCTGGCGGCGGCCTTTCCTTCACCGCCTGTCTCGCCCGCGTCCGTTTTTTCCGCGTCCGTTTTCTCCTCACCCTCGGCCGGCGCAACGTATCGCGGCTTGGTCTCTTTGATCTCGGCCCGATCGGAAAAATGAACGACTCGCAGCTTGCCTTTCGCGGCGATGTCCTGGATCGCCTTGTGGTCGCTTTTGGCGAACAACTGCTCGATGAGGTCCAACCGCGTTGGCAGTTGCGATTGGCCGCGGTACTCCGCCGGCGATTTACGGGTAAGCTCCGCCACCGGCTTGATCGCGTCGTCGTCGAGATACTTATCGGCCAGTTTCATCGAAGCCGAGTCGTCCAGCGCAACGACCACTACCGGATCGATGCGATGCCGCGTCGAATAAACCAGCGCCGGACCGAGCGCCACCGCCACCAGCAGCAGCACCAGCACCAGCGTCCGCAGGCCCGCCAGCACGATCCGCGCCGGCCGCGGGCACGACGAAATCTCGCGGCGGTAGAGATAAAAGATGCCCAGCGCCCCGGCCAACACGGCCGCGATCAACACAAACACGCCCCAGGACTGCGGCGCGTGCGTCCACAGGAAGTCCCGCGTCGCATCCTCGGGAATCCGGTCCGGCGAAACGCCGATTACACGTAGCCAAAGATCGTTCACGGTGAGAGGGGCTTGGGGCTAGGGGTTCGGGACTCGGGAGGATTCAGTTTGGCAATTTGCAATTTGAGATTTGCAATTTGAGATTTGAGATTTGAGATTTGCGGCGTGTTGCTCACCATACTTCCCCAGCCCCCGCTCAAAAAACCGACAATCGCTTGCCGCCGGAAAACGCTTTCGACCACAGTTCTTTCCCCTCGGCGTCGACTTCCTTGATCGACTGATTGTCGAGGATCAGCAGATTGCTGTCGCTAAGCCGCTGGGCGTCGCGGATTTCGCCGCTTTCGTTGGCCGTGGTGTGAACGAGCTTGAGGTTTTCGTCGTATTCGAGCACCCGGCCCGGATGCACGATCCGCCGCACGCCGCGCAGGCGATCCGCCTCATTGCGCAGCTCTCCGCCGTTGTCGACGACGAGCAAATGGCCGTTGAGTAGCCGCCGCGCCGTTTCTGGCCGGGCCAGGTCGTCGATCGTGGTCCGCGGCACGCGCGTGCCGTTGCGCTCGAACTCGCATACCAGGTTGTCGTAGGTGCAGGCCGCCAACAACCGCCCCGTCGCCTGCATCTGCAAATCATACGGCTTGAACGCCAGTCGGGCGACCGAGCTTTCGACGATCGCGCCGTCGCGTCCGATCTCAGCCACGATACCCGCGCTGTCGGGAATGTCGCGGCCGGACACCAATGTATTGCCGTTGTGCAGACGCTCGATCGACGTCGGATAAAACGGCAGTCGCCCTTCGCTCCGCCAGACTTCGTTTCCTTCGCGGTCGAATTCGACCACGAAGCGGGCCTGAAACGACGTGACCAGACGGTGGCCGTTGGGCAATCCTTGACATCCCCATGCGCCGGGCACGCGCGGACTGGTCCACAAAACGTTCCCCTCGCGATCGAGTTCCCGAATCACGCCGGCGTCGAAATCGCTCACCAGAATTCGGCCCAACTGCCGCAGATGAAAATCGAGCGGCACCTTCAGCTTGGCGGTCGCTCCCTCGGCCGCCAGCCAGGCCTTCCATTTGGCGACTTGCGGCTGGCGGTCCTTTTCGTCGGTGTAGGCGATGAATCCGATCTCCTGGCCCGTCGACGCCAGCAGCAACCGCGAGGCTTCGTGGCGGACCGTCACCGTGTCGGATTCGAGCATCGCCACCAGCGGAGCGAGCGCGCGGCGGTCGCCAAATTCGATCATGCCCCGCGCGGCGGCGAGACGAACTTCGTCGGCGGAGTCGCCGAGGTGTTTTGCCAACTCGTCGGCGGCTTTGTCCTGAAGCACGTGGCCGAGCGCCGTCGCCGCAGCCGCGCGAACGTTTCGCGACGGCGAAGCGAGCGACGCCTGCAGCAGCGCGACCGATTGCGGTCCGGCCGACGCCCGCAGCGCCGTTTCGCTCGCCACCCGCAGCGCCGCGTCGGGCCAATGGTCGATTGACCGCAGCACCAACGGCACCGCCTGCGGAGTTGGCCCCGTTGCGACCCGTTCGAGCGCTTTGGCCAGCAGCGTCGACACGGCCGATTTCTCGACCATCGCCAGCGCCTTGCGATCCTCGGCCGACAGCGGCACGAGCGCCCCGGCTTCGCCGACCAGCAGGTCGAGCGCCGTCAGCGGCGCGTCGTCGGCCAGTTCCATTTCGTCGACCGCGGCGAGCGTAAACGACAGCGCCGACGCCGACCCTTCGGACTTCGTCATCGCCGCCTGCACGGCGCGCAAATCCTCGACCGCCCCATCGACCAGATCGGCGCGAGCGCGAAGCATCATTCGCCGCCGCCGCAAGCTCTCGTCGCCGGCGGTGATTTGGGCATCGAGCCGCAGCAGTTGCTGCTCGGCATTGGTCAGGGCGTAAACGCGATCCGGCCCCAGGGCGAACAGCGTCTTGCCGTCCGTGTAGAGATTGCCCACCGGATCGTCGCGGTCGCGCGAGAAGCGGACGTTCGCCTTCGACAACAACTTGCCCTTGAGGTCGAAGCGGTACACCTTGTCCTTGACCGGGACGTAAATGCTGTCGGCGGTCAGCGCGCCGCGGCCGTGCGACGGTTCGTCGAGGTCGACCGACCAGTCGATCGCCCCTTCCTTGCGGAGACTGTACGCCCGCACGACCTTCGGACCCGCCACGTACAGGTCGTCGCCCACGACGCCGAGCACGTAATTGACGTCGTCCACCCCGACGCCCGGCCACACAAAGTCGCCCGTCGCCCGATTGAGCGCGACGAGCTTGCGATAGTCCGACGCCATCAAGATCACCCACGGGCCGCGGGCCACCACATAGTTCTCGTCCCAGCCGTTGTAGGTCGCCGACGTTTGCAGCCCGCCGAAGCGATTGTTGACCGCCCGCGAGGCCGTCATCGTCCGCTCGTAGCGCACGCCCCAGCGAATCGCGCCCGACGCCGCGTCGAGCGCGAACACGACGCCCCGCCCCGTGGCCACGAACAGGTCGCCGCCGTCGAGACACATCGTCACCGGAGCCCAGCGTTCGCCGCCGTTGCGAGCGTCGTCGCACAGCGAAGCCTTCCACAACAGCTTGCGGCCTTGCGTCCGCTTGCCCGCTGCATTCTTGCCCTCTTCGGTCTCGAACGCATACACCCACAGCCCGCCGGTCGCGTACACCGGCACCAGCAGCGTGCGGCGATGCGGCACCGCCGGGCCAATGAAGCGGAAATCGCCCGCGTCGTTTTCCGCGGCGTCCTCGCCCGGCCATTCCCACAGAATCTTGCCGGTGGTCGAATCGATCGCAATCAGTTTGCTGCGGCCGCCGGTCGCCTTGGGCGTTTCGACGGCGCCGCCGAAGGCCCGCATCACGGCGGTCGGATCGACGCCCGAGCCCATCTGCGGCGCGTCGTCGACAAAGTACACGGTGTCGTTGGCGTGCGTCATCGACTGGCAGGTACGGTCGCCGAACTGCAACACGCCGCGATAGTCGCTCGGCCGGTCGCCGCGATTCGCACCCGTCAGCGCCGACAGCCGCATCCACTCCCCGGCCTCGGTCTTCAGCCGGTCGACGTTTTCCGGATCGAACGACTTGCCGTCCGGCGACAGCGAACCGTCGGGTGGGGCCATCCACAGCAGTCGCGACTCGCCGACCGCCGTTGCGTCGTAGCAGGCCAGCCGCGTCGGCGTGCGGAAAATGATTTTGCCGTCGACCAGCAGCGCCTTGGCCGTGGGCGTCCACAGGTGATCTTTCCAGTTCTGGATCAGCACGTCGCGACTGGGCGTCGGCTGGGCCTGGATCGCGTTGCCGTAGGGATCGATCATGAAACCGCCGCGAACTCGCGCCATACCGGGCGCATTCGCGGTCGGCGTTTCAACCGCCGTCGCCGAACGATAGGCGTCGCCGTCGAACACTTCCGTGCGGTGCGACCACGACTCGTGCAGATCGCCCGCCGACGCCGCGGCGTCGAGCGCCGCCATGTGGCCGTCGCGGGCCGGAGCGCCGAGCGCCATCGGCCAATTGCCCGACGCGCGGTACGTATCGGTCACCAGCACGTGGTTTTTCTCGACGTCCGCGCCCACCAGTTGGAACGCTTGCGAGGAAACGGCCGACGGGCGGGCCTTGAGCACCTTGCCCAGGTTCTCGTAAGTCGCATCCGCGGCGATGCGGTTGCCCGTCCGCGCCTGGCAAACGGCCAGCCGCAACATGACCTCCTCGCGCGACATCGTCGGATCCGGATGGATCGTCAATATCTTCTCGAACAGCCTGCCCGCGCCGGTGAAGTCGTGCCGATCGAGCAGCAGGCAGCCCAGCCGCCACGCCGCGTCGTCGCCGACCGAACTGACGAAGTATCGCCGCACGACCTCTTCGAGCGACGATTCTTCGCGCTCGCCTTGCGCCGCGGCGAACAGCGTCCGCGCGGGTGCGTCCGCCACGATCCGGTACTGCGAAAGTCCCTCGGCCGGCATCGTCGCCAGCAGCCGCTCGACTTCGGTGCGGACCGATTTGTACGTTTGCAGCCAATCGCTTTCGTCCAACTCGTCGCGCTTGTCGATCCACTCCTGCCGCGTCGTCAACTCGCTGCCCGAGCGGTCGAGCACCTGTTGCCACAGCGTGGCGGCGACGTCCCATCGCTGCTCGTCGGTCAACTCGTGCGCCCGCCGCATCAGGCGGTCGATGTCGGGATCGGTCTTGAGCATGGCGCTCTCGACGAAATGCCCGTCGGGATCGAATTCGTTATCGGCGGCGGCAGCTTCGGCTACTTCCGCTTGCGCCGGCATCTTTACTGCGAAGCCAACGTCCGGCCCAAACTGAATCTGCGCAGACGCACGCCACAACGGCCAAGCGACCGCCGCCACGGCAAGCACCGCGACAAAGCAAACCAACCGCTTGG
>JBBDYI010000375.1:0-11169 GCA_040901705.1 Pirellulales bacterium | reverse complement strand
TGCCCTCCGTGTCTCCGTGTTTTCAAGTCATGCATAATTCCTGCTCGGGACGCGAAGATTTTGGGCGTTAGTAGTGCGGATGTTTATCGAGCAACTGGGTGGCGTTGCCAGCACATCGGGATCGATCGAATCCGTGTGATCCGCGGTCGACGCTTCACGCGGCTAAACTGTCACTCAAAAGAAAACTGTGGCGAGAACAAACGGCTTTTAGTTCGCTGCAAGCGACTTGAGCCTTGAACCTTGAGACTTGAGACTTTTCCACATGCCTCTCATTCCGTTCGTCATCGAGAAAAGCGGCCGCGAAGAGCGGGCGATGGACATCTACAGTCGCCTGCTCAAGGACCGCATCATCTTTCTCGGCACGCAGGTGTACGACGAGATGGCCAACTCGATCGTCGCGCAGATGCTGTTCCTCCAGTCGGAGGATCCGAGCGCCGACATCCACTTGTACGTGAATTCGCCGGGCGGCAGCGTGACGGCCGGGATGGCGATTTACGACACGATGCAGTTCGTCACATGCGACGTGGCGACCTATTGCATCGGGCAGGCGGCCTCGATGGGCGCGGTGCTGCTGGCGGCCGGCGCGGCCGGCAAGCGGCACGCACTGCCCAACGCCCGCATCATGATCCACCAGCCGCTGGCCGGCATGGAAGGCACGGCCGAGGAGATCATGATCCACGCCACCGAGTTCCTCAAAGTCAAATCGAAGCTCAATCAGATTCTGCTCAAACACACGGGCCAGGAACTATCGCAGATCGAGAAGGATACCGATCGCGACCGGTTCATGGCGGCCGAAGAGGCGATGAGCTATCGCCTGATCGACAAGGTGATCGAACACATGGACCCGACGGCGGTCGGAAAGAAGGTCAAGGAAGACAACGGCAAGTAGCAGCGCACGTCCTTTCGCAATCGAACTGGCTGCCATGCTTGCCTTGGCGTGTCGCGACTTCACATCGCTGGCGATAGCGCCGTAACGGATTACGAATCTTATGCAAGAAATGTAAGGCTCGCGCTGCCGCTTGCGCACTTGCGCAGGCAGTGTCGCGACGCTCCAAGTTCCATGGTGCGTTACATCCTCATCGTCGCCGCGGTCGCGCTGGCGTCGGGCTGTCGGTCCGACCCGTATGCCGAGGTGCGCGAACGCGAATGGCGTCGATTGGAAGATGAGATTTACAATCGCGAAGATGCGATCGCGGATCTCGAAGCGCAGCTCGAATCGTGCCGCCGCGAAAACGACACCTTGCGACGCCGTGGAGGAACGAGCGAACCAACCGAGCCGCTGCCGCTGCCGAAGTCCGATTCGCCGCGCGACGTTCCGCCGGAGTTGCTCGACGATTTTCGGCCACCGAAGACCGACCTCGGCACGGAAGCCCCGCCACCACTGGGACGCGCCGCGCCGCGCCGACCGCGGGCGATCCTGCTGGCGGGCGGATCCCGTGCGTCTTCCTGGCGCGATACGCCCGTTCGCACTTCCGGCGGTAGTCAGTCGCCGGCGGTTTCGCTGAAGTTCAATCGCCGGCTGACGGGCGGAAACAACACGGACCACCGCGAGGGCGACGAAGGAATTCTCGCCGTGGTCGAAGCCCGCGACGCCGCAGGGGAACTCGTTGCGTCGCCCGGAGAGATGACGCTGGCGCTGTACGACCCGTTGGCTTCGGGCGATCGTAGCGTGGTGGCCCAATGGGACTTCACAGCGGACGAAGTCGCCGCTCGGTTTCGCGAAGGTCCGTTCGGCAGCGGCACACTGTTCGAGTTGCCGTGGCCGAACCGCCCGCCGCGGCGACCGAATTTGCGCTTGCAGGTTAGTTGCCGAACGGCGGGTGGGAGGGCGCTGTCGGCGGATCACAAGTTTGCGGTCGAATTGCCGCACGCGACGGCATTGCCGCACGCGGCCGCGGCGGCAACTGGCGCGGAGGCCGCGGCAAGCGGCAAGCCGAAACCGCACGGCGAGCACGCCGCCGCGAGCGATTCAAGCGGCGATCTGCCGCCGTGGCGACCGACGCGGCAGTGAGCGTTCGCGTGCGAAGCAGGAGACGTCGCCGATCCAATTCGATGTGGTTGCGCAGCGGCGGATGCGGTGGCCGCGGATCGACCACTGCGAGCTGCGGTTCGGCGACTGCTGGCGGGCACAGTCCACGCTACGAAATTGGGGCCGGTGTGGCTTGATTCTTGGTGGAAAATGGGCCACGGATTTGGTACGATCGCGGCGGTCGTTCAATGAATCGAGGTTCGGCGTGTTGCCGCTCGTCGCGTACTTATTGAGTCAGAGGCGTGGCGGCGTGGAGGTTGTGTGTGCTGCGAGGAACTCGCGACGGTGGACCGCACGGCTCGGAAGAGGGAATTATTTGACATTGCTCGTGATTTTTTGCGATATCGTTGGAAATGCCGGGCGGTAGCGAAGGCGTCGTATATAGTTTCCAGTTCCCGGCACCGGACATGCTAGGCAATCCGCACGCCGGCCTTCCGCTGCTCGATTCGCGTCAAAAACACTTCCATCACGCGCCGATATAGCTCGTCTTTGATCACCGCGTCCTCGATGCCGCCGTCCAGGTTCGGATTGTCGTTCACTTCGATCACGAAGAACTTGTCGTTCGACTGCTTGACGTCGACGCCGTACAGCCCGTCGCCGATCAGATTCGCCGCCCGTAGCGCCGCCCTCACGGCTTTGGCCGGCGCAAGTTCGACGGGCAGCGTCTCGCACTTGCCGAACTCCGATCCGCCGGAGCCGTCGCGCTTGACAATCTGCCAGTGCTTCGGCGCCATGAAGTATTTGCATGCATACAGGGGCCGCCCGGCGAGAATGCCGATCCGCCAGTCGAACGTGGTGGGCACGAACTCCTGCGCCACCACGAGGTCGGAGTCTTCCAATAGCTCCTTGAGCTTCGCTTCAAGCTCTTCGGCGGTCTCGACCTTCACGACGCCCAGTGAAAATGCGCTGTCGGGTTTTTTGAGCACGCACGGCAGCCCAAGCTCGTCCGCCACTTGATCGACGTTCCCTTTATGCACGACCATCGACCGCGGCATCGGAATGTTTTTCAGTCCCAGCGATTCGGCCAAATACACTTTGTTCGAGCAGCGGACGATCGACTGCGGATCGTCGATCACGACCAGCCCTTCCGTCGCGGCTCGGCGGGCAAAGCGGTACGTATGATGATTCACCAGCGTCGTTTCGCGGATGAAGAGGGCGTCGAATTCTGCGATGCGGCCATAGTCGTCCTTGCCGACGAACTCCGCGTCCATGCCCAACGATTCCGCCGCTTTGACGAACTTCTTCAAGGCCTTTTCGTCGCTCGGTGCGTTTTTTTCCTCCGGATTGACGAGAATCGCCATGTCGTAGCGGGCCTGCGCCCGTCGCCGCACCCGCGTCCGCCGACCGGCGAAGTGCTCGCTCGCCACCTGGACCACGAACGGCCAGTGTGATTGCGACACGTCGGCCGCCGAAATCGTCGCCACGCTCCGCAGCACCCATTTGCCGTTCTTCACAAAGTGGGCCCGCAGCATCGGCGACTGAAACAGGTTGAACAGATGCAAACACAACCGGTCGTACCGCCGGGCCATGTTGCGGCCAAAGTAAATGCTCAGCGTGAACTTGTCCCGCTGGATCGGCGCCAGACCTTTCTGGATTATCTCGTCCAGGTCTTCCGATACGAGGCGGATGATCGCTTGGCTCTTCATGTCCTGAATCGTCGTGATGCTCGGCAGCGGTTTGTGCCCCCGCGCCTCGGCCAGCAGCGACACGTAATAGCCCGAGCTTTGATACCGATAGCTGCGGCACATATTGAACAGCTTCACGCCCCGCATCTCGCTGTACTCGGGGCGGGTCAGATAGCTGCGGGCGTCGATCACCTGGACGTTCGGAATTTCGACCGGCCACGCCTTGGGGTCGTTGGCGACGATGAGCACGGGCACGGCAATTACCTTTTGCGCGGTTTGCGCGGTTGAATGACGAGCAGATTGGCGTCGTACGTCAAAATGCCCAACAGAATGGCGTTGATGACGCGGTCCACGCCCACGGAATAGAACCGGCCGGGCGCGTGTGGGTTTCCCTGGTACGGGTCGGCGACGTGGACCTGCTTGCTCGCGCGGTCGTAGCCGCAGAGCACCACGAAATGTCCCGCCGGCACGCCCCGCACGTCGTCGGGAATCCACCGCGGGCCGAACTCGCGTGGTTCGCTATACAAATAGGTTGCGCTCAAGCCCGTGAGAATCGGAATCGAGTTGTTCAAGTGTTCGCGAATCAAGTTCCTCGACAGATCGCGCATGCGAATCTCGCCGCCCAGCGACAGGAACTCCAAATAGCCCTCGCCGGCGATTCGCAACTTCGGCAAGTCCTTGGCGGCCATCTGCGTGGAGAGCTTTTCGGCGAGCGGCTGCGGCTTTGGATGAAACCAGGTTGGGTCGAACACTTGCAGGTCGTACGTATAGATTGCCGCGTCGTAGCCGCGCCGCAGGGCATGGCAACCCAGCAGCACGGCCAGCGTCCCGCCCTCCTCCAGGCTGTCGCACTCGGCAATCACCTGCGCGAGCGGCATCTCGTCGCCGAAGTAGCGATACACGGCATGCAGGCACGTTGGCCCGCAGGTCTCGCTGTCCGGCTGCGGCAGAATCTCAAACGCCAGTCGCGTGTCCATCACAATCCAAGAATCTACGGCGCGGTCCTCGCGTGGTGCCGAACAAACGACCCAAGTCCATCCAGAAGTCCGACGCGCGGTATTCTAGGCGGCCGCCGCAAATTGGGAAACGGCATTTTCGCGGCCGCCCACGCCAGCGTTCGTCGCTGTGTCCCCCCGTGCTCGCCCTCGGTGAACTCCGTGGTTAAGGCGAACGACGTGCCGGTAGGATCGCCGCGATTGTCGCCACTACACGCTCAATCCACCAAAACGCCGATCCCGCCGGGCGAATTCGCGAATCGCCGCGTGCAAGTCCGCCTCAGTGAACTCCGGCCAGCAATGCTCCGTCACCCAGATTTCGGCGTAGCTGATCTGCCAGAGCAGAAAATTGCTGATCCGCATCTCGCCGGCCGTGCGCACGAGCAAATCCGGCTCCGGCATGCCCGCCGTGTAGAGATGATCGGCGATCGCTTCTTCGGTCAATTTCGCCGGATCGAGCTTCCCGCTACGTGCCTCGTCGGCGATCCGCTTCACCGCGTCGAGCAACTCCGCCCGGCCGCCGTAGTTAATCGCCAGACACAGCCGCGTGCCCGTGTTCGTCGCGCTCAACTCGATCGTCTTGTCGATTTCCCGCAACGTCGCGGCCGGCAACCCGTCGCGGCGGCCGATCACCGCCACGCGGATGTTCTCGTCCATGATCGTCTTGCGCTCCTCGATCATGTACTGTTCGAGCAAGTGCATCAGGAAGTCCAGTTCGTGCGGCGGACGCTTCCAGTTCTCGCTCGACAGGCAATACAGCGTCAACTGCTCGATCTTCAGCCGGGCGGCTTCTTCGACGGTCCGCCGCACGCTGGCCACGCCCCGACGATGCCCCTCGATCCGCGGCAAACCTTGCCGCTCGGCCCACCGCCCATTGCCGTCCATGATCACGGCAATATGGCGCGGCCGACGCTGCGCAGGAACGTCGGCCAGCACGTCGACCATCGTTGATTCATCTCGCGGCATGGCAGGGTGCGATGCGGATAATCTGACCCAGAACCCGTGGAGCGGCTTCCCAGCCTCGATGTCAGTCACATCTCGATATGGTCCACAGATTTCGCCGATTTTCGCAGATGGGGATCGCGTTTCCTAGATTCCCGCGCGGCGACTCTGCGAAAATCTGCGCAATCTGCGGATAATTCCCCGTTGCGTTCGACGCAACGGGCGTGACCAACGCCGTCATTCGGCCAGCGTGGCCACGGTCTCGCCGGTGGAAACGTCCCAGATGCGCACCGACCCGTCGCGGCTGGCCGTGGCGATGCGGTTGCCGTCCGGCGAAAACACGAGAGCGTCGATCCGGTCGCGATGGCCTTCCAAGACGCGCAGCGGCATCGGCGGTCGCAGGTTCGCCAGCACCGCCGCCAGCCTGCGCCGCGCTTCGTCGGAAGGCGCTTTCGCCGCGGCCGCGGTTACCAATGGCTCGACCGGCGGACCCATCCGCACGAGCCGCACCGTCGCCTGTTGTCGCACGGCAAAGTGGTCGTCGTCGAGTTGGGCGATCAGTTTCGACGCCTCGGCGAGATCATCGGCCGCCGCCGTTTTCGCGATCCGGTAGATACTGACGACCGGCGTATAACCGACGAACGCCACGAATTCCCCATTCGGCGATATCGCCAGTTGCTGCGGCGCAGAACCGTCGTAGGCCGCAAACTTGGCCAGCACTTCTCCGGATTCGGCGACGAACACGCGAACGTGCGTATCGTTCGACGCCACGCCGACGAACCTTCCATCCGGCGAAAACGCCGCGCCCCACGCCGAGCGGCTGCCCGTGTCGAGCGAACGCACTTTCGCCGCCTTGGCGGTGTCCCACAGAATCGCCTCGTGGTCGCTGCCGCACGAGACGAGTAACTTCCCGTCGGGCGAAAACGCCATCGCCGCAATGTACTTTTTGTGCCCCTTGAGCACGCCGCGCGATTCGAGGTTCGCGGCGTCCCACAGCGAAATGGCGAAGTCCTTGCGATTGGAAATAGCCAGCAGTTTTCCGCCCGGCGAAAACTGCAGCCGGTCGGCCCGTTTGTCCGGCGTGTCGACGGCCAAGACGACCTCGCCCGTCGCCGCGTCGAGCGTGGTCAGCTTGCCCGACTGGATGCCGACGGTGATCCGCTTCGCGTCGGGCGAGAAGAACAGCGTGCGCTGCGACTGCTTGGTCTGATACGCGAATCGTTTCTCTTGCGATTCGAGATCCCACACGGCGAACTCGCGCAGGCTCGCCTGCAAGCCGGCGGTTGTCGCGATCAGCTTGCCGTCGAGAGAAAACGCAACGTCGCGAAACGGCAGCGGCCCAGCGGCGATTTCTTCGCCGTCGACCGTCTCGGTCACCGGTTCGCCAAGGTCTTCGGCGCCGCGAACGAGCGGATCGAGCATCGCCGGCCCGCCCAACCAAAAGACGCAACATCCGACGAAACAGCGAAGCGCCGGCCGCATTCTAAAGCATTGAATAGGACTCATGTCGACTCGCCGGGATCGAGGAACGCGCCGCGCCATCGGAAGGAAACGCAACCGACATTACCAATCCGCGGCGTAGCGAGTTTTTGTCGCGTGGCGTGTTTCCGCACCGATCGACAACGGACTACGCGGAGGGTTGCGCGGAACAATTCCCTCGTTCGGGCTGAGCAACACGTTGCGATTTCGTTGCCGGACGACGCTTACGGCAGGACACGAATCTGCGCCGACGCCGTCATTTTACCATCCCCGTGGCCCGGCGAAAGCGAAGAAATGCGCCGGATGCGGCATTGGGAGTGCTCGCAGGGATTCATGAAAGTACGAACGATGGGCCACGACGTGCCGGGACGGCCTGCCAGCCGAATGTAGCGCGTCGGACGGGTGCCCAGCGGTCAGAGGTTGTGAAAGAATCGAACACGAACAAGTCCGACCGCAACCTGTAGGGTGCTCTGTGAGCACCTTGGCACAACGCTTTGTGGTGCTCACAGAGCACCCTACATTCATTCACAACCTCTCACCGGTGTCCCGCGGGCCTCTGCCTATCGCCGCACTTGCCCGCGCCCGCGACCGGCGGCCACGGCATGTTCGACCGGGCCGGCGTAGCGTTCGGGGTTGGCCTCGAATTGACGCAGCGATTCCTCGTTGGCGAACAAATAGATGTAGCCGCGGAAGTAGCCGCCGAATTTTCGCTCGCCGGGAATCAATTGTCCCTGTTCGACCCACGCCACGGCGTCGTGGCCGGAAAGCGCCGGGCTGTACTTGTCGGGGTCGGCCAAGAACCGTTGTTGCGCCTCGGCGCCGGAGAACAGGTACAGCCGCCCGCGGTGAACCGCGCCGAACCGCCGATCGCCGTAGACCCAGCGTTGCGTTTCCATCAGCGTCACCGGGCAATGGCCGTCGAGGCACAGCGACGGTTGCCCGCTGGCCCCGCGCGATGCGGCCGGCGGAGCACTTGCATATCCGGCGCCGGCCGCGTAACCGGCGTCACGCGGGGCACCGGCCGTGTTTCCGGCATATCCTTGTCCGCCCGTGGCGGCCACGGAGGCCGCTGGATTGGGATTTCCGTACGGCAGTCCCGTCGAATTGACTTCCCTGTCCGACTGCGTCGGAGTTACGTCCCGCGTCGTCATCCGCGGCGTAGCAGCACGGGCAGGCGTCGCCGCGTCGGCATACGATGGCCCGTTGCCATACTGAGCGGTCGCGACGGGCGAACGTCGCGCGTCGAAGTCGTTTCCGTAACGGCGTTCGTTGTCGGTCGGCTGACTTGGCGTCGCGGGCGACTCGACGGCCGTAATCCGTCCGCCGCCCATGCTCTCGCTCGGCGCATATTGAGCGTAATTCGCCGCCGCATTTTGCGTGGTGTCGCGGCCGTCGGTCGAACGTCCGGTGGTCGAGCGATCAGCCTGGGCGAATTGGGAGTCGGTGCGGCGAATGCTTGCCGCCGTTTGCCGCAGCCGCTGGGCATACTCGACGCCGTCCTGCGGACAAGGCGCGGTCGACGCCACTTTACCGTCGGGCGTCAAGATTACGTCGGTCGGCAGCATTTCGATCCCATACCGCCGCGTAGTTTCGGGAAATTGGTCGGTGTTGATCTTCACGGGCACATAATCGGCCTCGAGCGCCGCGGCAAACTGCGGCTGATTGAAGACGTTCGCTTCGAGCCGCATACACGGCTGGCACGACGGTCGCCAGAAATGGACCAGCACGAGCCGGTTCGTCTGCGCGGCGGTGGCCAACGCAGCGTCGATGTCGCTCTGCCAACGAACGGCGCTTTCGCCGGCCAGGGCCGACGAACCGCTCGCTGCGGCGATCAACGACAGAACCAAGCCCACGGTGCGAATACGTAACATGACGAGCTCCTCGGGCCTTCAACCAAGCCCCCGGCGCGCGCAACATCGTTGCCCGGCGCAAGGCGAATACGAACGGTCTCTGCGCCAGTTATCGACCCGGTGGCATCGTAGGGATTAGGAAAAGTCGGCCGGCTGTAACGACTTTGCCGGGCTGCGGCCCGAAACGCGCAAATCCGCCCGCGCGATCGTTGCTAGCGGATCGAGCTACGAAAACTCGCCGGTTTTTTGGGAATTCTGACCGTCGTGCATCCAGACATCACTTGACAGCGCCCGAGAGTTGAATAAGATGACCGTAGTTATAGAAGTTCTGCCGCATAGGCACGCGCCGTTGGCCCAGCAGTACGTTTGATCGGTTCGATCCAACATTCGCTAGGCCGCCCTTCGCCGTTTTTGTTGTTGGCGAAGTGGAGCATCAAGTTACCTTGGCCCGAAGCACCGCTTTTGTGTTCGGGAACGGCCGCTGCTTAGCTAATGGGGTTCGTCGGTTCGCATAGCGACCGGCAGGTTCGATTTACCCCGCAGTAAGGCAGAATCCATATTCCGGATTCCGGACCGCGTTGGGTTGGCAGTATGTCTGCCGCAAACGGGTCGGGCCTTGACGGGTAACCGTTTCGTCATCGCTTCAGTCCAGGGCGCTTTTGTGACCTCATATAGGGCCACTGCGCTGCATGAACGCATTGCGCGCGCACCGTGCTAACGAACTCTCTCTCGATTCCTGGCGTGCCCACAGCACGCCGGGCCACCTATCTCTCTTTGGGTGATGCATGACCAGAAGGAAGAAAACAGGCCGACCGCAACATGGACGTCCCGAAGGCGGCGGCAACGGCCGGTACGGCGCTCGCCAAGGCGGCGGCGGCGGCGGTGGTGGTGGCGGAGGTGGTGGCGGAGGTGGTGGTGGCGGCGGACGACGCCGGCTCCCCTACGGCACGGCCCTGGAACGCCAGAACGCTCCCGCCCCGATGGATTTCCCCGATAGCGGCGAGCCGGCCGCGGTCGTCCCCGGCGGCGGCGTGCTGGAAATGCACCCCAACGGTTACGGCTTTCTCCGCGATCCGGAAAAGAACTACGTCCGCGTGCGGACCGATCCCTTCGTCCCCGGCACGATGATCGAGCGGTTCAATCTCCGCCCCGGAGTCTACCTTAAGGGTTCGATCCAGCAGGGACGCCGCCAGCAAGGCCCGCGGGTCAAGGAAATCACCGAAGTCGACGGCATGCCGCCGGACGACTACCTCAACGTCAAGAATTTCGACGAAAAGACGCCCATCAACCCCGAGACGTGGCTTCGCCTGGAAACCGGCGCTCAGCCGCTGGGCACCCGCGTCATGGACCTGCTCACGCCGCTGGGCAAGGGCCAGCGCGCCCTGATCGTCGCCCCGCCGCGAACCGGCAAGACGATCTTGCTCCAGCAGATCAGCCAGGCGATCGCCGCCAATCACCCGGGCGTCACGCTGATCGTCCTGCTCATCGACGAGCGGCCCGAAGAAGTCACCGACATGCGCCGCATGGTCGACGGCGAAGTCGTGGCCAGCAGCCTCGACATGGACGTCGAAAGCCACGTCCGCCTGTCGCAACTCGTGGTCGAACGCTGCAAACGCTTGGCCGAGGAAGGCAAGGACGTGTTCCTGCTGCTCGACTCGATCACCCGGTTGGCCCGCGCCTTCAACAAGTGGGTCGGCAACGGCAGCGGCGGCCGCACCATGTCGGGCGGCATCGACATCAAGGCGATGGACATTCCCAAGAAGCTGTTCGCCACGGCCCGCGTGTTTGAAGAAGGCGGCTCGCTGACCATCGTCGGCACCGCGCTGATCGACACGGGCAGCCGCATGGACGAGCTGATTTTTCAGGAGTTCAAGGGCACCGGCAATATGGAACTGGTGCTCGATCGCAAACTGGCCGACCGCCGCGTCTGGCCGGCCATCGACATCAGCCAATCCGGCACCCGCCGCGAAGAAAAGCTGCTCGAGCCGCACACGCTGCACGCGGTCACCATGCTCCGCCGCACGCTGGCCACGATGCACCCGGTCGACGCGATGGAACAGTTGACGAAGCAGCTTGGAAAATTCCGCACCAACAAGGAATTCATCCAGTTGATCTCGTCGGCGCGGATGGACGATTAGCGCAGCGACAACACCGAAAATCTTGGGGTGGCGCTGGTGGCTCGTCCACCAGTGAGAGGCTATCCACGAACAATGTGCTTGTTTTTCACACTGTAGGAGGCGAATCCTTTC
>JBBDYI010000374.1:0-61337 GCA_040901705.1 Pirellulales bacterium | reverse complement strand
AATGCTTAACTGTTTCGCGAATTGAGGTTACGACTCAGGAAGTGCCATTCGGGACTGACCCTCTCAGGCACGGCGGATTCTTCGGCGAAAACGTGGTTTCCCTCAGGGTCTGTCCCCTTTTTCAACAGGCTGCGCTAGTCCATCGCGAGGTCTTCCACAATCCGAGTCGACCGCTCGATCTTCGCCGCATCCGCCCCCGCGCTTTCCGCCACCGTATGCACAATGGCTTGCCATAGTTCTTCGCGGCGGATCGTCTCTCCGCGCGCCCGCAGGCTGGCGAAATTCAGCGCCACGAGTTCGCGCGCCAATTCGCCACACGTTATCGTCCGCGGAGATAAATGAATCGCCAGCGGCCGCGTCACCCATCCGAACGCCCCTATGCCGAAAATCAATATCGCCAACGTGGCCCAGCATAGCAGTGCGGTGCTCTCGATCCCCAGCCGCGTCTGCCAGCAACCGGCCACGAACGTCGCGACGAAACCTAAGCCAACCCAAACGCACCAATCCGGCCGATGCAGCGGCGGCATTTTCATCGACGTGCGGCGGGCCATTTCGGCCCATTCCCGCCGCCGCGCCTTTCTCGCCACCAGCACATCGATGACCTCGCCGGGCGACACTCGCTTCCGTTCGACGTGGCACACTTCCGCGACGGCCCGCCGAAATCGAAAGAACGCCATCGACGTCAGGCAAACCGCCGGGCCGCCGGTGGCCGATTTCTCCGACAGCAAACGCTCGACCATGTCGCTCAACTCGCCCACGGTCCGCACGGCCGCTGCATCGTCGTTGGAGATCGACACGCCAAACCGGTCTTCGATGTCCATGATTAGCTCGACCGTGTCCATGCCCATATCAATTCCTCCACGGAATTCCGGCGGCACGCATTCAATATATTTCCAGTCCGAATGTCTGCGCAGATACCCACTTACTCGCCGAGCTTGAAAATCGAGTTATGAACGACGCGCTCGGCTTCCTCTCCGTCGCGGCCTTTGATTCGCAGCACGATCTCCATTCCCCAGGTTGGTTTCAACTCCGGCGCGTGCAGCCGAATGGTGCGGCCGTCGTCGGATAGCGTGGCCGATTCGATGGCCAGCGGCTTTTCGTCGTAGTGTTGCGAACCGTAGTTGGCCGAACGTTTGAGCGACCAGGTTTTGATCTTGTAGCGATCCCTATCGACCGCCGCGTCGGTGTCGAGCGGATCGGTGAACGTGATCTCGATGTTTTCTCGCCGCGCCCGGAGGCCCACCGGCAGAACCATCGGCTTGCCCGTATAGCGAATGCGGTACAAACCGCCGGGCTGACGTGCGTTGCTGCCCCAGGCCATCATGCCGCAGGCGTACAGTTGTCGGTCGACCGGATGAAACCGCCCACGCATCACTCCGGTCGGCAGTGAATTGTTCGGCATCGCACCGATCGGCAGCGCGCACATGCCGCCTTGCTTCTGGCCGCCGACTTCATCGAACGGCACGACGTAGACCTTGCCGTAGCCGTAGGAAAGATTGAGCAGCGAACCGCCGAGCGGCCCCCATGCGTCCTTGGGCGTCCACAGCAGTTCCGCCGGCGAGCGGTCGAACGTGTTCGTGATCCAGCACAGCGGCTGTTGCATGGCTTCGTCCGACGAATCGGTCACGTCGTGATAGCCGAACATATTGCCGTAAAACCCGCCGGGCGTGACCCAATTGATGCGGTTTTTGGGGTTCCAGTGCCCTTCCTGATCGGTGACGACGAAGGTGCCGTCGGGATTCAGGCACACGCCGTTGGCCGCGCGAAAGCCGTTGGCGATGATGTCGGTTCGCTGGCCGTCGTGGCTGACGCGGAGCAGCGTGCCGTGATGGGGCACCAGGGCGGGCAAGGCGTGGCGGGCCGATTTGGCGTAATAGAAATTGCCCTCAGCGTCGACTTGCAGGCCCATCGCGAATTCGTGGAAGTGGTCCGTCACCTGGTGGTCGTTGTTGAAGCACTCGAAGAAGTCGATCTCGCCGTCGGCGTTCTTGTCATGCAGCACGACGAGTTGATCGCGGCAAGTAACGTAGATGCGGCCCTGATACATCTTGATGCCGAGCGGCTGGAACAAGCCGGACGCGATGCGTTGCCAAGTGAGCGTGTGGTCGGACGATGGCTTTGCGGCGTCGAGTTTCGCCAGCCCGCTAACAATCCACACGTCGCCGTCCCAGGCGCAGACGACGGCCCGATCGGCACGGCCGTCGCCGCCCTCGACTTCACCGTCATCGATAAAGTCGAGACCCGTCAGCCGCGTCTGCGCGAGCCACGGATTGACCTCCGGATGCACGAGTACGTCGACGGCGAACGGGCCGCTGTCGTCGCCGAGAATCGCTTGCGTGGTCAGCTTCTGCGGCCACCGTGGCGGTCCGCCGGAGGTGTACGCGGCGAGGTCGGGCGATTTTTCGGCCGCCGCAAGTCCCGCGGTCCATGCCGCGACGACGTCGGCGTTCTCTCCGCGCGTCGTCCAGAGCACGAATCGCAGCGGCTCTTTGCCCGCCGGGATGTGTAGGCAGAGCCGATTGCCCTCCGCTTTCCATTGACTGCCGGGGATCGGCGTCGTCAGCCCGGCGAAAAGCGGCGCGGTGTTCGCGCGGCGAGTATTCGCGCCAACGATCCATTTCGCGGCGTGGTGTTTGCCGGCCTCGTTGCGAACCTGCCCCTGGACGTCGATCGCGTCGAGCTTCCACCGCGCCACGAGCCGATCGTCCTGATCGATCGACGACGCGGAAGCGATCTCCTTGTCGGTGGCGGCCCGTTGCAAGAAGCGCACGTCGCTTAGCTGGCCGTCGAACGCGCTCTGCGGCGTGGGAAAGTTCTCCGCCGTGTAGCCGACTCGCACGACGTGACCGGAAACCGCCTGCTTTGGGCGTAGCACGCCATCGCCGGCCGCCTTGCCGTCGACGAATAGTTCGGCGCGGCCAGCGTCGGTCGACCAGCGCAGCGCCACGTCGTGCCAGCGTCCGTCGTCGACCCGCTGCTTCGATTGCACCGCGCCGACCCAGCCGATGTCGTAACACAGCCGGCCGCCGCGGACGAAGAACGTCTTGCCGTCGGGCGTCCACGGCGAATCGGGTTTGGCCTTGGCGAAGATCGTGCCACCGGCTTTTGTTTTTACGCGCGCGGTGATCGTAAAGTCGTGCCCGGTCATGTCGAAGGCGTCGGCGTCGGCATCGGCCACTTCGGCGTAACCGCCGCCGTCGAAGCGAACTTCTCGCTTCTCGGTCGCGGGTTTCTCTGTTCCGGCAGCGGCTGTGCCAAACCGCACGCCCCCGGCGAGTTCGTCGAGGCTCGGCGAAGCGTCGTCGAGCGTCGCGACGAGCAGCTTCATGTCGGCCGATCGCGGTCCGATGTTCATGGCCCGCGTAAAAATGCCCTCGCTCCCACGGTCCGTCGGCTTTTCCGCGCTCCCGTCGCCGGCCTTCACCGAGGCAAGCGCGGCCCCGGCAGACTCATCGGCCATCCACTCGCCGGGCATTTCCAGCACGTCCGTTTTGCCGACGGAATACGCGATCACCGCGCGGTCGTTGTGGTAGTAGAGTCCTTTATACTTCGCCCACGCGCGCGGCAGCGGGCCGTAGCGCCGCCCGTCGCGGCCCACCACGCGCTGGTCGTCCGCGAACGAACCGGTCTGCGGATTCGCCCAGCCGGGGCCGGTCGGGTTGGCGAAGTGTACGTCGCCGACGATCCGCGGATGGACCTGGTGCTGGCCGTTGAAGTGGATGCCTTGCCAGTCGATGAAGCCGGTTCCCGTCCACGCCGCGGCGACGCGCATCGTGTCGTGGTCGAACACCATCCAAGATCGTCCCCGCGAAATGCCGCCGGGACCGCTGTCCAGCCGCACCGCAATCCCCTTGTAGGCAAAGTTCGACCCGTCGTTGCCGATTTCATACGTGTTCACCAGCACCGGACCGTAGTCCATCGTCGCCCACGGCTCGATCTTCCGCGGTGCGGGGCCGCGGGTGTCGCCCTTGGGAAGCGCGGCGATGTATTTTTCATCGATGGCGAACAGCTGCGACGGGTTGTGCTTGCGCAGATACTCCGTGCGAATGTAGTGGATCACGTCGTACTTCTGCTGCGGCACCATCCACGTTTGCGGCGCCATCAGGCCGAAGCCGCGGGTTAGCGTCTGGTACATCGCGTGCGGATCGTTGCCGTTCTTGAACTTGCCTTCGGCGAACCGGAGCGACGTGGGGAGCGAGCCGGGCTGCTCGCGCGTGCCGTGGCAGTTGATGCACAGCCGCTGGTAAATCTCGCGGCCGCGCGCGAAAGCCTTGTCGTCGAGCGACGCGATGATGCCGGCGTGGTCGACGTGCGCTTCGTACTCGGGGATTTGCACGGCCAACAGCGACGGCGGCGGCTGAAGCTCGCGCGCCCGCGCCGCGCCGCCGTCGCGGATCTCGAACAAATAACGAGCCAGATCGAGAAACTGCTGCCGACTGGTGAGTTGATTGACGAGACCCGAGGGCATGGGCGATTGACTGCTTACGGCGCGAGCGTCGATCTCGTCAATGGGAATCGCGACGTGTTTGCCATCCTGCGCCAAATCGCGCAACGTGAGCACCTCGGCGGTTTCCTTGACGATGAGGCCGGTGATCGTTCGGCCGTCGGTCGTTTGTACTTTGACGGCCCGAAACTCTTCGCGAATCGTTTCCGACGGTTCCAAGACCGACTCGACGAGTTGCTTGTCCGTCGGCTTTAGCTCGAACTTCGTGAGGTTCGCGCCGAGCATCCCCGACTGCGCGCCGGCCGCGTCGTCGACGCGGTGGCACTTCGAGCAGGTCGTATGGGCCTGATGAAACACGACCGCTCCCCGCGCCGCGTCGCCATTTTCGCGGGCGGCCCGCGCGAGTGCGGTCGGACCTTCCTGCAAGAGTCGCGTTTCAAGCGTCGGCGATTGGCCGAATAACGCCGTCGCCGCGGCGCATACGAGCAGAGCGGAAAGAAAACCTAACGGCACGTTCGGTCGCAATCGCAACATGGATTCCTACTCCTGGCCGAGTGGCGCGGTCGCAAGCTAGCAAAGGCAAAACCGCCTCGCCGCCGCAGCGCCAATGGTGCGGCGCTCCGGCTGAGATTATTATGCCCCAATGGCGTCGCCATGACACGTCCGGCAGCATGTCCAGCAGTTTGATGCTCCCAGCAGGACGCGAACCCCGGCGGCGCGCCGTGCGTATTTGTTACGATGCCGATCCGTTTGCCCGCTACGGGAGGATCCGACGTGAAACCGCATTACGTTCGTTTGTCGTTGTTTCTCACTCTGGCCGCCTCATGTGTGGCGTTTCCGTTGGCCGGCCGCGCGCTCGTCGGCCAGACGCCCGACGCTGCCGCGCCCGATTCATCCGCCACAGACAAACCGCCGCAGCCGAAGATTGACGACATCGCCGCACAATTGCGCGATTATGCCGAGCGGCTCGGCGAATCGCTCGAAGACGACGGCGACTACAACGAGCTCGACCAAACCCGCGTCGAGAAGGACGCCGCCACCGTTGCAGGCCTCGCTTGGCTGCTCGTCAAGCACGACGACGATCACGCGCTCAAACCGGCTGCGCCCGCGCTGCTAGCCGCGGCCAGTGAGATCACGACCCACTACCGCGACTTCGAGCCTTCCGCCGCCGGCTACAAGCGCCTCAGCGCCACACTGGCCACGAAAGAAAAGCCTGGCGATGCGACCACCGCCAAGGACGCCTCGCCCCCTGTCGCCGGCACGGCCATGCTGATGAAGCAGATGCGGTTCATCGACAATCGTCTTCAACGGGCCGCCAAGCGTCGCCCGCCGACCGAAAAGACGCGCACCGACATCGCCGGCCACGCCGCGACGGTCGCCGCCCTCGCCGAGCCGATGTCCGGCGACGCCAAGCAGTTCGCCAAGACCGCCGACGAAGTGCGTCTCTGGCAGCAGCAGAGCGCCGACATGGCCGTCGCAGCCGCGCGGCTCAACCTGCTGGCCAACGATGCTAACGCGAAGGACTTCTCCGCCGCGGTGCGAGCGCTCGATGCAACCTGCACGCGGTGCCACCACGACTTTCGCGTGAACATCGCCAACTTGCGATGATGGAAAGCGTAGGCCAGAACCGTGGGTGGTACGCACGAAGAATCTTCCTCAATCGAGATATAAGCAACATGTTATTCCAGCAACGGAGGCGCAACGATGTTTCCGCGACAATGGAGTTGGCGAAGTTGGCAGAATCGACCTCGACGACAACCGCCGCGAACTGGCCGTCGGTATCTCGTCGAATGCTTGGAACGCCGCGACCTGCTCGCCGGAGATCATTTCTACGTTTCGCCGACCGGGAGTAACTCGGCGGCGGGCACGGCCGAGGCGCCTTGGCTCACGCTGCAAAAAGCCGCCAACACCGTATCGGCGGGCGACACCGTGACGGTGCGATCCGGGACTTACGTCGGGTTCGATCTGCGCACCGACGGCACGGCAAGCGACCCAATCACTTTCTCGGCCGAGCCGGGCGCGGTGATCAATCAGCGCAACGCACAGACGCCCGACGGAATCAACCTCGAAGGCGCAGACTACATCACGATCGAAGGCTTCACGCTCATCGGTCTGCCGCGGGCCGGCATTCGCGCCGTGGTCAATCATCACGTCACCATTCGCAACAATCGGGCCGACCAGAACGGTCGCTGGGGCATCTTTACCGGATTCAGCGACGACCTGCTGATCGAAAATAACGAAACCTCGCGGTCGGTCGAAGAGCACGGGATTTACGCCAGCAACAGCGGCGACCGGCCGGTGGTCCGCGGCAACACGATCTGGGGCAACCACGGCAACGGCATCCATCTCAACGGCGACGAATCGCAAGGCGGCGACGGCATCATTTCAGGCGCCCTGATCGAGAACAACGTCATCTACGATAACGGCCTCGGCGGCGGGTCGGGCATCAACGGCGATGGCCTGCAATCGAGCGTGATCCGCAACAATCTGCTGTACGACAACCACGCCAGCGGCATTTCACTGTACCAGATCGACGCCGCGGAAGGCGCCAAGAACAACCTGATCGTCAACAACACGATCGTGCAAGCGTCCAACGGCCGCTGGGCGCTCAACATCCAAGGCCCGAGCACGGGAAACCGGGTTTACAACAATATCCTGTACAACTACCACAGCTTCCGCGGCAGTATTGACATCGACCCCGATGCGCTGGCCGGCTTTGCGAGCGATTACAACGTCGTGATGAACCGCTTCACGACGGACGATAGCGCGACGCGGCTCAATCTCGCCCAATGGCGAACGGCGACGGGCCAAGACATGCACTCCGTCGTGGCGACGCCGAGCACGCTGTTCGTCGACGCCGCCGCGGACGATTACCGACTGTCGCCCAATAGCGAAGCCATCGACGCCGGGACGAGCACGATGGCGCCGGCGTTCGACTTGATCGCAGCGCCACGACCGGCCGGCGACGCGTGGGACATCGGGGCTTACGAGTTTTCGACCGGCGACGCGACACCGCCGGAAGTGGTCGCGGTCCGTATGCGCGGATCGAACTGGAACGCCGCGGTGGCTTCCGTCGCGCTGCCGCTCGGCGGTGCGGCGGGACCGACGCTGCCGTGGGTGAATCTCGATACCGTGGAGATCGCCTTCGACGAAGCCGTCGTCGTGTCGGCGGACGATTTGGATTACACCGGCGACGGCGTCGGCGACCCGGTGAGCGAGTTCACCTACGACCCGGCCACGTACACGGCGCGATGGCGACTGCCGAGCACGTTCGGCAGCGGGGACGCAATGATCGCACTAACGGCCAACGTCGTCGATCTCGCCGGAAATTCCATCGCGGGCGGATCGATTGCGGTTGCCCGCGTGCGGCCCGCCGATGTGAACGGCGACGCCGCGGTGACTTTGGCCGACCTGCTGGCCAACGTCGCCGGGCAATTCGTGGCGATCGGCAGCGCGACCTACTTGGCACGAAACGACGTGGACGGCAACGGACTGGTGAACGTCGTCGATGCGACGCTGGTGCGCAACTCTCGGACAGTTGCGAATTCACCCGCGGCGAATGCGGCTGCCGCAAGCGCGGCGTCGCTAGTTGCGGCGGCCCGACAGCGGCCGCCAACGCCGCGCAAACTTCTGTCGCGGGCGTCGGCGGCCACAGCCGTCGACTCGGCGTTTGCTTGCACGGAAAGAACTTGGCTTGGCGAGTTGAGCGCCCATGAGCCCGAAAGTTCGATGCTTGCTGCGTCGCATGTCGAATCGGCAGACATCCGCAGATTACGCAGATTTCCTAGCGCGGCCGCTGGCCGCAACCAAAACGGTTCGGCAAGTGAATTCAAAACACGGAGGCACGGAGACACGGAGGAAAAAGGGAAAGTGATGAACGATGATTGATGAGTGATGAATGATGAACGAGCGGCGATGCCACCTTACGATTGGAAGTGCCACTCATCACTCATCGTTTGCATGCCCTCCGTGTCTCCGTGCCTCCGTGTTTTCAAGTCATGCATGAATCCTTCTCAGGCCGTGAAGATTTGGAGCGTTAGTAGTACCGATAGCGGATAGCAGTAGCGGCTAGCAGCATGTTGAAACAAGAGCCAAGCAACTCCATCTGCGACAATCGGCGACATCTGTGGATCATTTCCGAGATGCAGGGCGAAAGAACTTGCCGATCGGCCCGACGAGGATTGCGGGGAGCAGGATCAGGTCGCCGGCCAACGCCGCGACGAGCAGCGTGGCCATCATCCAGGCGAAGCGACGGATCGGCATGAACGAACTGAACGAAAAGACCAGCAGCGCGCACGCCGTGACGAGCGTGGTGTGGATCATGGCTCCGGCGCAGCGCCGCAGCGCGGCGTGGACGGCGTTTTCGCGGTTCGCTCCCTTGCCCAGCGCTCGGGAATGCCAGGCCAGCAGGTGAAACGTGTCGTCGACCGCGATGCCCATCGCCGCGCTGGCGGTCATGATCGAGCCGATCTCGATCCAGATGCCCAGCCAGCCCATCAAGCCGAACACGACGACGACGGGAAACACGTTGGGAATCATCGCCACCAGGCCGCAACGGATGCTGCGAAGCACGATCATGATCACGACGGCGATCAAGGCGAAGGCCAGCAGAAAACTTTCGGTAAGATCGCTGAGCAGCTCGCGCTGGGCTTTGTAGATCAGTGGAATGATGCCGGTGTACGTCACGCGGACGCCGCGCATCGATGCGACGGCGGGTTCGACTTGCTCGCGGAGCTTGTCGATGAAGCGGCCATAGTCGACGTCGCCGAGCGCCGAAGCGCGGACGCTGATCCGCCACAGATTCTCGCCGTCGTCGCCGCTGGCGAAGAAGTGGTTGTGCCGCAGGTGTTGCTCGATCGTCGCCGCGTTTCGCTTCCACGCGACGCGCTGGACGACGTCGCGGGCCGCCGTGCCGCGCGGGAGGGTCGGCGCAAAATCGGCGGCGGACAGCGCCGCGCCAACTTCGGAAAGCTGTTCGGCGCGGCGCACTAGCGTAACGACCTGCCGCAGTTGATCGGCGAGACTGGGGTGTTCGGTCGGATCGACGTGAACGACCAATTCCATCGGCACCAGCGGGCCGAGGTGTTCTTCAAGCCAGCGGTAGTCTTGCAGGATGCGGCTTTCCGCGCCGAAGCGATATTGCAGCTTGACCGTCGAGCGGAGCCACAGCAGGCCCGTGCCGGTGACGGCCATCAGCAGAATGCAGCCGGCAACGATGGTCGCGTGCCGGCGGCGGATGCGGTCGAAGTAGCGGTCGATCCGCGGCGTCGCGGTCGCGGACGCGCGCTTCTTCTTCGACTTTGCGGCGGGAGCTTTCGCAGGCCAAACTTGCAGCGCGACTGGCAGCAGGATGAGCACGACGGCCAGGCCCGCGAATGTGCCGGCGGCGGCGTAAATGCCGAACATCTTGACGGGCACGATATCGCTGACGGCCAGCGACAAGAGGCCGAGGCCGGTAGTGAATGAAGCGAGAAAGCAGGGCCGCCATCCGTGGCGCAGGGCCATGATTGGGGCGGCGTTGGCCGGGCCTTCGGCCAGCGCATCGCGATAGTAATTGACCAGATGAATCGACGTGGAAATGCCGAGCACGAAGATCAGCGGCGGCAGCATCGTCATGACGAGGTTCATCGTGCCGCCGGTGTAGTACAGAATCGCCAGCGACAACGCCGTGCAATAAACGGCCACGGCGAGCAGGATGAGGGTCAAACGAAAACTTCCCAGCCGAATCCAGGCGATCGCCATCGCGACCAATCCGGAGAGGCCGGCCAGCGAGAGCAACATGCGTTGGCTTTCGATGTCGATCGTGGCGGCGTCGACCGTAGGCCCGCCGAGGTGAAGTTGATCGTCGTCGAGGTCGCATTCCCGCTTTGCCGCACGCCGAAGTTCGGCCAGCGCGGCGGCTCGATTGGCGACCCCGCGGGGCGACACGGTAAGCACGACACAAGACGTGCGGCCGTCGGGGCCGATCAGCGTCCCCTTAAGACGCTCGATCGCTTCGTCGCGCGGCACATCGAGCGGCTTCGCCATAAGCTGCGCGAGGACGCGCCCAGCAGTGGTAGCGCGCAGGAAATAGGCCGTCGCGGCGTTTTCGGTCAAGGCCTGCGCGAGCTTTTCGGCGCGCTCGTCGAAAAGCGTGCAGCCGGGCCAACTGACGACGGTGATTTCGTCGTTGCCGAAATGTTGTTGCAGCCAGTCGTAGCGGCGCGTCTCGTCGAAACCGCTCGGCAGCCATTGCCGCGGGTCGTTCGAGTTGCTTTTGAGCGCCCCGACGAGACCGAATGCCAGAACGGGGAACAGCACGACCGCCGCGACCAGCACGGCGGTGCAGTGGACGCGCGAGAACACCGGGCGAGATTCCTTGGAGCGGCCGATCACCGCGGTTGGCTGGGTGCGACGAATCCGGTCGACGCCAGGTCGCCGAGAAAGTCGTGGAGCGCGCGGGCAAACGCGGCGGGCTGTTCGATCGGCGGCGCGTGTCCGCACTCATCGATAAAGATACGCTTGGACCCGCGAATGTGGTCGCCGAACTGCTCGGCGACAAACGGAGGCGTGATCGTGTCGTCTTTGCCCCACACGATTAGCGTGGGGATGTCGACGCGCGCCAAGTCGTCGAGCATGTAGCGGTCGCGCGTCGATTTGGCGACTTGAACGATCAGCTTGCGATGGCCGCGGTCGCTTAGGATGTCGTAGATGTCGTCGACCAATTCATTGCACACGATCGCGGGATCGTAAAAAATCTGGCTGGCTTGCTCGCGGATGAACTGCCGGCAGATTCGCCACCGCTTGCCGCTGGCGAGGTTGCGCTCGAAAAGGCCCGCACTGCCGGCGAGCACGAGTCGTTCGACGCGCTCGGGGCAGCGCAGGTAGTAGTCGAGCCCAACCTGTCCGCCCAGCGAGTTGCCGACGATCACCGCACGGTCGAGTTCGAGTTCGTCGAAAAATGCGGCGACGTAATCGGTAAGCTGATCGATCGATTCGAACTTGCCCAGGCGGCGCTGGCCGGCGGCGTCGATCGGAAGCTGCAGCGCGAGGAAGCGATAGTGCGATTCCAACTCGTGCATGATCGGCAGCCAATTGGACGGGCTGCCGAACAGACCGTGGAGCAACACGACGGGCACTTCGCCGGAACCGACGTCGTAATAGCTCAGCGGCGTCCCATCCGCGGTGAATCGCTGCTCGCATCCCGAGGCGACGGATACTCTCATAGGAAAACTTCGCAATTCAAGGAGGCCGAGTCGCGGGAAACCGCATGCCAGGCCGATCGAGCCGCTCGACGAGCGAAACTCCTTCGGCGCGGACCACGTTGGTTGTCGACGATGCCGACGCGGTTCGTGTAGCCCTGCGCCGTCCGGAAAATCGAGACGGGATACGGCCACGATGCATTCTAGCGTTGGCCGCCGTGGCTGGCACGCGGTTTTTTGGAGTTCGCCGGACTTTTTCTCCGCGCCGAGCATGCCACCGACGGGGCTAGCCTGTCGCAGTCGGGAGAATTCGCCAAATCGAACAACTCCGAGAAAAACTGGATCCGCGTCGAATCGGCGGCTGGCGATGCATTCGTCGCTAGCGGTCCTGCGGACGCCGGGCGACCGATTCCTTCGGGATCGCGCGTTTCTCGTCGGCGGATACGAAATAGCCCGAAGCCAGGAACCGATCCGTGAACTCGAACACGCGCGGATCGAAGACGATGAACTCGTGGACCGCGCCGATGACGAGCGAGTCCGAAGCGCCGCCCAACCGCGTTTCTTCCACGCCGATGCGACCGTCGTCGTCGCCGGGAACGAACGGGTTGAGCCCGAGCGGGTTACCGTATCCGCCGGCGATGATGCCGAACTCGCCGCTGGGCGTGGCGAGTCGCGGTTCGAGATCCTTCCATTTCTTTCCCAGTTGCACGCCCGAGGCGCCGAAGACCGTCTTGAACGTCGATGTGTCGGAAAGCTGAGTGGCGGTAATCGAACCGTGATTCGGCGGCGCGATCATCACGATGCGGCCGATGCGCCGGTCGGGCTTCCAACCGAGTTTCGGCGATTCGTCGCCGGCCAGATAGCGGCGAATGACGATATTGCCCATGCTGTGGCCGACGAGGTTGATTTCCTCGACGCCTTCGAGATTCTTGATGATGTTGGCCAGACCGACCGCCGCGTCGTCGATCGAGGAGCGGAGGCTGGCGTACTCGACGATGATGGTTTCGTACTCGCCATGCTTGTGCAGGTAAGCCGCCAGCGGCTTCATCGACCACCGCGGCGCAGCCAATCCGTGCAGCAGGATAACGACTTTGCCCCGCATCGGTTCGAGGTGCTTTTCTTGCTTGATGCGATCGAGGGCGGCGTTGCATTCGTCGTATGTGCCCGCGGCCTGTTGGGCGTCGTCTTCGTCGAGCAGGCGGAATTCATTGGATTTGACGTGCCGTTGAATTCGCCAGCCGCGAAAGTAAAGTTGGTCGGTCCAGGCGATCGCGCTGTCGAGCCAGTCGGGCGCGCCGCCTTTGGCGGACTGCAGCGCCGATTGTGGCGGCGCGGGCAATTCACTTCGCATCGGTAGGTCGACAATCAGCCGTTGCTGGGCGAAGCAATCGCCGTTGGCGGCGAATCCGGCGACGGCAAGCAATACGACCGCTCCAACGAGCGGGCGGCTGCGAAAGGCGATGCCGGAAAGACGCTTCATTGATGGCCTCGGCGGAAAATGTACGGCGAACCGGATGCCGCGATCGGCAATTCGAATTCGATGTCGTGCTGGTGCGGTGCGCGGACTGATCGGGGCGTCATGGTATCGAAGCTCGCCGCTGGAGCAAGGCCGATCGCGAAAACGGCTCTCGCCAATGCGATATTACTCTGGCAAGCGCCATGCGATATCGACAAACGCGATCGATGCCGAGAATTGCAACACGCACGCGGAAACCACCCTTTTGGGAGAGTGTGGCTGCTGCGGTCAGGCTTGCGTATAATGACTTTTGGATGCCGGCGACTCGCAGCTTTCTATCATTCTATGGCATCGTCGATCCGACTCGGTAATTCCACGCGGAATTCGTGTAAATTGTCTTTGATGCGACGCGACACCGCCCACCTTCTCCAACCCCGCCTGCCTGCCTTGAATCCCGCCTCCGACGACCGCTCGATCGACGTTTCGTTTTCCGTGCCGCAGAGCCACCGCGTCCGTTTTACGCGCGACGTGCTGGCGGACGAGCAGGACGTGTTGCTCGCCGCCATCGAACCATCCGGCGACGCGCCGCCGCGGGTGCAGTTTTGGGTCGACGAGAACGTGCTCTCGGCGATGCCCCTGTTGCGCGAGCGGATTCGGCGGTTCGCGGACCGGCACCGGCGGCGGATTCGCTGTGTCGGGTCGCTGCAAGTCGTGCCCGGCGGCGAGGATGTGAAGAACGACATTCACATCCTCGAACGGATGCTCAAGGTGATGAACGCGGCGGAACTGGATCGGCGAAGTTACGTCGTGGTGATCGGCGGCGGGGCGGTGCTCGACGCGGTCGGATTTGCAGCGGCGATCGCCCATCGCGGCATTCGGCTCGTGCGTTTGCCGACGACCACGCTGGCACAAGGCGACTCCGCCATCGGCGTCAAGAACGGCGTCAATCTGTTCGGCAAGAAGAACTGGGTCGGCTCGTTCGCCGTGCCCTGGGCGGTGATCAACGACGAAGCGCTGCTCTCGACGCTGAGCGACCGCGACTTCGTGGCCGGCTTTTCCGAAGCGGTGAAGGTCTCGCTGCTCAAAGACCCGGCGCTGTTCGAATTGCTATGTGCCGAGGCCACGGAAGTACGCCGCCGCAAGCGGGACGTCGCGATGCCGATCATCCGCCGCTCCGCGATGCTGCATCTGGACCACATCACGCGGGGCGGCGATCCGTTCGAGGCGCTCGAAGCCCGCCCGCTCGATTTCGGACACTGGTCGGCGCACAAGCTCGAAGCGATGACGGATTTCGAGCTGCGACACGGCGAAGCGGTGGCGATCGGCGTGGCGATCGATACGGTGTATTCGTCGCTGGCGCTGGGGCTGGCCGAGGAAACGGCCGAGCGGGTGTTGCGATGTCTCGGCGACTTGGGTTTCGCCTTCGACTATCCGGTGCTCGACCGCCGCGACGCGTTGTTCGGCGGCCTGGAGGAATTTCGCCAGCACCTCGGCGGACGGCTGACGCTGACCATGCTTCGCGGCGTCGGCGATCCGATCGAAGTTCACGAGGTGGACCACGATTTGATGCGGCAGGCGATCGATTATGTAGCGACGTACGCACGGTCGCCGGGTGAATTTGCCTTGCCCTTGGCATAGACGCTGCGATGAACGAATTCGCGCAACAGGTCGGCGTCGTATTGGCCGTCGCGGCCGCGACGGTCTATCTCGCCATGAGTTGTTGGCGGCGAACTGCCGGCTTAGGCCGCGCGGGTGGTTGCGGCGGATGTGCGAAATGTCCGGCGAGCGGGACGGCTGCCGATGGTGCGTCGACGGACGGTGCGTCGATGGCGGGCAAGACCTTGCCGCTGGTGAACATCGATCTATCGTCGGCGTCGGACGATGCGCGGCGGACGCATTAGGCCGGGGCCGTCCAACATGGACGCCGATTCGAATCGAGCGCCGCACTGGTGGCGCGAACCTCATAGCGATGCGCCACGTCATTCTAATCGCCGGCGAACGATCGCCGGCTCACCCGATCCACACGATTGGCCGCCCCCATGCACGCACCGTCGCCAAACCACTTGCGCTGCCGCCGCGAGCGTCGTATATTGACGCGCGTTCCGACGCGCCGCCGGTCGGCGGGCCGCCAATTCCGCCGCCGCTTTGCGTTTCGCGTTACGTTGACGACTTTGCGTACTCCGAATTCTTCGCTTCACGAAACCGCCAGCCATGACCCGAGTTGCGATTCTTGGCGCCTCCGGCTATACCGCGCTCGAGCTGATCAAGCTCCTGCTGCGGCATCCTCACGTTGAGATTACGGCGGTTACTAGCCGTCAGGAAGGCAACGCCCATATCGCGTCGGTCCACCCGGCGCTGGCCCGCCGGCTGGACATCCGGCTGGAAAACCTCGCACCGGCTCAGGTCGCTGGGCGGGCCGAGTGTGTGTTTAGCTGCTTGCCCCACGCCGCCAGCGCCGAGTTCTGTTCGGCGGTCATCGCGGCCGGATCGCGGGTGATCGATTTCAGCGCCGACTATCGTCTCGGCGACGCCGAAACGTACAGCCAGTGGTACGAGCACAAGCATCCCGATGCCGCGCGACTGGGCAAGACGCCGTACGGACTGCCGGAACTGTTCCGCGAGGCGATCGTCGATGCTCCGCTGGTGGCCAATCCCGGTTGCTATCCGACGTCGGCGATCATCGCGCTCGCCCCGCTGCTCAAGGCCGGCCTCATCGAGCCGCGCGACATCGTCGTCGACAGCAAAAGCGGCGTTTCCGGCGCAGGACGCACGCCGAAACTGACCACGCACTATCCGGAATGCAACGAAAGCGTCTCGGCCTACAATGTCGGCCGCCATCGGCACACGCCGGAGATCGACCGCATCTGCTCGCTCTCCTGCGGCAAGTCGGTCGAGGTTATCTTCACGCCGCACCTGATTCCGATGGACCGCGGCATCCTGACGACGACCTACTCGCGGCCGACCGGCGACGCGACCGAAGAAATGCTGCTCGACGCGCTCCGCACCTTTTACGCCGACGAGCCGTTCGTCCGCGTTGTCGAACATTTGCCGGGCACCAAGGACACGGCCGATACGAACTTCGTCGACGTAACGGTTCGCCTCGTCCGTGGCCGCGTGGTGACGATCAGTTGCCTGGACAACCTGATCAAAGGCGCGTCCGGCGCGGCCGTGCAGAATTTCAATTTGATGTTCGGGTATGCGGAAACGACGGCGCTGTAACTCGTCGTCCGCACACCGAGCACTCTCGAACGAACTCGCGGAACTACTTGTCCCTCGCTAGGAACGCCATGTCTCTCACCATCCCCGCCGCGTTTCGTCTGGCCGGCGTTCATGCCGGCATCAAGCGGAATCCGAACAAGCAGGACTTGTCGCTCATCGTGTCGGACCGGCCGGCCGTGGCCGCCGGAGTGTACACGAAGAATAAAGTGTTCGCCGCGCCGGTCGCCTTCGATCGCGCGCGGACGCCCGGCGATGGGTTTCGGGCCGTGGCGATCAATTCGGGCAACGCGAACGCTTGCACCGGCGAGCGGGGCCTCGCCGACGCGGCGGAAATGGCTCGGCTGGCCGCCGCGACGTGTGGCGCGAGTGCCGACCAGGCGCTTGTCCTCTCGACTGGCGTAATCGGGTTCTTCATGCCGATGGACAAGATCGCGGCCGGCATCGCCGCGGCCGCCGAGAAACTCGACCGCGGAGAAGAAATGCTCGTCGCCGCAGCCCGCGGAATGATGACGACCGATACGGTTCACAAGTTGTCAGGCCGCACCGCGGAGCTTTCGTTCGGGCCGGCGCACGTGCTGGGCATGGCCAAGGGCGCGGCGATGATCGCCCCGAACATGGGAACGATGCTCGGGCTGATCCTGACCGACGCGCCGCTCGCGCCGTCGCAGGCCCAGGAGTTGCTTTCCGCGGCCGTGGTCGACACGTTCAATTGCATCAGCGTCGACGGCCACATGAGCACAAACGATACGGTGCTGCTGCTGGCCAACGGCGCGTCGCGGCCCGGCGAGACGACCTCGACGGCGGGGAACCAGCCGCTCGCCGCTGCCGACCTGGAGACGTTTCGCGCGGCCTTGCACGAAGTTTGCGCGGAGCTTGCCAAAGCGATTCCCACCGACGGCGAGGGCGCGACGCACTTGATAACGATCGACGTCACCGGCTGCCGCACGCGCGACGACGCCCACGCAATCGCCAAGAGCGTCGCCGACAGCCCGTTGGTGAAGACGGCGATCGCCGGGGCCGATCCGAATTGGGGGCGGATCGTGTCGGCGGTCGGTTATGCGGACGTGGATTTCGATCCGCTCGGCATCGAGCTAATCGTCAACGGCCATTTGCTCTACCGCGGCGGCGCGCCGGTGCCGTTCGAAGCAGCAACCGTGTCGCAGTCGATCCGCGAGCAGCGCGACACGAGCATCGTACTCAAGCTGGCGGCCGGCGCGGCATCGGTGCGGTTCTGGACAACCGATCTGACGGCGGAGTACGTGCGGTTGAATGCGGATTATACGACGTAGGGTGATCGAATTCGGCGACGCGCGGCTGCAAGCACGACATCGCTACTCGGTGGAGTCACTGCGGGCGCCGATCGCTCTTGTTCTTGATTCGCAGTTCGCCGTTTTCCAATCACCACCAATCCTTTCGTCCCACTCATCTTCCTGCCCGATGTCCGATAAGACGTCTTTGTCCAACGCCGAATGGGAGCGCTATGCCCGGCAGATCGGGCCGGCGGTGTTGTCGCGCGAAGGGCAAGCGCGACTGAAAGCGTCGACGGTGCTCGTCACGCGCGTTGGCGGCATGGGCGGGCCGGCGGCGCAGGCACTGGTCATGGCCGGAGTCGGCCGCGTCATCATCGCTCACGGCGGCGCGATGATCTCGCCGGATTTGAACCGCCAGGTGCTCGGCAGCGAAGCGGGCATTGGGCGGCTGCGGGCAGAACACTTCGCCGAGCGGCTGCGCGAGCTGAATCGTTTTGTCGCCGTCGAGTCGGTCGACCACGAACCGGACGACGCCGAGGCCGACGCGCTCGCTCGGCGCTGCGATCTGTTGATCTCCTGCCCGCCGACGTTCGAGGAACGCCTGCGGCTCAATCGTGCCGCAGTTGCTGCCGGCAAGCCGTTGATCGACGCGGCGCAGTGGGGGCTGGGCGGCACGCTAATCGTCCTGGAACCGGGCCGGACAGCCTGCCTGGCGTGCGTTTATCCCACGGAACCGCCGTTCGAGGAGTTTTTCCCCGTTGTCGGCGCAATCTCGTCGGCCATCGGATCGCTGGCCGCGCTTGAAGCGATCAAGATTCTTTCCGGCACAGGCGTGCCGATGCTGGGCAAAATGCTCGTGTACGACGGGTTTCGCGGCGTGCCGTCGGTCGTCGAGTTGCGCCGCAATCCCAACTGCCCGGTCTGTGCAAATGCGCTTGATCGGTCTGCGGCGGGCAAGGGAGGGACGCCATGAAGATTCGCCTGGTGATCGCCGGTCGAGGGTACGATGCCGCCCAAACGCCGGATGTGGTCGAATTGTCCGACGGCGCGACGGTCGCCGACGCGCTGGCCGCCGCGTTCGGTCCGGACGCGATTGGCCAACTTGCGGCGAGCACGCTGGTCATCGCCGCCGGACGGCACCTGGGAACGCTCGGCGACTACGAAAATGTTCCGCTAGTCGACGACGCAGAGTTGATGTTGCTGCAACCGGTCGCGGGCGGTTAGACGCTCAGCGCCACAACAGTTCGCCGCGTTGCCGCGCAACTTCGGCGCGGCCGTCTTCGGGCAGGCGAAGCTTCATGCCCGGCGCGACGGCGTCGATGTCGCCGCCGAGTTGATCCTGATTGAGCTGCAGAATCTCCCGCCATCGCGACACGCGGCCCAACTCTTTGCGCGCGATGTCGTACACCGTTTCGCCGCGGGCGACCTGGTAAACTCGCGTGGCGACGTTGTTCGCGTGGGCCGCGACGTCGTCGCGATTCGCTACCGCGGCGTTATTTGGAACTTGGTCCCTGGGTGCGTTCGCCGTCGCCACATCCGCTGCAACGGAGTGCGACGAATCGTCGGGAATCAGTTGCGCAAACGCCCGACGTAGATCGACCAATTGCGGGACGAGAACTTCGCCGCCCGCGTTGACGCCGACGTCGGGAGCGATGTCGACGCCATTGTAGGCCATCAACGCCGCGGCATAGCGGTCGTCGCCGTAAAGCCGCTCGGCGATCGAAGCCGGCGTGTCGCCGTTCACGGTGACGTAAGTACGATTGCGAGGCTCGTCGGCAGCCGGCTGTTGCGCAATGCCAGCCGGCGGATCGCTGGCCGCGGGCGTATCGTGCGTCGGAATTGGTTCGACGATCGGGGATGGTTCGTCGACCGGCGTTGCCTCGATGGCGATCGACTTCGCCGGCGGCGGCTCGGCGTTTCCTTCGCCATGGTCCGCGACCGGATAGTCCGCGATGCCGCGCGGTGGAGAGTCGGCGTATCGCGATGCCGCGGTGCGGGCTGCGTCGTCCGACGACGCGACCGCAGACGGAGCGTCGGTTGCCGCATCGCCCGCTAGGGCAACGCCGCGACCGTCGTGGGGATACGCTGGCGCGTCCGGTGGGGCGGTGACGCCCACCCTCGGTACATCGTTCGGTAGATACTTCGCATGGTCGGACGCCGCGGACCGATGGTCGATTGCCGTGGAGACGTCCGATTCTTGGGTATCGCCCGGCTTCGCGGCGTACGTCGCGGTGGCGTCGATCGCGCTGCGCGGCGGCAAGTACGATTTGTTGGGGGGCGAAAGATCATCGTGAGCGACGTCGGTTGCATACGCGCCGCCCCGTCCCGCTGCGACGGAGGGCGAACCGACGATCGGCCGATAGCCCGCGTCGCCCGTCACGACCGTCGGCGGCGGATCAGCGGCCGCGGCCTCATTCGCTGCCGGCTCGCTGGACCGCTGCGAGTCCGCCACGGGCGTCGCCGCCGAGCCGTTCTCGTTGATCTTTTGCACGAACACATACCCGAAGATCAGTACCAATATGGCAATGATGGCCATGCCGATGCGAACCTCGCGGCGCATCATCAGGCTTTCCATCGGCGTGAGGCCGTCGTCCGTCGGGTTGCCGGCGGCTGCATTGGCTGCGTCGGCGGCCGTTGCGTCGAACGATTTGCCGTCCCTGGCAAACTTCTCTTTCATGAGAAGGTTCCTCATCCTCGGGTAGGGCGCGTCTCCGCGCCGAATTCGTCGTGAAACTCAGCTTCAGTTTCGTTCCATCTTCCATTATCGGCGTTTGCCGCGGCCTCGCGCCACCGGATCGCCAGACGCATTCGCGGCATCGGGCGGCGGCACAACCCGTTCGGCTACCCGCATTTTCGCGCTTCTCGCCCGCGGATTCGCGGCCAATTCGGCCTCGCCGGCGACGAGCGGCTTACGCGTCAATTCCCGCAAACGCGGGTCGCCGCGAAACGCTTGCTTCACCCGCCGATCTTCGAGCGAATGAAAGCTGATGACGGCGAACCGGCCGCCAACTCGCAGCAAATCGGGCGTCCGCCGCAGGGCGATTTCCAACGACTTCAGCTCCTCGTTTACCGCGATCCGCAGGGCCTGAAACGTCCGCGTAGCCGGGTGAATGCGATCCCGCCGGGCCGACGCAGGGTAGCAACTTCGCACCAAATCGGCCAGTTCAGTTGCCGTGCGGATCGGATTGGCCAGCCGCCGCTCGACGATCTTTCGCGCGATGCGGCGGCTCAGTCGTTCCTCGCCGAATTCGTATATCAGATTCGCCAGGCGATCTTCGTGCAGCCCCGCTAGCAGTCGCCACGCTGGCTCGCCTTCTTCGGGATCGAAACGCAGATCGAGCGGTCCGTTGCTGGAAAAGCTGAACCCGCGTTCGTCGTCGGCGAGTTGATCGCTCGACAGGCCGAGATCCAACAGCACGCCGTCGACGGAGTCAATCTGGAGAAGTTCGAGAACTTCGGCTAAATCGCAGAAGTTGGCTTGGGCGAACCGCACCGGTAATCCTTCGAGATCGCGCGACGCGCGGCGAATGGCCGCCGGGTCGCGATCGAGCGAAATCACCTGTCCGCCCGGCTGCACGCGCTCGGCGAAGGCTCGCGTGTGCCCGCCGGCGCCCAGGGTGCCGTCGACGATGACCTGTCCGGCCTGCGGGCGAAGCCACTCGATTGCTTCGGCCAAAAGCACCGGAACGTGGATCGCTGCATCGCCACCGTCGGAACCAACAGGCACAAGAAAGTTCCCATTACCGTCGACGCCCATCGCGATCGGTCCTTGGACTGACTCTCGGCCGAACATCAACAGGCTTAAGCCTACGGCCTGTTAAAAGAAAAACCCGCCCTGTACGATTCCATTCGCCAGGGCGGTTGAGACGCCGGCGGCAACGCACGCATGCGAACGCTGTCGCGGTTCGCGTCTGCCCACCTTCGTGGCGGAACAGCGCCTGGTCCTCGTCGGGTTCGGAAGACCCGCGTCATTCCAAACCAGGATGCCGGCCAGTGGCCTTTGCCGGCACCCGCGCCTTCGAGGATTGCGACGAACCGAACGGACGGACGACTCCTCGAGTCAAAGATCTCATTGTAGCCGGTTTGGCCCGAAAATGCGTGGAGCCGATCCGGGCAATGCGGCGACCGAAACCGGACCCCAAACATAGCCGCATTGGCACCGGGGTCAACGCCGAAATCCCCAGATTCTTTCGCTCCTCAGGAAGCCAGCGCAAACCCAATCCCAACACCAATTTGCGTCGAAACCGGCCCCCGCGAATCCACTTACGTACACGGCTCGTTCCGGGGGTGTGTGTCCATCGGGCCGCCACGGCGGACCAGGACGAGCGTTGCCTGAGCGCCCCATTGATGCACCCCGCGGCGCGATGCCCACCGTTGCAACCAGGTCACCGTCGGCATGGAGCAGCCGGTCTTGAAAAGCAATTCCGGCGAATACCTCCGGCTGACTTGAATCCATCGTGCCCTTGCTTGAAAATCCAGCGACAAGCGAATTCTCGAACCGCGCTCAACTGATCGCAAGTCGTAACGCCATAAGGATGCCTAACGCCGATTGTCGACGAAGTCGCAGCCCACTGCCCCCTGACCCCCGACCCCCGACCCGTGTTCCACTTCGACAGCGGCCTGAAACTCACCGCGGCCGATCTGGCCGTCGACTTTCGCCGCCGTCAGCCGCGCGGTTTCATTTCGCACGCGCACAGCGACCACATGGCTCGGCACGAACTGGCTCTCTGCACGCCGGCGACCGCGGCGCTGTACCACTTGCGGTGCGGCGTGCGGCCGGTGATGGCGCTGCCCTATCGGCAGACGGTGGAATGGGGCGGATTGCGGCTCACCACGTTCCCGGCGGGGCATTGCCTGGGGTCGGCGATGTTGCTCGCCGACAACGGCCAGCAGACGCTGCTTTACACTGGCGACTTCAAGCTCGGCCCCTCGGCGACCAGCGAACCGGCCGAACTTCCGCGGGCCGACATACTCGTGATGGAGTCGACGTTCGGCGATCCACGCTATCGATTGCCGCCGCGCGACGAAGCGATCGGGCAATTGATCGACCTCGTCCGCCGCACGCTCGCCGACAAGCAGACTCCCGTGATCGAAGCTTACGCGCTCGGCAAGTCGCAAGAAGTGACCCGAATTCTCACCGACGCGGGCATCGCCGTCCTCCAACACGCCGAAGTGCATCGCGTATCGCAGGTCTACGAACAACAGGGAATGCCGTTGGGCAACGTCATGCGGCTGGCGGCCAATCTCGTGCCCGGCAGAGCGGTCGTCGTTCCGCCGGGCCGCCGCTACAAGCATATGGCTGGCGTGCGGCGGCCGGTGCGAATCGCCGTCACCGGTTGGGCGCACGATCCGGCGGCCAAATATCGCTTGGGAGTGGACCACGCCGTGCCGCTGTCGGACCATGCCGACTACGACGATTTGATGGCGACCGTCGAGCAGGTCAATCCCCGCGAAGTCCACTGCACGCACGGCCCGCCGAGCTTCGTCGATCGCTTGCTCGACGCCGGTTGGAATGCGTTCGTCCTCGGCAGACCGCGGCAGGAGCGGCTATTTTGAACGGCAGCGACGCTTGCCCTCCGGCGAACGACGAAAACCGTGCCCGAAATACGGTGCCCGATTCATCCCGGCAAGATTTCTTGCTAGATTCTACGCAACCGCCGTGGCCACCGCAGCGAAAATGGATTAAGCAGGACTGAGGATCGAAGCAAGGCTCGAAACGAAACCCTCCAATCTCCAATCTCCCATTCAGGAGTCTTATCATGGGTCACGTCGTTCGCGATACCGATTGGTGTGTCATCGACATCAATACCGCCACCGGGTTTGTGTTCTTTCAGCAGCGATGGATGTACAACTGGGTCACGGCCGCAGGGCAATCGGCCTGGACGCTTACCGAAAGACGCAACTTTCACAACCGCTGCGACCGCGCGATCTGGGCCGCGTGGAGCAACCGCGCGAGGCTCGCCGTGGCCGGCACGTCCGCGTTCGCCCGCCGCTTTCGCAGCACGCCGGTCAGCATCAACCTCGACATTCGCTGGGTCACGTCGCGGCCGCACTGGAACGTTACGGTGACGAAGATCGCCGCCGGCGCGTTTCGCGTCAGCGAAGTTTTTTGGACCGACCGGCGGATCAGCCTCGACAGCGAGGACTTCAAAGCCGTGCAAAAGTGTGACAACACCGGCGCCCAGTGCCGCAGCCAGGTGCCCGTCGCCCACGAGTTCGGCCACGCGGCGGGCAACACGGCGGTGCTCGCACGCGGCGACGAATATCGCGCCACCAGCACGCACGTCGCCGACTACGACAGCGCACTGAACATCGGCACCACGGTCCGCTCGCGACACTTCACGACGATTCTCGACGAGATGAACGCGATGGTCCCGGACACAACATTCTCGGTGCATTCGGTGCGGTAGGCATCGCGATTGTTCCGCCGCGACGGCGCGGTTAGCATCGTGGTATTCCTCCACCGCCCGACGGCCGGTCGTCGGGCCACTCACGGGAGTATCGCCGATGTTCACCCTCCTTCGCGCCTGCACCTCTGCACTTCCAATCCGGACCTTCTTGCGCGCTTTCGCAAATTTGGGCTGGTTGGTTTTTTTAACGCAAAGTACGCGGATGGCGCGCAGAGGGCGCAGAGAAGACATTCTTGGAAACCTTACCAATGCACCGTTCCGCCCCGCTCGCGCTATTCCCTGCGACCTTTGCGAAACCTCTGCGACCTCCGCGTTGAAAAACGAACCAGCTTGTTTTTTCGTTGCGGCCAATGGCCGCGCTGTGCTCGTTGTGCTTTCTGTGGTTAGTCTGCTGGGCGCGACGTTGCCAACGCGCTCGACATTCGCCGACGAGCCGAAGCCTGAGCCGCTGGCTGGGACGGAGCCGCTCGTGATGGAGGGCGATATTGCTTCGCAGCTTGTCGATGGCGTTGATAAGTTTCTGCTGCGGAAGATCGACGAGTCGGTGGAGAAGCGGGAGCGGCATTGGAAGCGGGATTTTTCTTCGGCCGAGGCGTACAACAAGTCGATCGAGCCGAACCGTAAGCGTCTGGCGGACATCCTCGGCATCCGCGACGCCCGCGTACCGTTCGACGCTCCGGAACTCGTCGCCACGACGAAGCAATCGGCCCTCGTCGGCAAGGGCGAGAATTATGAAATCTACGCGATTCGCTGGCCGGTGCTGGCGGACCCGGACCCGAACCGCAGCGACGTGATTGTGTACGGCGAGGGGCTGTTGTGCGTGCCGACGGGCGACAAGAAACCAATCGCCGACGTGATCGCCATTCCCGACGCGGATCAGACGCCGGAGCAGATCGTTGGGTTAGCGGAAGGTGTGCCGCCGGAATCACAGTTTGCGCGCCGATTGGCCAAAGCCGGTTGTCGGGTGGTGATTCCAACACTCATCAGCCGCGAACTTAAACAGCGCAACGGCCGAGCAACGCTCACCAACCGCGAGTATCTCTACCGCGGCGGTTTCGAGGTCGGCCGCCATTTGATCGGTTACGAAGTCCAAAAAGTCCTCGCCCTCGTCGATTGGTTCGAGCGCGACCATTTAGCCGCCGGTGAAAACACCGGCGGCAATGCGGCATCCACCAAGAAAGAGCCTGAGCCACGCATCGGCGTCATCGGCTACGGCGAGGGCGGCATGATCGCCCTGTACTCCACCGCGTTAGACACGCGCATCAACGCCACATGCGTAAGCGGATTCGTTGGCGAAGTACGCGAACTCCGCTTCTGGCGCCAACCCATCGACCGCAATGTGTTTGACTTCTTCGTGCAATTCACGGATCAAGACTTGATTACGATGGTGGCCCCGCGACGGTTGATCGTCGACATTGCGACAAGCCCTAGAGTCAACTTGCCCGGCAATGGTGGCGCGCCGGCGGAGATCGTCTCGCCAAGTAACGATGTAGCCGCCGCGCTGCTTCTCCACTTCGTCGATGAAGCTCTCAATGGATTCAAGGCCGCATCACGTTTCTGGTCACTTCACGGCGACGTGACCAATCGTTCGCGATTCTGCGGAGATTCGGCGCTAACGGAGTTTGTGCGAACGTGCGCAAGCAATGAGAAACTAGCGATGTCGCCAAGCAAAGCCGTTATTAATACTCGAAGAACCGATCCACCCGCCCGTCAATCCCGCCAAATCGCCGAGATCGACCGGCACACGCAACTCGTCCTTCGCGAAAGCCCGTATGTTCGCGAGCGGTACATGAAGAGGCTTTACGACGCAACGGACACGAAGGACCTTGCGGCGTATGAGAAAGTGGCGGACGAGTATCGCGAGAAATTCTACAACGACGTGATTGGCCGGTTCGACGATCCGCTGTTGCCGGCGAATCCGCGGACGCGGAAGGCTTACGACAAGGAGAAGTGGACTGGGTACGAAGTCGTGCTGGACGTATTTCCCGATGTGATTGCGTATGGCGTGCTGCTGGTGCCCAAAGACATCAAGCCGGGCAAGAAGCGGCCGGTGGTGGTTTGTCAGCATGGTTTGGAGGGCCGGCCGCAGGACGTGATCGAAGGAAACAAAGACGCCTATCACGACTTTGCCGCCAAGCTTTGTGAGCGGGGGTTTATCACGTTCGCTCCGCAGAACTTGTACATCTTTGGCGACCGCTTTCGCTCGTTGCAGCGAAAGGCGAACCCGCTTGGCAAGACGTTGTTCTCGGTGATCGTGCCGCAGCATCAGCAGATTACGGACTGGCTCAAGACGCTGCCGATGGTCGACGGCGAGCGGATTGGGTTTTACGGCCTGTCGTATGGCGGCAAGAGCGCGATGCGGATTCCGCCGCTCGTGAAGAATTACTGTTTGTCGATCTGCTCGGCGGATTTCAACGAATGGGTCGACAAGAACGCCTCGACGCGCGACCCGCACAGCTACGTGTGGAGCAACGAATACGAAATCTTCGAGTGGGACTTGGGCAGCACGTTCAACTACGCGGAAATGGCGGCCCTGATCGCTCCGCGGCCGTTCATGGTGGAACGCGGGCACTTCGACGGCGTTGGCTCGGACGAAAACGTCGCCCACGAGTTCGCCAAGGTGCGGCATCATTACGCCGCGCGGCTGGGGATCGGCGACCGGTGCGAAATCGAATGGTTCGTCGGCCCGCACACGATCAACGGCCAAGGGACGTTCAAGTTTTTGCACAAACACTTGAAATGGCCGGAGCCGGGGCCTGAATAAGGGGGCAGGGGACAGGAGACAGGGGACAGGCGGGCGATGTGCGATCGTGACTGACGACTTGTCGAGAAAGACGTCGCCGCTGGTTAGACGAGCATTCCGGGCCACGCGCGGAAGTGCCCTTATTGCCACGTTTGTCAAACGAAGCTGGCGAAGTTTTGCGCGCATGTCCGCGGCCAGACGTTACGCGATGATGCGCCGCAAGCGTCGTTCACGGGAAACGTGTTCGACCGCCGTATCGATCATTGTGACATACTCCTCGTCGACCGGCCCGGCGCGTCGATGTCGAGTCGCACGCAAGTTCACTTCGGTCGGCCCATTCACAATTCGTACCGACAAAGCGACTTTCGGACGCCGATCCGCGGGCAACGGACCGGTCCGCGCCGCGAGTACCGAATTCTTGGGTGAAACGACCGTCATCCTGCGATGCGCCACGGCAAGGAGTATGGCCTGGTCGACTTGTTTCGCAGCGGCGTTGCGGAAAACGGCGGCGATCGTCGCGCGTGCCGCCGGAGCTATGATCGGCGACGCCGTCGAACCTTGTCCAAGCCGCCGTTGCAGGCTTGCCAGGTCAGCCAGCGATACGCGACTGTCGCCGTCGATGTCGCCCAAAGACCACCGCCGTTCGCTCGATTGGCCGAAGTTCGTGGCGACGATCGCAATGTCCGCCTCATCGACTCGACCATCCAGATCGACATCGCCAATTCGCGTGTGAAGTATGTTTTCCACCACATAGACGACGTCGCCGTAGTCGATGTTTCCGTCGTGGTTCACGTCAAACGCTTCAGCCGTCGCGCCACCGGCAATTGCCGCGAAGAGTCGATCGATGTCGTCCGCGTCCACATTTTGGTCACCGTCGAAGTCGCCCGGCATCGAGGTGCTCTGCGACACGAGCAGGTTTCGTTGCAACAACCCGAGATCGACGAGACCCGTCATGCCGTCGCCGTCGAAGTCGCCGTCGGACCAGCGCGGAACGCCGACGCGGCCGAACCGCGACGCCAACAGCGCGACGTCGGCGCGATCGACGCGGCCGTCGAGATTTGCGTCGCCCGGCCGTGTATTGAGAATGCCGACAACAAGTTCGCCTACGTCCGCAGCATCGACGCGGCCATCACCGTCGAGATCGTAGCGAGGATCGACGGCGCCGATCGCAATGGCGGCAAACAGAGCATCGATGTCCGCGGCATCGACGTCATCGTCGCCGTCGAAATCGCCGATCGTGAAGCCGACGGTGAAAACACGCATCCACGCTCCGCCCGGCGCGCCATCGCCATCGCCGTCGAGCGCCAATCCAGATTCGTCGCGTAGGCTCCCGGTCGGAGAAACGGTGATGCGATAGTCGCCGTCTGGCAAACTGCCGATTTCCGGATGCAGGATTACCGCCGTCGTGCCGATTCCGTATTCGGGCGTCAGTACGTAAACGATGTCATCTTCGTCGCCGAACAGGCCGTTGATGCCGCTGGCCCGCAATTCGAAGTTCGACGTCGCGGCGGCGTCGTTCGCGTTGAGAGGCTCACTCAACAGGAGCGTCACGTCAACAAGCAATGCAATCCGCCCTCCGGCGGCAATCGCCGCTGGCTGCGTACCCACGATGACCGGCGGATCGACGTCGATGCTCGATCCATGGAACTCGAAGGCTCCTAGATCGACGAACGAGCCGACCGGATTACCCAGATTTGGCGAACCGGGATCGTCGGCGCGTCCCTGGCCATTGCGGTCGGTGAGCGGTGCAGCGTTTGCATCGCCCCGGTCGATGGCCAGCGATCCGGCGGCAAGGTGAAAATTGTCGTCGCGGCCGCCGTCGTAGCCGCTGCCGGCCGAGAATGCGAGCACGTCGTCGGCGCCGTTGATATCGACAAAACCAGCCGACGCGGCGAGAGAATTGACGTCTTGCGCCGCGGCGACTTGCCAATCCGCGAGCGTCGCCCGCGCCTCGCCTCCCCAAAACGCAACGCTCGCTTGCGTCTGCGTCAAACGGTCGAACTGGTTATAGTCCCACGCCCGGTTGGTGTGGTTGGTCGTCAGAAAGTTAAGCCCGTATCCCGCGCCGAACGCGAGAATGTTGTTCTTGATCGTCAAATTGTTTGAACCAGTCTCAACGCGAATTGCGTCGCCAACTGATTGGTAGACCGTGTTGTTGACGATCAGCGCGCCGTTGGCATCGTAGGTGCGTCCAACAACAATGCCGTACTCCGTATTGGCGTAAACGAGGTTGTTGGTGACCTGGGCGGAGTTGTACACGCCGCAGCAGCCGACTTGGAGGCCTAGCGGGTTCGAGTACACCGTGTTTCCCTGCACCATCGCCGATTGGGTGGCCATGATGCCGACCTGGCTGTTGCGGTACACGCGATTGTTGCGGGTCAGCCCGCCATAGACCACGATGCCGATCGCGTTGTCGTACACCTCGTTGTTCTCGATGAGGCCGATTCCAAAGCTGTGGATTCCCATGTCGCCCACCGACTCTCGCTGGCCGTATATCGTGTTGCCGGTCACATGCGCGTTGCCGCCGTTCTGGATGCCGGCGTACAGGTTGTCGTGGATCAGGTTCCCCACGATCACGTTGCGGTTGGCCTCGCCGCTGCCGCCGCCCGAGTTGTTGATCCCGTAGTTCAGGTGCCATATTTCGTTGGCTTGGGCCTTGTTTCGCTCGCCGTGCAGGCTCAATCCCGTGCCGTCGGTCGCAACGGTGCGGCCGATCCGATTTCCGACGATCGTGGTGTCGTTGCCCCGCACAAAGATGTAATTCGCTCCGCTGGCCAGGTCGTGGACGAAGTTATTCACGATCACCGCCTGGTCGTTGGTGGATTCCAGATGCACTCCCACGTAGCCGTAGATGTCGTTGTTCGAGAGGGTCAACCGGTCGCTGTCGGAACCGGAAGCAGCGTACACCGCGTGGTAGCCGCCCGTCAGCGACAAGTGGTCCAGCGTCACGTCGTCGGCGTTGACTAACTCGAACACGTGATTGCTGCTGGCCACCGCGCCGCGGTTGAGAATCGCCGCAGCCGTTGTTGGTCCTTCGATCCGCACGCCGCTGTCTTGACTGGTGATGACGACATTCTTGACTAGGTCGTACGTACCCGCATCGACGTGGACCACGTCGCCCGAATCCAGGTCATAGGCTGCGAGCAACGCCGACAGGCTGGCCATCGGCGACGACGGACTCTTGCCGCTGTTGGCGTTGTCGCCCAGAGCCGTCGTAAATGCGTCACCGGTCGTCGCGCCGTCGTTGACGTAATAGTCCGCGCCGCTGTTGGCGATCAGGAACGACGCATCCGACGTGTCCTCGGGCTGTAGTCCGGAATTGGCGGTGACTCGGATCCGATACTCTCCCTCTGCGAGATTCGCAGGAACCGTCCAATCGTACCTGTTGCTGTTTGGCGTGGTCGTGGCAATGGTCAGCACGGGCGTCGGATCGTTCGCGCCGAACAGTTCGATGCGTGCCGTGCCATAACTCTGTCGCAAATAGTGTGCTTGAACCGCGACGGCCGACAGCGCAACGCCGTATACGGCGACTTCGTCCAGCCCGCCCTTCCAGTAGCGGGGACTGCAGCATTCCCGCTGCCCGATCGACAACGGTCGGCTGCCGTGGCGGATTGGCGACGTATACGCTTTGGCGGCGGCCAGCGTTCCGTTGAGATAAATTCGGACCATCGCCCCGTCGTAAGTCGCGGCCACGTGCGACCAGGCGTTCGTCGGCACGGCGACGTCGACGGCGGCCGACGCCGAGTCGTACCAGTGATTGACAAAGAACCGCAGGCTTCCCGCGCCGTTCCAAAACAATCCCCAGCCGTCATCCCACGCATCCGAGCTGGTCTTGAGCAGCACGGGCGTGAAATCCGCGGTCGCGGGATCGGGGTTGACCCAAGCCTCGACTGAAAGTTGCGCGGTATCGAAGAGATTCGTTGCCGGCACGGCCACGTAATCGTTCTGGCCGTCGAATCGGGCGGCACGATTCGTGGCATCGCTCAGTCCGCCAGTGGTTCCCAGCGTCACACCATTCGTGTACGTCGCGTGCAGGGCATTGGCCGAAGAATCCACGGCCACAGTGCCGCTAGATTCGTCGAATCGATAATAGACCAGCGGCGCGTGCGCCAATAAGGCGTCCTGATCGCCGTTTGCAGGGAGCCCGTGAAACGACCATTGAATGGCGACCGATTGTCCGCGTTCGACCTTCTCCAGTCCGTCGGGCGAAAGGATCTGCACCAATTGCAGCGGGCTGTTGGTCGCCTGCGGCGTGTTGCCGTGGTGCCCCGAGTTGATCTGGCCGCCGTTGGGGCTGGATTCCAACGCGAAGGCATCCGCCGGATTTCCCGCGTCGACGCCAGGCGAAGTCGTCAGCAAGCTGAAATTGTCATCCAAGCCATAGTCAACGCCACTCACAAAACCAAGTTGATTATCCAGACCGTCGATGTCGACGAATTGCGGATCGACGGTCTGGCTGTGGGTGTCGAATCCCAGTTCATAGAACCAATCTGCGCGACTGGTGAAATCACGATTTTGCCAACGCGCCAACTTGGCCGACCCGGATGCGAATAGCAGGTTGTAATCGCTCGCGAGGCCGAGCACGTTGTAGCCTCCGCCGTTGATCACATACCCGCCGCCAGAGACCAGGATGTTGTTCTTCACGCTAACCAATAATGTGTCCGCCTCGAAGACCAAGGCGTCGCCTTGAGGCTGATAGACCGTGTTGTTAGCGACGAGCGCGCCGTTGGCCGCGTACGTTCGCCCCACGAGAATACCCGCCGTCGTATTGGCATACACGAGGTTGTTCGTGACCTGGGCGGAGTTGTACACGCCGCAGCAGCCGACTTGGAGGCCTAGCGGGTTCGAGTACACCGTGTTTCCCTGCACCATCGCCGATTGGGTGGCCATGATGCCGACCTGGCTGTTGCGGTACACGCGATTGTTGCGGGTCAGCCCGCCATAGACCACGATGCCGATCGCGTTGTCGTACACCTCGTTGTTCTCGATGAGGCCGATTCCAAAGCTGTGGATTCCCATGTCGCCCACCGACTCTCGCTGGCCGTATATCGTGTTGCCGGTCACATGCGCGTTGCCGCCGTTCTGGATGCCGGCGTACAGGTTGTCGTGGATCAGGTTCCCCACGATCACGTTGCGGTTGGCCTCGCCGCTGCCGCCGCCCGAGTTGTTGATCCCGTAGTTCAGGTGCCATATTTCGTTGGCTTGGGCCTTGTTTCGCTCGCCGTGCAGGCTCAATCCCGTGCCGTCGGTCGCAACGGTGCGGCCGATCCGATTTCCGACGATCGTGGTGTCGTTGCCCCGCACAAAGATGTAATTCGCTCCGCTGGCCAGGTCGTGGACGAAGTTATTCACGATCACCGCCTGGTCGTTGGTGGATTCCAGATGCACTCCCACGTAGCCGTAGATGTCGTTGTTCGAGAGGGTCAACCGGTCGCTGTCGGAACCGGAAGCAGCGTACACCGCGTGGTAGCCGCCCGTCAGCGACAAGTGGTCCAGCGTCACGTCGTCGGCGTTGACTAACTCGAACACGTGATTGCTGCTGGCCACCGCGCCGCGGTTGAGAATCGCCGCAGCCGTTGTTGGTCCTTCGATCCGCACGCCGCTGTCTTGACTGGTGATGACGACATTCTTGACTAGGTCGTACGTACCCGCATCGACGTGGACCACGTCGCCCGAATCCAGGTCATAGGCTGCGAGCAACGCCGACAGGCTGGCCATCGGCGACGACGGACTCTTGCCGCTGTTGGCGTTGTCGCCCAGAGCCGTCGTAAATGCGTCACCGGTCGTCGCGCCGTCGTTGACGTAATAGTCCGCGCCGCTGTTGGCGATCAGGAACGCGGTGTCGCTCGTGTCTTGCGGCGCGAGTGGCGTGTCGGCCCGCACGCGAACCAGAGCCAGATTGCCCAACGTCGCAACCGTGGGCGTAAAGGCATAAGTGCCATTGCCCGGCAAGCCGGCGGCAAGCGGCGTCCAAGACATTCCGTCATCGATCGAAACGTCGATCGCCACGGTGGCCTCGACCGGCAGTCCGGCCGAACGCCATTGGATCGCCACGGTCTGGTTCGTCTCGAATTTTTCCAAACCGTTGGGCGACAGGACTTGCACCGTTTGCAGCGGGCTGTTCGTGGCCTGCGGCGTGTTGCCCTGATGTCCGATGTTGATCCGACCCCCGTTCGGGTTTGGTTCCAGCACGAACGAGTCCGCCGGATTTCCCGCGTCGACGCCGGGCGATGTCGTCAGCAAGCTGAAATCATCGTCCAGACCGTAGTCCACGCCCGATACGTAGCCAAGTTGATTATCCGGGCCATCGATGTCGACGAATTGAGGATCGACGGTCTGGCTGTGGGCGTCCAGCCCCAGTTCATAGAACCAGTCGACGCGGCTGGTGAAATCGCGGTTCTGCCAGCGGGCAAGTTTCGCCGCGCCGGTTGCATTGAGGACGTTGTAGTCACTCGTCAGTCCCAACAAGTTGTAACTCGCGCCGTTGATAACATAACCGCCGGACACAAGTACGTTGTTCTTCACGCTAACCAGCGATGTGTCCCCTTCGAACACCAAGGCATCGCCTTGAAGTTGATAGACCGTGTTGTTGCCGATCAGCACGCCGTTCGCCGCATAAGATCGCCCGATCAGAATCCCAGCCGTCGTATTGGCGTAGACGAGGTTATTGGTCACCTGGGCCGCGTTGTAGAGTCCGCAGCAGCCGACTTGGATGCCTAGCGGGTTCGAGTACACCGTGTTGCCGGTGATGACGGCGCTGGCGCCGGTGACGATGCCGATCTGGTTGTTGCCGTACACTCGGTTGTTGCGCGCCGTGCCACCCTGGAGTTGCAGACCGGTGGCGTTGTCGTACACTTCGTTGTTCTCGATGAGGCCAACTCCATAGCCGAAGATGCCCACGTCGCCCGGCCCGCGTTGGCCGTACACCGTGTTGCCAGTGATCAGCGTGTTGCCGCCATCCTGGATGCCGACGTACAGGTTGTCGTGGATCAGGTTCCCCACGATCACGTTGCGATTGGCCGCGCCGCTGCCGCCGCCCCCGTTGGTGATACCGTAGTTCAAGTTCCAGATTTCGTTTCCTTGGATCGTGTTCCGCTCGCCGCCCAGGTTCACGCCGGTGCCGTCGGCCGCGGCGCCGTTGCGTCCGATCCGGTTGCCGACGACTGTGGAGTCGAAGCCATGCACGTAAAGGTAATACGCTCCACTGGCCAGGTCGTGGACGAAGTTGCCGACGATCACCGCGCCATCGTTGGCAAGTTCGAGCCTCACGCCCGCGTAGCCGGAAATGTCGTTGTTCGACAGCGTCAGCCGGTCGCTGTCGGACCCGGACACGGCGTACACCGCGTAATACCCGCCCGTCAGCGACAAGTGGTCCAGCGTCACGTCGTCGGCGTTGACCAACTCGAACACGTGATTGCTCGCCGCCGTCGCACCGCGATTCAAAACGGCGCGTCGGTCGGGGAACGCCGCGTCGTGATAGCCGACAATCGTTACGCCGGAATCGGCGGCGGTAATCGTCAGGTTGGTCGTCAACAGATACAGGCCGGCGTCGACCAGCACCGTATCGGTCGGTCCGAGATCGTACGTTTCGAGAATTGCGCGTACCGACGCCTTCGGCGATCCCGGCGTCAAACCATCGTTGGCGTCGTTGCCAGACGCTGTTGTCCAATCCCCCGCGTCAACCGTGGCGTCGTTGACATAGTAGTGATTCACCGGCGGCGAAATGGAAAAGGCGGCATTGCTGGCATCGGTAGCTCCGTTGTCGGTCCGCGTCACGCGAATCGCATAATCCGCCGCCGGTTCAAGCGTCAACGGCACGGTCCACACAAACTCGCCGTCGTTGGGAGTATCGTCGGCGATGGACAGAACCGACGCTTGTTCTCCTGCCTGAAGCAAGTCGATATCGACCGTCACGGCTTGCGTCCGCGTCACCCAAGCCGGTCGTCGCGTGGCGATGCCGCCGCCGAGTGTGCCGTCGTGGCCGTGCGGCGTGCGATCAATCGCGATATTTCCCACGCCCTGCTGAAAATCCCATGCGGCGACGAGTCCCGCTTCACCACCGGTAACGCCTTCGGTCATCGCGGCCTGAATCTCGGCCGGCTGACGGCTCGTATTCCAGATGCGCACGTCATCGAGCGTGCCGTTGAAATACGCGAACCCTTCGGCGCGACCGATTTCAACTGGGTACGCGACCTGCGGAACCGCGAACGCGGTGGTCGCCGTTCCGTCGAGCACGCCATCGCGGTAGAAGTCGAACTGATTGCCGCTGCGCACGACGGCGAGGTGATACCACCGCCCTATGTCGGGCGTCCAGGGGTTAGAAGTGAGAAATACCGCCCCGCCGGCCGGCGAGTTGATGTGGAAAAACGTGGCGTTGGCGATATTGCCATAGTTCCGCGCGTAGCCGAATATCCACTTGTTTTGCTGTCCACCACCTTGATCCTTACTGAGAATCGTCGCCAACGAATTGTTAGGAAGCGCGGCGAACTTGACCCACGCTTCGAGAGTGGCCGATGTTCCCAAGTCTAGGCTACCGTCGGTTGGTTCGGCAATCGCCACGTAGTCGTCCATGCCATCGAAGGCCAGCGCGTAACCTGCGAGAGGGTCGTTACTCCGCCAGCGAATCGCGAACGATTGCTCGACGGGCCACGCTTCGCCGCCGTCTGGCGACAATACACGCACGTACGTCGGTGGGCTCTTCGACGCCTGGGGCGTGTTGCCGTAGGTGCCGAGGTTCACGAACCCGCCATTGGGAAGCGGCTCGGCAGCGAACGAGTCCGACGCCGCGCCGACGTCGATCAGCGGCGATTGCGCGGCGTCGAGAGATTCCATCGGCGGCATCGCCACCGGCAGGCCAGGCGCCGTGGCGACGACTGGCGCCGACGAGCCGCCGTGGAAGCTTCCATATAGGCCTTGCAGATGAAAATCATCGTCGCGCCCGTCCGCCAGAACGCTCGAATAGCCGATTAGGTTGTCGCCGCCGTCCGGGTCGATGAACAGCGGGTTCTGCGCCAGGCTGTTGCCGTCGGTAAACGACGCCGAACGCCATTGGGCAAGCGTAGCGCGTGCGATTCCCTGCCACACACCGACCTGCCCCGTCCCGGTCACGAAAAAGTTGTTGTAGTCGCTCGCCAATTGCGGCAGGTTGAAGCTCCCGGCGTTGATCGCATAGCCGACGGCCACGGAGAATATGTTGTTGCGCATCGCGAACGCGGTCGTGTCGCCTTCGAAGACGAGCGCATTGCCGAACGGCTGGTAAACCGTGTTGTTGATGAGCTTGATCCCATTGCCCGGATACGCCCTGATTCCAATGGTCGCGTTGGCATAGACCAGGTTGTTCGTCAGTTCCGCGGCGTTGTAAAGGCCGCAACACCCGATTTGAATGCCGACGCCGTTGGAGTAGACGACGTTGCCGGAAACTCGGCCGGAAGCTCCCGTTACGATGCCCGTGGTGCGGTTCTGGTAGACGCGATTGGTCGAAACGGTGTCGGTGCTGTGGATGCCGATGTCATTGCCAAACACGACGTTGGAAGTGATCTCTTTGGCGCCGTAGATGCCGATTTGATTGTTCGCCGAGTGACCATACACTGTATTGCCGACGACACGCACGGCGCCGGTGGCATAGATGCCGTTCTGGCCGTTGTCGTACACGATGTTTCCGCGGCCGAGCGACAAATCGTCGTGGCCGATTGTCGTCAGCAGTCCGCTTGCCGAAAGCAGAAGACCTTGCCCCAAATTGCCGTAGATGCGGTTCGCCTCGATCCGGGCGCCTTCCGCACCCGGAATCGTGATGCCATCACCCCGATTGCTGTGAATTAGGTTATTCGCGACGAGCGGGCTGCCTGAGGCGCTCAGCAACACGCCCGTGTTGCGATTGCCGTAGATCGTGCTGTCGACCAACTCGCCCAATGGTCCCTGGGTATTGATCCCGTACCGCCCATTGTCGATCGCGATGATGGACGCCAACGACGCGGCCGACGATCCGGTGTCGATGCGTAGTCCGTCCAGAACATGGCCATTTGTCGTGACGAAAACGGCTCGAAAATCGGTGGCGCCATTCCGCACCCACAGCCCCGTCGGAGCGCCGACAAGCGTGAGGTGGCTGATCGTGACAAAGTCGGCGTTGTTTACATCAATCGCGGCCTGGCTGGGACGGTCGCTGAACTGCACGAGCCGCGCCACGCGCGCAGAATCGCCTGGTCCCGTCACGGTCATACCTTCGTCATTGCCGATGGCAAGATCGCCGCTCAAGACCGCATCGGCAAGGTGGCGGTACTCCCCGGCATCGACGTAAACCGTGTCGCCCGCGTCCAGGTCGTAAGACTTCAGCACGGCCAGCAGGCTGGGTTTGGGATCGGCTGGCGTGCGTCCCGTGCTGCGATTGTTGCCGGCGGCCGTTGCGTACTCGTCCTGCGGGGTCAAAGCGTCGTTGACGTAAAACACCGCGGTCTCTGGCGGCACGCTGAACGTCTCGCGCGAGAAGATGAACACCGCCGGGTCGTTCACCGAGGAAATCCGCAATCGATAGCGTCGCGTCGGGTCGCCGGCGAGGCCGTTGTCGCCAGGCGACCATAGGTAGGGACCGGCGCTCGCCGACACCACGGCCACGTCGCCGATCTTGCCGACTCCCTCCTCGTACAGTTCGATGTGAACGTTGCCGGCGACGTTGTACCCGGCCCAGCGAATGAATCGCCCCTCGTCGGTCGTCCAGTCGGTGTAGTAATTGGGATAGTCGATCTCAAGTCGAGAGCTGGCCGGAGACATCGCCGCCTCCGACGTGTTGCCGTAGGCGCCGAGGTCAATCCGGCCCCCGTTGGGCACCGGTTCGGCATTGAACGCCGCCAGCCGGTCGCCCGCGTCGATACTGGTCGACACTGCGTCGAGCAAGTGATAGTCGTCGTTGGCCAGATCGACGAACCGCGGATTGTCGCGCCCGGGGTCGATGGTCGTGTAACCGATCGAATGCATGTCGAAATCCGTTTCCACCTGCCAGTTCAACAGGTCATTGATCTCCTTCTTCCACAGCACGAGTTTGCCGGAACCGGAAACGTACAGATTGTTGAAATCGCTCACCAGACCCGCATGGTTGTCGGTCGGCGACGCCAGCGCGAATCCACTCTCGGCCCACAGGACGTTATTGCGCAGGACGAGGTTGGTGGTTGGGCCATCCAAGCGGACGGCATCGCCAGCGGGCGCGTAAATCGTGTTGCTCTCAACCGTCGCGCCGGTAACGGCACTGACCAAGATGCCGGCGTCTGTGTTTCGATAGGCGACGTTGTGATGCACGTGCGCCGCGCCGGCCACGCGGACGCCGATTACGTTATGGTGCAGGCGGTTGAACTGGATCGTCGCGCCGCCGAGCGCTTCGATGCCGGTCGCGTTTCGAAACACGTCGTTCGGATCGGCCATCGACCAGCTTGCCGGGCCGAACGTTGCGTCGCTTCGCACGCCGACCGTGTTGTCGTGAATCGAGTTACCGTAAATGTTGGCCACACCGGAAGTGACATGGACGCCGATCGCGTTGTGATGCATGTCGTTGTCATGCACGGTCGCTGCGCTTCCGCTGAGCCGCAACCCTGTCTGATTGCCGCGGAACTCGTTGTCGTCGACCTCGACTCCGCTCGCCGTGACGATCAGCCCCGTGCCGCTGTCGTGGAATTCGTTGGCGGTGAGCCGGCCGCTGACTCCCGCGTCGGCCACGCGAAAGCCGGTGCTGCTGGCGGTTACCAAGTTATTCCGGGCGTTCAAGTCGAGCGATTGGCCGCTGGTCGTGCTAATCAGTACTCCCTCGGCCGCCCCTTCGACGACGTTACCGCGGATCGTCCACGCTCCTCCGCCTCGCAACCACATTCCGTAGAGACCTGTGGCCGTTACGACATTGTTGATGAGCGCACCAGATTGCACATCCTCCAATCGCACGCCCGTTTGAACGGCGGTCAACACGTTTCCACTAACGGTAAGGTCTGCTGCGTTCTGCGCCAGGACGCCCGTATTTGTCGCGAGGATCGCGTTGTCGTCGACGGTCGTTCCATCTCCGCCGACGATCAGAATGCCGGTCGCCGCGTCCTCAATGACGTTCGTGCGGATGATGGTCCCCGTCGCGTCGATGGTGTGAATCGCCGTCGCCGTCGCGCCGAAGATCGTATTGGCTTGGACGACCCCGCCCGGAGCGCGATCCAACCGGATCGCCGTTGGCGTGTCGAAGAATTCGTTGTCGCGGATGGTCAGAGCCGTCGGCGAAACGGCATCGATGCCCAGCGCCGCGGCGCCATCGATCCGGTTCCGTTCGACGAGGTTTCCCGACCCGCGATCGATCCGAATCGCCGTGCCCACGTCGCGAAATACGATCCGGCGCAGGACGTTGTCGTTGGATTCGTCCGCCGGCATCGTGCGAGCATAGTCAATTTCTATCGCCGGCCCGCCGCCGCCTTCGAACGTCAGCGCGTCGATCACGACGTCGTCGGCTCCGACGAGCCGCCACCGCGATCCGGAGCCGAACACGCTTCCCTCAGGCGCGCCGGCGAACATCGCGCCGGAATCCGCCACGCCAAGCGTGATTGCGCCCGAACCATACGCACCGCTGTCGATCAGCACCAAATCGTTTTCGCCAAGATCATACGTCGCCAGTACGCTTTGGACCGTCGCTTTGGGCGTCCGCGGCGATAGGCCATCGTTCGCGTCGTCGCCCGGTTCGAGCGAGTAGAAGCTGGCGACCGTTGGATCGGTGACGGTCGGGTCATTGACGTAGAACACGCGGGTCGGCGTACCTTGCGGTCCCAGTAATCCGCTATGTGATGTTCCCGTAGCCGCGTCGATCGAAAGATCGTAATTCCCGACGGCGTTACCGTAAACGTGAACGTAATATGTGCCGGCGGCAAGATTCTGCAGCGTTAGCCGCGTCTTGCCTCCCTCGTCCGTGCCGCGGCCGAGCAGGCTCCCGTTGGCGTTGGTCGCCTCCAGCTTGACATCGCCCTTGGCGACGATCGTCACGCTGTCGGGCCGCAATAGATCGAAGCGATACCAATCGGTGTCTCCGGCCGGCATCAGACTCAAATCGGCGAGGTGAATGCCCGGCGCCACGCCGATGTCCGCCGCTGTGTCGATGACGTTGTTCGACTCGAAGCGCGAGGAGAAGCACTGGTCGGGACTCAAATCGAACGACAGAATCGGTCCCGACTCGCCGAGTTTTTTCTCGCTCGTCCGTTCGCCGGCCACTTCCAGGTAGGCAAGGATCTTCGCACGGACTTCGCCGCTGACGGCGAACGTGCAAAGCAGGCCTTCGTCGAGACTGGCCACCAGCTCGTCGAAGTGGACCGCGCCGTCGGGAATCGGGTCCATCAAGTCGATGTTTACGGTTCCGAACAGACCGCCCTCGATGCCGCCGGCGATGCCGGTTCCGAGTTGGACGCCGACGGTGACGCTGCCGTAAATCGTGGCTTCGGGGTCGTCTTTGATCGGCTCGCCGCGGCTGTCGTACGTGGCGTGATCGTCGATGAAGAAACCGCCGAATACGTCGCGCCAGTCGCCCGACTCGCGATAACGCCGCAATCCAGAGGTGTCGTAGCCGAAACCGAGATTGGCGGTAGCGCCGAGGACGCCGCGGAACGTGCCGAACAGAGGAACCGGCGGAAACGGCTGCCATTCGCGTTTGAACGTCAGTTCGGCGCGCAGCTCCGGCAACTGATACTTGAACAGCGTCGCATCGCCGCCGAGCAACAATTCGAACACCTGGCTAGGGTCCGTGAGAATCGGAAAGGAGACGCCGCCGTCGATGTCCGCGGCCTCGTCGAAAAAGTCGCCGACGTCGTGATCCTGTTGAAGCTGCGGTGCGGTGTCCATTTCCTGGACGTGATCGAGGTCGTCGTCGGAGACCGAGCCTAGAATCCGCCGCAGGTCGCCAGTTCCCCCTTGGCCGCCGATTTCAAAGCTGCCCAATGCGATTTGCAAGTCGGCGAAGTTTTCGGGAATCTTGTCGATCAGCCCGATCAGCCGGGCCGCCGCCTCGAAGAACTCGACTTGATCTTGCGTGATGTCGATGCCATTGATCGGCGGCAGCACGGCGATGATGTCGAGAATCGAAACGTCGTCGATGCCCGGCAAATCGGAAATCACGGGCAGTGGGTCAGTCAAGAACTTGATCAGGGGCTGGATCGGCTCGATCAAGTCTTTGATTTGGCCGAGAATCGGGCCCGCGAAGTGGTCGAAAAACTCGGCGATTGGCAGCGTGATGTTGGAGAACACAACGTGCGGACGGTTTCCCAGCGCCGCCGGATTGCCGCTTGGATTGGCATTAAGGAACGTCCAATCCAGATGAAAGTCGGCCGATATCGACGGAAACCGCGCGTCGGTGACGAAACTTGTGGCCAGGCGCAGATTCACGTCGGCCATCGCGGAAAAACGAGCATTCACCACATCGGACAGTTCTCCGACAGACGCCAGATCGAGAATCGACAACTGGTCGTCGTCGTCCGGGTCGAGCGGGTTGTCGATCGGGTCCATCAGGTCGATCGCAAAGCTTCCGGTCAGCCGGCTCGGCATGGTCGGGTCGTCCTCGACGTCGACGCGGAGGAAGCCGAGGTGTCCGGTCGCGGTCATGCCGGGAATCGTGGCTTCCAATTCGACGAGCAGTTCGTTTTGCGGCGACGTGTCGAAGTAAAAACCCTGAGCGATGTTGACACCGAATCCGAGCGTAAGCTCATAACCCAACCGCAGACTGACGTCGCCGTCCACTTCCAATCCCAGCGCCGGCAGGCCCACGTCGAACGCAATCGGCGCGTCGACCAGTTCCATCGCCCGCTTCAGGCGAACGTTGAATTGAATCTGGTTGCCACCCATCGAGACTTCGAGCACCACGTCGTCGAGATTCGCCGCGGCGTCGGGCACGTTGTCGGACAGTTCGTCGTGAAAGTCCTTGTCCAGCAGGTTCAACCCCGACGGACCCAGAATGTCGAACAGTCCTTGACGCACCGCGTCCACGGGCGGAGTGTCGGTGAGCAGGTCGGCCAGCGGCTGCACGGCTTCTTCCCGCAGCCGATCGATAAACTTGGCACTCTTTTGCAGATCGCGCCCAATGAGCGGCAATCGCGCGGCGAACACCACGCCGTCGAGCGCGTCCTGCATACGCGCCAGGACGCTGTCGAGTCCGATAACGACCACGCCCAAGTTGTCGAGCAGGTTGACGAGGCCGAATTGTCCGCTGATCGGCGGCGCCGTCAGTTCGATTGTTCCGGGAATATCGGAAAGCGATGTGATTCTCAGGTCGATGTCGCCGAGCCATGTTGTTTGGCTCGGGAAATAGACCGGCAATGTCGCCCGCACCTGGCCGGTCAGATCGACATCGACGATCGCCGGATTGAGCGAGGCCAGTTCTGCGAAGTCGATCCGGCCGTCGCCGTTTGGATCGACGAGAGAGACGCTGAATCGCGCGGGCGCGGTCGTTCCGATGATGCCGTCGCCGTCCAACACGGCCACGCCGCTACGAATGTACACGCCCAATGGCCCCAGCGGCGCGTCGAAATTGAGATCGGTCCCGGTTGCCCGCACTTCGACGACAAGCTCGGTGGTGTCGTACAAGAACGACCGCGGGTCGGACGGATCGGCGACGTCGATTCCCAACTGAATGTTGGCCGTGGCGCTGGCCGCGAGCGACAACACGCCCGAGCCGCTTAAGTCGACCAGTCGCGACACGTTTTCCAATCCCGGCACGCCCCCGGCGGCGGCCGACAGCGCGGCCAGGTCCAAGTCGATCGCCACCGACTCGTCAAACGCTGCCGCCGCGACCAGCTCGATCCGCAGCGCCGTGCCGTCAAACGAAAGATTGACCAGTGGGCTGTCCGGAACCAATCCCAGCGCCACTTCCAATCGCCGTTCCAATTCCTGCAACGTCGCGCCCGGGTCGTCTCGCACCGACTGGACTTGCCGCGTGAACTCCGCGGCATAGCCGAGGATATCGCTCACGCTGCGATTGACGAGCGGCAATTTCTCGCCGAGGAACGAGAATTCCTCGAGCGACGCCAGGTATTCCGCAGCGCTCGCCAGCGCGTCGATCACGTCAAGTTGCGACACGTACTCGAAATTCGCCAATTCCTGCATGTCTTCGTTGAAGTTCAAGGTCAGCGTGCCGGCGTTGGTGATGTCCGGCCAATCGACCGTTATCCGCGGGTCGGCCGGGTGCTCCGCGCCGAGGAAGTTCGGGTTCAACCGGATCGGCAGCACGACATGGGCGCTGCCGGACACTTCGGGCGACGGCACAAGTGTCGAAACATCGCTCAACGCGGTCCACAACTCGGTGATGCTGATGTCGCCGTCCGGGTCGACCGTTCCCGGGTCGGTTAGCGAAACGTCGATCGACGCGTCGGCCGTCGCCGAGCCGTTGACGACCTCGATGCCAATGAATCCGAATCGCGCAAGCGCGTCCACATCGTCGGCCGCCATGTGCAGCGAGGCGGTCAGACGCGGATCGCGAACGAACAACCGGTCGAGCGTTGATGCGGTCGCCGCGTTCGTCGCCGCGAAATGCAAATCAGTGATCGCCGAGTCGCCGGCCGTTGCTTCCAAATGAAACGACGGTGCGGAGTCGATCACCCGCGCGGCCAGCCGCAACGTGCCGTTGTCGTGCGACGCCGTTACGCGCCCACTCAGGCACGTCGCGTCGATCGCCGCGTTTATGTCGGCCACAAGGTCCGCCACGGACGTATTCGCGTCATCGCGCGGCACAACGATCGGCATGGGGCCACCGTCGCCAACCGTCAGTGCAAAGTGAGCGTCGCTGGATAACACGCCGTCGGACGGCGCCGTGCCCGCGGCCGTCACCACCGCGACTAGCGGCGACAACTTGAAGCCGAGCGTCAGTTCTATGTCCGCCGATCCGGTAACGCGCAGCGTGCTCGACGTGCTCAAGAGTCCGACCGAGCCGAGTTCCAGGTCGAAATCGATTGGCACGTCGATCGGTTGCAGGACATCGGACAGATTCAGCTTGTAGGTCAACTCGTCGGTGAAGCAGTTGTAATCGGCGTCGATTGCCGCTATGTCCAGGCCGAGCGCCTCGGCCAAGCGGTTCGCCAATTCCTCGGCGGTGTCGAACAGCGGCGTGCTGGTGAGCGACTTCAGCGGCGAGACAATCCTTGCGGCGAATGTTTCGCCCCATGCGACCACGTCGCCGAGCGTCGTTCCGCCGGTCAATGGAATCGGCGTCGCCATGACCGCGGACTGCGAAAAATTGTCGAGCCAGCCGGCCAGTTGCTCGAGCGCCGCGACGACCGTTTGCGGCGACAGCGCGTTGAAGTTCAGCAGCTCGTCGAAATTCTCGACGCGCGTCTGGGGTGGGGTTGCGTCGAAAGAGTCGTCGTCCTCGACCTCGATCGACGGCCGTGTGCTGTAGAACGGACTGAGCGAAAAACCACCGAGTCCTCCGGTCACGGGCAGATTTGCGTAGAACGTCGCCGTGGGCGCGGCCACGTCGAACAGCATGGCTGGGCTGGTGGCTTGCAAGTCCGCCAACGAAATCCGCCCCAACAGATCGGGGCCTGGATCGACGACCTCGAAAGGCAACTCGGCGTCAAGGTTTACGATGCCATCCTCGATACCGATGTCCAAGAAGCCGACCTTTGCCGAGAAATTCAGGTCGTCCGTTCGAACCGTGACGCCAGGAGTCAACTCGTGGATGTAGATGAAGAACGCATCGGCGGCCGATACGCCGGGCGTGAGGTCGTAACCGAAGGTCAGACCAATCGCCAATGTCGCGGTCAAGTCGACGGTCGCCGCCGCGCCGAGCGTAATTCCCCATACGTCTTGGCTGGGCAGCAACAGCGGCACGTCGGTGCGCGTGCGGCTAGCCGTCAGCCGTATGCTGAATGCGAGTTCCTCGCCGAGCGCGGTTTGCGCCAGTCCGCCGCCCGCGCCAAGAGGCGCAACGTCTGCTTGGACGTCGCCGACCGTCGTCGAAAGTTGCGACAGCACGGCCACCAGTTCCGCCGCCGTTGGCGTGGCGTCGCCGCCGAAGTACGCTTCGACCGGTTCGAGCAGTAGCTGCCGCAACAGGCCTTCGATATCGAGGGCCTGCCCAACGGACATGCCGACGAGCGGCAACGGCTGTGCGAGTAACGCCAATGCGTCCGGCGACGCCGCGGGAACGGGCGGCGAATTCGAACTTGCCGGTGGAGAAGCCGCTCCGTCGAGCGAGCCGAACCACTCGATCGTCTCGGCCAGTCCGGCTTCGAGCGCCGCCGCCACGCCGGGGTCGTCCAAACGCTCGACGGGATTTATCGTCGGCGCGTCGCCGTAGTCATCGCGGAAGTCCGTAAAGCCTTGCGGATTCTCCCAATCGCGGAACAGCACGCGAAACGCCGGCCGCAGCGTCGCGCTCTCCCACAACGGGAAATTGCCCAGGCCGCCGCTGTTGGGAAAGCCGTCGTCAAGCGGCCGATTGTGCGCGCCCGCCGCGTTGCTGTTGGCGAACGCCGGCAGCCCGTCGGCCCGCCAGGCGTGGTCGTGGTCGATCGAGTGCAGCCACTGTTGGTTGCGGTATCGCGAGTCCATCAATTCGGACGACAACAATTCGGTTGCGCCGACGCCCGGCAGCGGCGTGAGCATTACGTTGCCACGGACCGGCAAGTCGGTGTCGACAAGCTGATAGAACGCGAAGCCCGGCTCGCCGATGATGTCACCCAACACGTCGTCGAGCGTCGCTCCGTCGAGTAGCAGCAGCTTCGACATCGTCACGGTGTTGGCGTAGGCCGCGAACACCGTCGGGCTGGTTGGATCGAACGCCTCGTCGGCCTTGAGAACTTTGGGATCGGTGGTCTCGTGATGGTCGGTGCCCACGATTCCCAACAGTTGGTCCAACCGCGCGTGATCGCCCGGCTGGAACAACGGCGTAACTCCGAACGTTGGTCCCAGGTCGATCTCGGTCACGTCGAGCATCGCCGACGGCGTCTTGAGGAAACTCTCGAGCAAATTCAAATCGACGCCAAATGTGGCCTCTAAAGCCGTGTGCGAGATGGTTTGGCTCAAGTCCCGCAGCGCGTCTTGCGTCAATCGCATTGGATTGAATGCGGGGCCTAACGCCAAGTCGAGCGTGTGAGCGAAGTCCTGCAACTTCTCCCGCAACCCGCCCAAGAAGTCGGGCGCACCGAGCATGCCGAGCAAGTAATCGTTTACGAAATCGGTCGTCGCATAGGAAATCACGTCTAGAAAGCCGACATCATCTTCACACGCGATGCGGGCCGGATCGAACTCGCCACCGCGCGGCGCGCAAAGGTAGTCTTGAGCGTCGCGGCGGGTTTGCGGATTCAGCAACGCATTGCTGACGGCCAGGCTGAACTCGGTCCAGTGCCGCAATCCCGCGTCGATGTTGCCGATCCACTCGTTCAAATAGGAATCGAACAGAGCGGTTGCCAAGTCGTCGAGCGTCGACAGGCGGAAGCTTTCGAACGCGGCGGCGGAATTTACCGCGCCCCACTTGGCAAGATTGCCGAGCGATTGCACGCATGCGGTCAGGTCGAATGTATCGAAGCACGGGCCGGCCGCTGCGTCGAAGGCCGCTTCGGCCGCGTCGAGACTGCCGAGGACATCGGACACCGCCGTGCTCGCTTCGCTGCGAAGGTCACGGTTGGCTGGGGTCTTCAAGCCTTCCAAAGTCGCACGCAGGCTCAAGAATCGGTCGATTAGCACGCCGCGCGTTTCGGTATGCAAGCCGTTATCCGGCTCGATCAGCGTTTTGTAGACGAACTCGTGCGGCACCGCGAAAACGAGTTCCGGCGTTGTCGTGTCGCTCGTATCGCCGGGGTTGCGCGTCGGGTTCCCGTCGTAGCCAGGCGTGTAGTCGGCGATGTAACCCTCGATCGCCAGATGCCGGAGCACGATCGCGGCATTTTGGGCCTCGCTCGGAATATCGCCAATCGCCGGCCAGACGCCTCCGGCCAGATCGTTGACCAGCGTGTGCGCCCACACGTCGCCGGCCATGTGCGTCAAGAATCCGTACGACCAGGCGAGGATTTGCGATCGCTCGGCGGCGTCGTAACCGGGATCGGTTTGAGCCGCCCAGGCTTCGCGAAACACGTGCCGCGCCCACAAGCCGGCGTTTTCAGCGTGAATGATGCCCGCTCCCAGCGGCACGTCCGGATAACTATCCGGCCCGACCACGCCGGCGCGATAATACGCCGGATAGTCGCGAAGCGCCGCGATGACTTCGGGGCGCACGTCATAGTCTTGCCCGGCAATCGTGAGCTGCGAATCGTCGGTCAGATCGGCCAGCACCTGTTCGGCGGCCGAAATGTGCGTGTAGGGGCTGAACAATAATCGCCGATCCTCCAGTGCCTCGAATCGCAGCACCGAGAGTTGGTGGCTGGCGTCGTAACGTCGCGTCGATCGGAGTTGGTGTTTTCGTTTGCTGGCGTTGAATCGACGCATCATGGCAAAACTCTGCGAGGCGCCGACGCGACTGGCGTTACGGCGATTTGGTTTCTGTGTTCTGAGATTCGCCACCGAACAACGCTTCCGCTTCGGCGCGGAAGCGGTTTAATTGTTCGTCGCGCGACGGGTGCTTTTCCATCCATTCGACGGCCTTTTCGTAGTATTCACGCGCTCGGTCCTTTTCTGCCTGCCGCCAGTGAGCCATCGCCAGAAACAGCCAATCAAAACTGTCGCCGCCGCCGCGAAGCGCGATCGACTTTTCGAGGGCCGTAATCGCTGCCGGCCAGTCGCCAGCCCGATATTGCGCCACGCCCAGCGTATTCCACAGATTGCCATCATCGGGCGCAAGTGCGATGGCTTTCTTCGCCAGTTCCACCGCTTGAACCGGGTCGCGAAGCGCAGAATCGGGACAGGCAGCAAGAAACCACGCCAGCGCGTTGTTGGCGGTCGGGCTATCGGCGGCGAGCTCAATCGACTTACGAAAAGCGTCGCGTGCCTCTCGCTGCCGACCATTTCCGCTCAGAAGCGCGCCGAGGATTTGGTGATTGATCGCGTCAGTCGGATCGAGCCGGATAGATTCGCGGTGAGCGGCGATGGCCTCGTCGAATTTACCCTGTGCGCCCAGGGCGACGCCGAGATTCTTGTAAAGGTAAGCATGCGTCGGATCGATGGCGATCGCCCTGCGGTAGCACGCGATGGCTGCGTCGTTGTCTCCTTGGGCCGCCAGTGCTCGGCCGAGATGATTGTGCGCGAGAACGTAATTCGGGTTGAGGCGCAGTGCCTCGGTGAAAGCGGCGATGGCCTCACTCAGTTCATTCTTGCCGGCCAGAGCACGGCCAAGGTTCGTGTGGAACGCCGCCTGCGTCGCGTCGATTTCGATTGCCTTGCGGACACAATCGAGGGACGCATCCAATTTGCCCTGACGTCGCAAGATGTCCCCAAGGCCGTTGTGCGTCCAAGCGTCGTTCGGTTGCAAACGGATCGCTTCCTTGCAGGCGGCGATTGCCTGCTCCGGCTGGCCGCTGTCGACGAGAACGCCTGCACGCATCAGGTGCATTGCCGCCGACTCGGCGTGAAAAACGGCGGCCTGTTGACAAATTGCGTCGGCTTCGGCCGTGGCGCCGCGCCGGGTTAACGCGGCGACGAGATGCGCGTACACGGCAGGGCAATCCGGCCGCAACGCCAAGGCGACCGACAGAAAGCGGATGCCATCGTCTGTCCGAGGCGGTTTTTGTCGGATCAGGACCATCGCCAGGTCGAAATTCAACCAAAACGAATTCGGGTGCCGTTGCTGCGCTCGCCGCAGCAGCACCTCAGCTTGCTCGTGTGCGCCGTAATCGCTCAAGGCGCGGCCCAACAATCCGAGCGTCACGGGCGACGCACCGGCTACCGGCAACTCGCGAGCAACGTCTTCGAGGTTGTCGCGCGATCGATTCGACAACGCCTGGCGAACACCAATGCGCGATGGATCTGGATCGACAAGCGACGCAATGGCAAGCAACTGCCGCCATGTGGGACCGACCGTGTCTCCTCGCGTCGTATCCGCGTAGCGCCGTGCTTCCGCCCAGGCATCGAGCGCCACGGCCAACTGCTGGCGAACGCCGCACCGGCGAATTCGTTCGGCGGCATCGGCTGGCGAAAGTGCGCCGACCGGAATGCCAAATTCGCTGAAGGCCTTGGCGTAATCGGCATCCGGCTGGGCGAAATCGAAGAGCGTCGGTTGACCGGGCAGCGTTTGCAAGTCGAGCATGATGCTATCGAGGCGCAGCACCATCTCAATTTCGCGACGCGACTCGCCGGCGCGTTTGAGTAGCTCGCCGTCGCTGACTCCGGCCAGCAGTTCCTCCGCTCGCTTGACCGCGGCGAGCGCGGCTGACCAATTCTCTCGTTCCTGCGAGGCGGTGACTTCATCGAGCGCTCGGTTCGCCTCGAACTCGGCGATAAGTCGCCGCGACGAACGGTCGTGGGCCACCCACCCCAAGCTTCCCGCGACAGCTCCCACGGCGACCAGCAGCGCCAATCCCAACAACGTCGTCGCAGCCAGAACTCGCTTGTTCCGCCGGGCAAATTTGCGAAAACGATACCACGTCGACGGCGGGCAAGCTTGTACCGGCTCGTCGCGTAGATAACGCTCGACATCGCGGGCCAATGAGCCGGCCGACTCATAGCGGCGATCGCGGTCCTTCTCCAACGCTTTCATTACGATCCAGTCCAACTCGCCTCGGACGAGTTGACCGAGCTTACGCGGGTCGCTCTGGCGCTCGGTCGAAACCGTCGTAGCCGCCGCGCCAAGCGTGCTGATTCGCGTGCTCGGCTTGGGCGGTTCTTCCTCGCGGATGATCCGCCGTACTTCGTCGTGCCCGGCCCGATGCAACTGCTCTTTGTCGAAGGGCGTTGTGCCCGTCAGCAGTTCGTATAGCATCACTCCCAGCGAGTAGACGTCGCTGCGCGTGTCGATATCGCCGCCGCTGACCTGAGCCTGTTCCGGCGACATATAGAGCGGCGTGCCGACGATTTGAGTGAAGCGGGTCAGCGATGTCCGGTCGGTCAGTTGCTGCCCGGTCGCCTTGGCCACGCCGAAGTCGATTACCTTGGCGACGGGCGCGCCGTCGTGCAGCTTAACCAGCACGTTGCTCGGCTTGATGTCGCGGTGAATGACTCCCTTCTGATGGGCGTGCTGCACGGCATGGCAGATCGTTGCGAACAGCCGCAGCCGCTCGTCGACGGACAGCCGGTTCCGATCGCAGAATTCCGTGACGGCGACCCCGTCGACCAACTCCATCACGAAGTAGGGACGCCCCCGATCGGACGCCCCGGCATCGATGACGCGGGCGATGTTCGGATGGTCCATTAGCGCCAAGGCTTGCCGCTCGGCCTCGAAACGCGCGATCACCTCCCGCGTATCCATGCCTGGCTTGACGACCTTCAGCGCCACGGTTCGCCGGACTGGTCGCTCCTGTTCCGCCAGGAACACCACGCCAAACCCGCCTTCGCCGATTTGCTCCAAGAGTCGATAAGGACCGATGAGCGTACCGGGCGACTCGGCGACGATATCGTCTCCACCCTGCGCGACATCGGCGGCAACGGCGGGCCGCGCCAAGAAATCTCCAGGCTTGGCGTGCGCGCGGAGCAAAGCCTGGACGCGATCGCGTAGGTCGATATCGCCGTCGCACGCGGTTTGCAAGGTCGCATCCCACTGATCGGGAACGACGTTGGCCACGAGTTCGACGAAAATGTCTTTGGCCGTGCGTAGTTTTGTTGTCATGCCAATCACCTTGCCCGATGGCTCCATAACGTAGTGCGACGTTGGGCGCGAATTCGTCCGGGAAGAACGTGCAGATTCTCGGGCCGTCGACGGCCTAAGAGGCTATCCGCAAAGAATGGGCTTGTTTTTCACACTGTAGGAGGCGAATACTTTAGCCGACGGAGCCCCAAAGCAAGTGCCTCGGCGAAAGTATTCGCCTCCTACAGTCAGGATCCTCGGCAATTCTTTGTAGATAGCCTCTACGACTCGCCTTCGATCAGACATCGCAGCCACGCCCGAGCGTAAGCCCAGTGGGCATATGCACTTGTGCGAGACAAACCGACGATCTGCGCGGCTTCGGAGAGCGAAAACCCCGCGAAGAATCGCAGCTTTATCAATTCCGCGGCCTGGGGATCGTCTTCGGCCAGAGCATCCAGCGCTTCGTCGATTTCCAGCAGCTGATCGTCTGAAGTCGTGGTTGCCAGAACGATCTCGTCGAGTTCCACGCGCTGTAGTTGTCCGCCGTGTTTGTCCCGTCGTTTTCGGCGCGCACTTTCCACGAGTATCCGCCGCATGGCCTCGGCAGCGGCTGCGAAGAAGTGCCCGCGTGAATTCCAATGCTGGGCTTTATCGACGTCCACCAGGCGAACGTACGCCTCGTGAACCAAGGCCGTCGCCTGGAGCGTCTGGCCGGGATTCTCGTTCGCAAGTCGGGCGGAGGCGAGGCGGCGAAGTTCGTTGTAAACCAACGGAAGCAGCTTTTCGGCGGCCGCTGAGTCGCCGTGTTCGACTTCGCTCAAGATCCGCGTAACGTCGGTCATATTAATCAACGATTATAGATTCCAGGACAACTCCAGGGAATCAACATTGCGGCCGCACGTTGCCCGGATGATCGACTCCAGCGATTTTACTGACGTTCTGCTGGCTATGGCCGATGGCCTCGGCTTGCGAATGTGGCGAGTGCGGGCGACTACGCGAGGGTGCGGATGCGTTGTTTCTCCCGCGTGGCTCATGGCGTCGTGTCGCGGCGCGGTGAGAAACGATGCGAGAATGCCCCGCGCTGCGAGTGCCGAGTCCATCGTTCTCTTGCACCAGCCGTTCGTTCGTGGCCTAATAACGGCCTTGGCCTCTTGTATGCTCGATCGAGAGAAATCCACCCATGTCACACAATCGTTGTCTTTGGCACGCCCTTCTCGGCGTCATCGTGGTTTGGACTTTCTCGCCGGTCGAAGCCAACGCGGACGCTCTCGCTCCGCGACACCAATTGGCGATTCGCGATTCGCAGTTCACGCTTGACGGCAAGCCCGTATTCCTGCTGGGCTGCAGCTACTACGGGGCGCTCGGCGCGAGTGCAGAGGTTTGGCAAAAAGACCTCGACGATATGCAGAAGGCTGGCATCAATTGGATTCGGGTCTGGGCCACTTGGGCTGCGTTCGGGAACGACGTGTCGGCCGTCGATGGCGATGGCGCGCCGCGGCAGCCGTACTTGGACAAGCTGCAGAAGCTGGTCGACGAGTGCGACCGTCGTGGAATGATAGTGGACGTTACGCTGTCTCGCGGCAACGGCGTCACTGGGCCAAGCCGACTGGCGAAACTCGATACGCACCGGCGCGCCGTCGAGACGCTCGTCGAGGCGCTGAAATCGCGACGCAACTGGTATCTCGACCTTGCCAACGAACGGAACATCCAGGACGAGCGGTTCGTTAGTTTCGACGACCTCAAGGCTCTGCGCGACCGCGTCAGGGAACTCGAATCAGATCTCTTAGTAACGGCGTCGCAGGGTGGCGATCTTTCGGACGCCGATCTGCGCAAGTATATCGTCAAAGTCGGCGTTGACTTCGTGGCCCCGCATCGGCCACGCGATCACGATTCGCCCGCGCATACCGACGAAGTCACTCGCAAGTTACTGAAATCGATGAAGGCCATGGGCCACGTCGTTCCCGTTCATTTTCAGGAGCCGCTGCGCCGGGCCTATAGCTCTTCGTTCGACGCCAAGGACTTCGAGGCCGATTTGCGGGGAGCGATCTCAGGCGGCGCGGCGGGCTGGTGTTTTCACAACGGCGATGCGCGCAATGCAAAAGACGGTCGCCCGCGCAGGTCGTTCGATCTCACGTCGCAACGGCTGTTCGAACAACTGGACGACGTGGAGCTGACAGCCATTCGCGGCTTTCAAGAAGTTCTCCGCGCTTCCGGCCGGAAGGCAGAGAAATAGTCCATCAGCAATCGGACCAACGGGGTCTACTGTTTCGACGAAGAGGTCGACGATGGACTACTAACGGGCGACGACCGCGCTCGCGCAACAGTAGAGCCTGAAAGAATGAATAGAGAGCGCTCTCACCGATCTACACCGGCCGCGGCTGCAATTGAGTTCAACGGCGGCGGCGCGCGACGGACCAGGCGATAGTGATCGATTGGGCGGCATCGACCGTCGCCGGCGCGAGTCGGGCAGTCCGCGCGGCACGAAGTTGAGACTCCGTCGGTGAATCGGCAGATGGTTGACGCGGCACGTCCGGGCGCACGCGCCGCGTGGGGCGAGCCGTCACGCGTGGAGTCTCGAGTGTCTCGGCTGTGGCCCGAAGCAGGGACGCGGCCGGAGCCGGAGGAGGCGGCGGTATGTACGCGCGGCCGAAGCGGGTCGACAGTCGCGCCGCGTCGGCGCGGTCGACGTCGCCATCGCCGTCCAAGTCGCCCGTCGAGGCGGTCGCTCCGACGGCCGTGCCGAGGCGGGATTGCAAATACGCCAGATCGGCGAGTCCCACGCGGTTGTCGAAATCGAAATCGCCGAACATCGCGTCGCGCGCGCCGGGGGAACCGGACAACTCGAAGCTCGGTCGCCAGGCTGCGCCGTCGCCGTAGGTCGCCGTCGCGGCCGCCGGATCGATCTTCACCAGCGAGTAGCCGAGACCATCGGTCGACGGATGCCACGGCGGCGTCGCGTCGTCGTAATTGAAGTCGAGGATCGTTTGACCTGCGGTCGTTTCGAGGCGAACGGCTTCGCCGCCGTTGTTCAGATTGCCCGTGTACTCACCCGCGACGGGAAGATCGTTGCCATAACGGAAGGCAAAGGCAGCCGGGTTGGAAACGACGAGCACGTATCCGCCAGCGGCGATCGTGTCGATCGCGCTGCCGGCGAAACCGAATTGCACGCCGTTGACGAATCGCGCCGTCGACAACGACAACGGGGCATCGGCCAGATTGGTGAGTTCGACGAACTCGAAATCGTCGGCGTCGGTGAAGCCCGCGGCGAACTCGGCTGGCGAAGGATCTGCCGGGTGATACATCAATTCGGTGATTCGCAAATGCTTGATCGGCGTCGGCGCAACGAAGCTGGTCGTCACCGCGATCGTGTCGGAACCGACCGCCTGTCCTTGGTGGTCGAATGCTCGCAGCGTGAGCGAATTGGCTCCGGCCGCAAGCGGAAGCGTGACGCGCCAACTGTCTTGGTCTAGCCACGTGACGGCCAGCGGTGAAGCATTGTCGTTGAGGCGAATCTCGCGGACGTTGATCCAGCCGTTCCCTTCGAGCGTTACGTTTTCGGTCGCGACGGTGAAATCCGCGCCGCCGTTCGTCGTGATCGCAAACGGGACGCTGGGCAACAGTTGGCTGAGCACGTAGCTCCGCCGACTGTCGATGTACTGCAGGATCGATGCCGTGTCGTTCACGGCCGAGAGCGTTCCGTATTGATTCACCCACGGCGTGAGGTAGGCCGTGTTGTAGGTGGTGTTGATGATGTCGAGCAGGTGCCCTTGGAACAGCCGCTGGTTCGTCGGAATGTCGATGACCTTGCGGAAATTCGAGCCGCTGCCATAGATATTCAAGCTCGTGGATTGGTTCAGGGCGAAGTCATTGTCCCAGGGAAAGGCCAGCACGCGGCCGTCTTCGGGCCGAACGTAGATCTGGAGGTTGTGGGACAAACCCTGGTTGTAGGTGTCGTTCACGCCGGCGAGCGATTCCCAGGCGAAGACGCGCAACCACTCGTCGACGTCCATCACCGCTTGCGACGCGACGTCGAGCGGACCGCCGACGTTGCTGCCCGACATGCTCAGCGTGCGGCCCAGCTCGATGATCTGCGCGAAGTCGTCCTGGCCGCGGTTATTGCGGATCAAGTAATTCCAGCGGTAGGAATTCTCATCCTCGCCCATGTACTGAATGTCGACGGCGTTGACCGTGTTCGGCCGCGGGTGAATCTGGGCCGGACTGCCCGTGGTGGTGTTGTAGTAAATGAGTTCCAGCTTGAATCGCGTGCCATCGCCGCCGTTGTCGAATTGCGTATCGAGGAATTCGTCCTCGAACCGCGAACCGAGCAACTGGGCGCTGCTGTTGTACGCCGGGCTCGGACCGATGAAGTTGAGGATATCGTCGTAGGACATGGGGACGCCGCCGGCGCGATTGGCGATATGCTTGATCGTCAACTCGCGGTGGCTCGCGCCGAGGCCGTATGGTCCGCCGTTGCGGTCGATGGAAGTGATTTCGTGGACGCCGAACAGCGGTCGCTCGGGATCGAAGCGGAAGTTGTAGCCCGTCGCCGCTCCGCCGCGGCTGTACCCGGAGCCTTTGACGCGGATGCCGACGTCGTAGTACACCTGCTGCTCGCCGTAGATGATCGTCGCGCCGAGGCGATGATTCGACTGGGCATTGACTTCCTGGTGCATGAACGCGCTGTCGGCGGCGAGCATGACGACGCGGAAGTTGTGTCGCAAGCCGGTGGTCGCGACGTTGTCGTTGACCTTGAACAGCGCCCGCGATTCGGGTCCGGCGGCGGGATAGGTCGACATCGCGCCGAGCGTGTCGGTCCCTTCGACGTAAAACTGGACGATGGCGCTGGCGGCCTGACCGGGGATCTGTGCGCGCCAGACGCCGTCCGCGTCCGGGACCATGCTGGCCGAGACGAACGGAGCGCCGCCGACGGAATACTGGACCACAAGCGAAGCGATGCCGTCGGGGTCGTTCGGCTCGGCCGACACGGCGATCGGTTGGCCGGCCTGCGGAACCGCCGGTGCATGTTGAAAACCTGAGTAGGTCGGCCCGATATTCGCGACGCGCTGCGAATTGGCCTGTCCGGGCGTGCCGGCGGTCGTGGGCGTGGGAAGGATGGTCGTTTTGGCGAGCCGGTTGAAATACAGCCGCGTATGCAATTGCGGCGAACCGCCGAGCCATTTCGCCCGCAGCGAGATTTCATACTCGCGTCCGTTGACGATCGGAGCCGAACCGGCGAACGTCGTCACGACATGGTTGCCCATGTGCTCGGTGGTGCCGGTGGCGACGACCTTGAGCACGTTGTTGGCGGGATTGCCCGGTTCGGGAATCACGGCGGAGAGTCCGTGTAGACCGTGATTCCCCAGGAGCCGCCAGTTGCTTACGCCGTTGCTGAAATCGCCATTGAGGACGCGTTGGATTCGCGTGCCGCTGGGATCTTCGAGAACCGACACGTCGTCGATCAGCACTTCGCCGCTGTCGAGCAAACCGAGCGCGAACTCGTACCAGTTCGTCGGATCGTTGCTGCCGGGCGGGTTTTGGGCGACGCCGCGGTAGGTGATCGTTTGCCACTGGCCGTCGGCGGGTGTGCTCGCGGCCCAAGCGCCCGCCTGCGCGTTGTCGGCGTCCGGATCGCGAAGTTCCAAAGTGGAACCATTGCCATCGGCGAGCGACGGCCACTCGCCGTTGCCCTCGAAGTAATGCACTTCGTCGGCCGGATTGTCGTCCGGAGCTTCGAGACGCACAACGTCGTCGTGATTCGACAAGCTGCCGCTGAAGTCGCCGACGATGACGATTCCCGGATATTTCGCGGCCAGTGAGACGCGATCTTTCGCGACCACGAGATACTGCCCCGCGGGAATCGTCGTGCCGGGCGCGAAGTTGTAGTCGATCCCGCCGCGGAGCTTCCAACCGGTCAACACGACATCAGAGGAACTGCGGTTATAAAGCTCGATCCATTCTTCGGGAACTTCCTGATACGGTTGTCCGGGCAAGGGGGGCGCGAGAAGCGTCCGTGTGACGAGTTCCGCGCCGAACACGATGTCGCTGCTGGTGAGCGAGGCCTGATGGACTTCCACCGAGAGACGATTGGCGCCGACTTGCAATTGGTCTTTCGGCAATACGATGTTTCCGACATCGGAGGCATTCGTCAGCGTGGTGCTCGACAGCGTCGACGATGTGATCGTCCCGCCGGGCAGGTTGTAACGGCTGACTTCGACGCCGTTGAGGTAGAACACGGCCGCATCGTCGACGATGTGACGGAGGATCAATTCCAGCGTCGGATCGCTGGGATCGCCGTTGAACGTGAAATCGGTTTCGAAGTAGTACGTGACGACAAACGGATTGTTGCTTACCGGGTTTGCAAGCGTCGTGCGAATCGGCTCCGGTTGGGCGTCGACGTCGTAACCGATCAACCCCTGGCCGGATTGCCAGTTCACGCCGTCGACTGCGTGCGCAGACTGATGCCACGAAGTGCCGAGATTCTGACCGCGGTCGTTGTATCGCCAGGTGGCCGAAATCGGAACGAGCGACGTCGTGCTGTACGTCGACGCTGTGGCGGGCACTTCGTACGTCGGGAAGTGATGGTACATGATCTCGTTGATCACCACTTCGTCGCGGAAATCGAAGGTGTTGCTCGCGCCGGGAGTGGCCGCGCTCGGCCAGAGCCAGCGCCCGCCATGTGGAGAAGAGCGACCGCGGAGGCGCGTCGTCATTGCATGCGCGTCGATGATCGATTCGCCGCCGGCGCGGATGAGGAAAATACGGTCTCCGTCCGCCGCCTCGAAGCCAAGCGTCGCTTCGTCGACGAGCAGCAACTCGCCGGGATTGAGAACGGTCGAAGGCAACACGTATTGAGCGGGGATCATCGATTGCCGCTTGACGATCCAGCCGCCCAAATCGCGCGGTACCGTGTCTTCGTTCTTGAGTTCGACGAAGAAGTTCGGATCGAGCGAGCCGGGCAGTTCATTGATGACCACGTGCGGCAGAGCATCGGGAGGCACAGGCGTTTCGGTGATGAAGAGTTCGGCGCCGAAACGCACGTCGTTGGACGCGGCCGAGAACTGATGAACCTCGACCGCGAGGACGTTGCGGCCGATTGCCAGCGCGCCCGCCGGTACGGAAATCCGCCCGGTTTGTTGCGCCCCCGAGATGTCCGTCGCCGCGGCGGTCGCGTAAGCAATCGTTCCGGCCGGCATGTTGTGGCGATAAATCTCTTGCCCGTTCAAGTAGAACACCGCGCCATCGTCGATCAGGGCGTTAAGCTCAAGCTCGTGCTCGTCCTGAGGGTCGCCGGCGAACTGGAATTCCTGACGGAAGTAGTGCGTATTGGGACCGAGCTCGACTTGGGAATGATCGACGAGCGGCACGGCGGTCGCGTCGAATTGAACGCGCAAGCCGGAGGGATTTTCCGCCGTGCCGCCGTTGGTAAAGTTGAAAGTCAGGGTGTTGACGCCGGGGAGAAACGACGCCGCCGGAATCGTGAACGGACCATTGAGGGCCGCGAAACCGCTGGTCGAGATGCCGGTCAGGTTGCCGTTGAGGCGAACACTGTCGAGCCCGTCGTCGACGCCAATCAACATGGAAAACCCAAGCGTCGAGGCATCGTAGCCCGACAGGTCGAACTGGGTGCTGAACGAATACGGACCATTCGGCACGTTCGTGCCGCCGTTCGACGTCACGCCAACCCATTGCGACTGCGGCGTGTTGCCGGCCCATGCCGGATGGCCCGTCATCGCCAACACCGGTTGTGCTGAATCGGTGTGATACCAGTGCGGGTCGTTGGCGCCGGCCGATAGCGGCTGACCGTCGTCGCCCAAGCCCGTGCTAAAGAGCGTGTCGATCGGTTCGGCTGTGACCGCCGAGCCGCCGATGACCTCGTTCGTCAGTCCGTAGAGAACCCACGACGTGTTGCTCTGCGTCTGCGCGAGGCGGATTCGCATCGACGAGTTGGTGGCGACGAAGTCGTAGGATATCGCATAGGCCTGATTGGCTGCGGCAAGTCCTGGTGGATTGGCGGCGGCGTTGTTCTGGTCGATCGCGCTGGTCGACTCCGGCGTACCGTCGGCGTTGGTGTCGAACTGCACGTTGATGACGCGAGCGCCGCTCGCGGCCGGTTGGCGACTGTACAGCCGCGTATCGTAATGGGCGCCGACGGTCAAGCCCGAGAGCGTGATCGTCACCGCTCCCGTTGCGGCGCCGAGGACGTTGCACATCGAATCTTGCATGAGTTGCAAGACGTTTCCGGTGACGTTCGCTGCGGCGGAATTCGTACAAGAAGTCGTGAGTGCTCCGCTGACCGGCGTCAGAGAAAAATTCGGCACCGAGCCGAGTGTGGCGGGGGTCGCTTGAGAGAATTGCACGCCGTTGACCAGCGCTCCGGTATCGGCAATGCCGAAGTCGACCTTGTGAGTGTACGTCTTTTGCGCGCTGATACCCGAGTCCGCATCGTTGGCGAACGGCAAGAACCGCAAGCCAAGCGCGGGCGTGACCGGATCGCTGCCGGCGCGGAAGACCGCCTGACCTTGCGACCAACCGGCATCGACGAAGCTAGGATTGCGCCAAGCCGTGCCGAGGTCCACGCCCGAGTCTTCGTAGCGCCAATTCGACGTCAACGCGATCGGCTGCGATGTTTGGGGCGTGAGATCGGGCCGTGGGAAGTTTTCCGCTCCAGGCGTACCGCCGAGTTGCAAGCTGGTTCGCCAGTTCGCCGGGTCCGACGCGTCCCAGTTTTCGTCGAATTTGGCCAGCGTTGCGCCCGATCCGTCCGGTCCGACGGGCCAGGGCGCGTTGTCGCCGTAATCGACGACGTCCATTTGCCGATCGCTGTTGTTGAACAGTTCGATCTCCTCGCCGCCGTTGGAGAGGTTGCCGAGATAGGGACCGAGGGCGTCGGCGAATCCTGTGACGTTTTGCAGCGCCATCGGATCGGCGGCCACGACCAGATATCCGTCGGCCGGAATGATCGTGCCCGCCGGGAACGCGTAGGCGACGCCGTCGCGCAATGTCCAGCCAGTCAGGTCGAGGTCGACCGACAGCATGTTCCTCAGTTCGATCCACTCGAGGGCCTGATTGTCGCCCGCCGGGTTGTAGTTGATCTCGTTGAATACGGCGACGCTATCGAGCACGTGACGCGATTCGAGCGCTTCGAACCGCGGATCGAAGCGGCGGCGGGCAAGGCGGGTGCCGCAATCTCGGCGAAGTCGGCGAAACATGGCGGGCAAACGCATCGCAACCCTTCCGAGAACGGGCGAGGGGCAGATTGAAAATCAACCGAGTACGAACGAAATGGAGCCGCCAAGGCCAAGACCCGGACGGCTCCCGCTGCAAGTTCATTATGGCCGAATACGGTGAAAAGTGCTCGCGTTCGGACGGCATTTGCCGCAACGCGACGCTTCAACGCCTACCGGCCATGTCGGCGGCGGCGAATGCTCCAAACCGTCATGCCGAATCCCATCGCCGCCAAGACGAACGTCGAGGGTTCCGGAACGGGATTGGCGTGCGCGACCATGCCTTCGACGCGAAGGCCCGCCGGGTTGAAGGATGCCGGAGCGTTTTCGACCACGAACGTCAACGTGTTGATGCCCGGCAGAAACGTATCGCCGAGCGCGTTCGAGATCTCAAAAGGAGACAAGACGGGGAAACTCCCAACCTGCGGGTTGCCGGTCGCAACGCCGTTGAGCAGGATCTCGTGACCCGTATTATCCGTGGACCAAAGGCCAGTAATCACGGCCGTGCTGGGATCGAGTCCGGTGAGGTCGAAGGTCGTCTGGAAATAGAAGAAACCCTCTTCGGCATTCCCGGCACCGTCGAGCTTGGGCGAAATCCAACGCGACGTGGCCGAGTTGGGGATCCACGGCGGGATTGGGAATTCGCCGTTCTCGACGGCCGTGTCGTCGACGGCCACGGGACCGGCGGGGAATCCGCCAAGCGGACCAGCAACAAGGTCGTAATGCGGATCGTCCACGAACCGCAGCAGCGGCTGATCGGCCGCATCGACGCCCGTGTTGTGCAGGCCGGGAATCGGCACCGAGCCGGCCGGCGCTGCCCGACTGTAATCCACTTCGACGCGCAACCCGGTGGGGCCGCCCCCGTTCCCGACTTGAAACACGAGCGAGTTTACGCCCGGTACGCCGCCCATTGCGCCGGAGACGACGAACGGGGTCAAGGCGCCGAAGCCGCCCGCGACCGGATTTGCGGTCCCATTGCCGTTGATCAGGATGGCCAGACCGCTGTCGTCCGTGGCCCAATTTCCGCTGACGAACCAGTTCGTCGGATGAAAGCCAGTAGTATCGAACGTCGTTTCATAGAAGTAATCACCGCCCGGTCCTTCGGCGTCGTTGCCGTCGCTGGGGCCGATCCATTGCGAATTCGGCCCATTGGCGATCCACGGACCGATCGGAAATCCATCCGAGGGCACGACCATGTCGCCCAGGCCGCTGGGATCGATGATGATCGCGTAGTGCGGGTCGTCGGCGCCTCCCGGCAAATTAACGCCAGCGCCGTCGACGCCGGTGTTGAAAAGCCCAGGAATCGGACTGGCCGCGTTCAGCGAAGAGCCGATCAAAGAGAGCAGACCGGCGGCCACCACAGCCCTGATACGAGGAGAACAACGTAGCTTGTCCAAGAACGCTGTCATGAGGGAATTCCTTGCGAAAGTTCTCTGTTCGTCACTAGCGATCCAATTGTCTCGCGATATTTTTCTAAAAACTTGATTGGATTATAATCGGGCGGCGGCGTTTTGCAAGCAAGATTGAGCCGGCTTTGTTTTTTTCAGGCGGACGCTTCCATGAATCGACGGAGGGGTCGATTGGTGTCGCGTAGAAATGGTTCGGCGGCACTCTTTCAGAGCAGAATGGACTTCTGGCCATGACGCCATGCGAATTGTTTGGCTTGTGCCTTGTAAATTGGGGCGGCCATCGCGGGTTTCGTGGTCGGTGACCATCTAACGCGAGCGGCACTTCTTGATTTACCCGCTTCTTGGTTGGCTTGGTGAGATCGTGAT